>NC_014844.1:0-302425 GCF_000176915.2 Pseudodesulfovibrio aespoeensis Aspo-2
TCGCCTTCTATTGACGCTCATTTCTTGCCTTCCCTGCCGATTCATCTTAGGAACACTCATGGCCTGATCGCATTTGTTTCACGTGAAACAGGGATGGTCTTGCCGCATGTTTCACGTGAAACCTGCGGAGACCGGGCGAAAACCGCAGTGCGCAAGTGAGGATCCTGTGGCGAGAAGAATCGTTGTGGCGAATCAAAAGGGTGGCGTGGGCAAGACAACCACCGCTGTGAACCTGGCTGCGTCTTTGGCCGTGATGGAGAAGCGGGTGCTGCTCGTGGACTTTGACCCCCAGGGAAATGCCTCGAGCGGGCTCGGCTTTTATCCGGGCGACAAGCGGGAGAATGTGTATTCTGTCCTCTTTGAGCCAAAAAACATACACAAGGCCATCTGCCAGACCGACATCCCGTTCCTGGATATTCTGCCGGGGACGCAGGATCTGGTCGGTGCGGAGATCGAGCTGGTGGACAAGTTCGGGCGCGAGTATTATCTGCGCGAACTGGTGGAAACGGTGGATGATCAATATGACTACCTGCTCATCGATTGCCCGCCATCCCTTGGGCTGCTGACGGTCAACGCCCTGTGCGCGGCCACGGAGCTGCTGGTGCCGCTTCAGTGTGAGTATTACGCGCTGGAGGGCATCGCGCAGTTGCTCATGACATACGAGCTCGTGCGCAAGCGGCTCAATACCAACCTGGATATCCTCGGCGTGGTGCTGACCATGTACGATTCTCGCAACAGATTGTCCTGGCAGGTGAAGAATGAGGTGCGCAAGGCGTTCCCCCAGCACCTGTTCGAGACCATCATCCCGAGAAATGTGCGGCTGTCCGAGGCGCCGAGCTTTGGCAAGCCCGTGATCAACTATGATATCAAGTCGCGCGGGGCAGAGGCGTATCTGGCGCTGGCCCAGGAAGTGGCAAAAAGCTCCACGAGCCGGGCGTAGGCGGGTGTTTTTTGGCAAGGTGATCACCCGCTCGCTGGCGGGTGATCAGCGTGAGCAAGCGGTGAGTGATCAGTAGTGGCCTTCCTTGGACCGGTCCTTGGCCTCGGTGAAGGGAGTGCATTCGGTCTTGATGCGGTCCTTGAAGTGTTTCTTGACCACCTTGGCCCGGCAGCCGGCGCATTGGAACGAGACCAGCCCGGCCAGATTGGCCGCAGTCAGGCGGAATTTGCGCGGATCGTCCGCCTGCCAGTCGTCGGTCGTGTTGCCGCACAGTTCGCAGTGGACATCCGTGTCGACCGGGTAGGCGAAATCCCAGTATTGCTTGAGGGTTTCCCAGTCGGTCAGGGGCTCGGGCCGCTCGACGGGTTTGGCCTGATCCGGGATGCCAAGGGCGACGAGCACGGAGTGGCGCACCTGTGTCCACGCCTGGGCCGAGAGCAGCGCGCCGATCAGGTTGCCGTCCTTGTCAAAGAGTTCGTTGATGTGGTCAGACATGTGTGCTCCGATTGTTTTTCGATTGTTCGGGGCTTTATAGGCGCTAAACCCAGCTGGGGCAAGGCGCATGATCAGCACGAGGAGTGTGGGCCATGGTTTCAGGCAACAGAGGATTGGGACGCGGGTTGGATGCGCTGCTTGGCGGCGTGCGCGAGGACGAGAAAAAGACTTCCGCCTCTGCCGAGGTCCGGCTGATCGGCGTTGGGGACATCGTTCCCAACCCGTACCAGCCAAGGCGCGAGTTTTCCCAGGCCGCGCTGGATGATCTGTGCGAGTCCATTCGTTCGCGCGGGGTGCTCCAGCCGGTGCTGGTCCGCTCGGTCGCCAATGGCCGTTTCGAGCTGGTGGCTGGCGAGCGGCGGCTGCGGGCCACCAGGCAGGCCGGCTTGGCCGAGATACCTGCCCTGGTGCGCGAGATGACCGACCAGGAGAGCCTGGCCATCGCATTGATCGAAAACCTGCAACGCGAGGACCTCAACGCCATTGAAGAGGCGCAGGGATACCTCCAGCTCCAGCAGGAATTCGGCCTGAGCCAGGAAGAACTGGCCAGACAGGTGGGCAAGAGCCGCTCAGCTGTAGCCAACGCCATGAGGCTGCTCAACCTGCCGGACGCGGCCCAGAGGGACATACAGCAGGGGGCCATGACCGCCGGGCATGGCCGGGCCATCATGAGCGTGAGCGACGCGGCTGCCCAGGCCGAGTTGCACCAGCGCGTGGTGGGCAACGGCCTGACCGTGCGTCAGGCCGAGGCGCAGGCTGTCTTCTGGAAGGGCAAGGGGCGGCTGCCCGGTGCAAGTGAGATGGATATGCCCTCCAAGCCGGGCCGATCTGCCCCTGCCGAGGCCGAGCCCCTGACTCCGGAGCTGGAATCTGTCCAGGCTGCCCTGAATGAGTTGCCGGATATTAAGGTCCGCATCGCTGGATCAATGGAAAAGGGCAGGGTAACAATTAGTTACAACAGTGAAGATGGCTTGCGGTCATTTGTGGAAAAGGTCGGCGTTGATCTGCCGTAGTTCCCCCTGTGGCCGGGGCCGTGTCCGCTCCAAGACAAGGCTTTGGCAGCCGGGATTGCGATGATCACCCCGCGGCGATCCGCCCCTGAGCCACGCGCCGCGCGTTTGGCGCGATGAGCGGGTGAAGCGCTGGCGAAGAACCAGTTGAACCACCATGAACCATTGGGAAAAGAACAGTATGAAACGCAAGTTGATTCGAGAGGCCGTGCGCGCTCTGGCGGGCAGGAAGGTCATGATCATAGGCGATCTGATGCTTGACCATTACATGATCGGCGGGGTTGAGCGCATCTCGCCCGAGGCCCCGGTGCCCGTGGTCCGCGTCGAGCGCGAGACTTCGCTGCTGGGCGGGGCGGGGAATGTGGCCCGCAACATCACGGCCCTGGGCGGTGAAGCGCTGCTCGTCTCCACGGTCGGCACGGACGAGGACGGGGCGCGGGTGGACCGCCTCTGCAACAAGGCGCAACTGCGCACAAAGCTCATCCGGGATCCGGCCCGCCCGACCACTAAAAAGACCAGAATCATTGCGGGAACACAGCAGGTGGTGCGCGTTGACCAGGAGCTGGCAGTGCCCCTTCAGGATGCGGAACTCGAAGAACTCTTCAACTATCTGCAACCCATTCTGGAAGAGTATCCGGTGATCATTCTTTCGGACTACGGCAAGGGGTTCATCTGCGAGGAGTTTATGTGCCGGTTCATGCCCATGGTGGCCGGGTGCGCCAGGCGGCCCGTGGTGCTGGTCGATCCCAAGACCGTCAACTACGACCTCTACCAGGGCGTGGACCTGCTCACCCCCAACACCAAGGAGGCAGGGGAGGGCGCAGGCCTGCCGGTCAAGGGACAGGATACCGTGCTTCGGGCCGGACGCGCCCTGTTCGACCGCCTGGGCTGCCGCAATCTGCTCATCACCATGGGCGGGGACGGCATGGCCCTGTTCGAAGGCGCGGACACGGTCACGCATATCCCCACCGTTGCCCGCAAGGTCTTTGACGTGACCGGTGCGGGCGACACCGTGATCGCCACCGTGGCCCTGGCCCTGTCCGCAGGTATCGACCTGCTGACCGCCTGCACCCTGGCCAACTACGCCGCAGGCATCGTGGTGGGGCAGGTGGGTGCAGCCACTGCCACCCCGGCTGACATGCTGGAGGCCATTGACGAGCTGCCGGAACCCGAGGCGAGCCGCTGGTAGACCACAAGAAAAGATTCAGTACAATCAGGATATTGCTGTATCACTCGCAAGTAAGCGCAACGTTCAGCAACTCTGGGCCGC
The DNA here is from genome assembly GCF_000176915.2 of Pseudodesulfovibrio aespoeensis Aspo-2. NCBI lineage: Bacteria > Pseudomonadati > Thermodesulfobacteriota > Desulfovibrionia > Desulfovibrionales > Desulfovibrionaceae > Pseudodesulfovibrio > Pseudodesulfovibrio aespoeensis. The sequence continues at coordinate 3,716 of NC_014844.1, forward strand.
TGCCTGGGCCGGAGTTCGGCCCGGTTCAGCCTGAACCCGCCTGACAGGAAAGACAAGGAAGGTATGCACATGGCCAAATCGCGACACGCTGTCCCAGACACCACCATCCGCACTCTTGGCCCGGCCAAGATCGGCACCCCCCTGCGTCATCCGCGGTATGTGGATGAAACCAGGCCGCTCAAGCTGGTCATGACCTCCGAGGAGTTGTGCGAGCTCGACAACGAGACCATGCTGCTTGACTTTGAAAAGGCCGGGCCGCGCGAAAAACTCTACTTTGACCCGCCCAAGACCAAGTGCGCCATCGTCACCTGCGGCGGCCTGTGCCCAGGCATCAACGACGTGATCCGCGCCATCGTCATGGAGAGCCACTACCACTACGGCATCCGCACCGTGCTCGGCATCCGCAACGGCCTGCGCGGATTCATCCCCAAATACGGCTATGATCTCAAGGAACTGACACCCCAGAACGTGTCCAGCATCCACCAGTTCGGCGGCACGATCCTGGGCTCGTCGCGCGGGCCGCAGGACCCTGGAGAGATCGTGGATTCCCTGGAGCGGATGAACGTCAATGTCCTCTTTGTCATTGGCGGCGACGGCACCATGCGCGCGGCCAGCGCCATCGTGGACGAAGTGGAGCGGCGCAGGCGCAAGATCGCGGTCATAGGCATCCCCAAGACCATCGACAACGACATCAACTTCATCACCCGCACCTTTGGCTTTGACACCGCTGTTGAAAAGGCCACCGAGGCCATCCAGTGCGCCCATGTCGAGGCCACAGGCATGGATATGGGCATCGGGCTGGTCAAGCTCATGGGCCGTGAGGCCGGGTTCATCGCGGCCCAGGCCACCCTGGCCATGCAGGAGGTCAACTTTCTTCTGGTCCCGGAAGAGCCTTTTGCGTTCGATGGCGAGCGCGGCCTGCTCATGGCCATTGAGCGGCGGCTGCTGCATCGGGGGCACGCGCTCATTGTCTGCGCCGAGGGCGCGGGCCGCGACCTCCTGGAGGAGAGCCGCCGCACCGACGCCTCGGGCAATGTCAGGCTGGGCGACATCTGCGGGCTGCTGGCGGATCGGATGAAGGCGCATTTTGCTGCGCGCAACCTGGAGATGAACATGAAGTTCATTGATCCGAGCTACATTATCCGCTCCGTGCCTGCCAATGCGGGCGACCGGGTCTATTGCGGCTTCCTGGGCCAGCATGCGGTCCACGCGGCCATGGCGGGCAAGACAGGCATGGTGGTCACCCAAATCAAGACGAGCATGGCGCACCTGCCCCTTGAGCTCGTCACCTCCAAGCGGCGTTACCTGAACACCGACTCCGACTATTGGTCGTCGGTCATGGAGGCCACTGGCCAGCAGAACTACTTCATCGCGCAATGAAAAGGGGGGCCGAAAAGGCCCCCCTCGCATGTCGGATAGGGAACAGGAGAAACCGGAATCTATTCGTTGGCTGCGAGACGGCGGCGGACCTGCTCGCTGACCTGACGGCTGACGCTTTCCTTTTCGGACTCGATGGCCACGGCCAGCAACTCGAAAAGTTCGTCGTAGGAAAACTCAAGGCTCAGGCTGCCGTTGGAGACCACGCAGCTCTCGGCCCGCTCATCGATGCGGTAGGCCCTGCGCTCGCGCGCGTGGCCGATGGCGGAGATGATGCCGTAGGCCAGGATGCCCTGCTCGTCGCGGTAGAGCTTCTCCATGGTCAGCATGCCAGTGGTGTCGTCAAAATACATCTCTTCGCCGATAAGTCGCCCCGTGACCGCAGCGTCTTCGCCGAAATCATTGGGAAGATTCACGGTAAGGACCGGATCGGTGTCATGCCCGCCAGCAAATTTCTTCGACATGCGCTCTCTCCTTAATCCAAAGGAAGCTTTAACTGTTCAGGTCCGGCATCGGCGTCTTTCCTGTCCGGGGCCGCCTTTCCCGTGCCATCCTGTCCGGTGGCAGACACCTTCCACCCTTCTTCGATGAACTCCATCAGCGCGGGTTCGGTGACCCGCCACTGGCTGCCTATCTTGATGGCCTTGATGCTCCCGCCCATGATCAGCCTGTAGGCAGTGCGCTGATGCACCCGCAACACGTCCGCCACTTCGCGAACCGTGAGCAGTGCCGGGGGCCTCGTGGTGTCTTTGTTGTCCATAGTGTCACAAGCTTACTCTCTATGATCATCCTTTGACATAGGGAGTCAAGGATTGTCAACAAAGTACAACGTTGTCGCACAAAGTCTAGAGTTTATCTACAAAAACAACGAAAAGGTGGCATTACAGGGCATTGTTGTGCGTTACGGAATCCTATAGCAGAATCTTCAGAAAAAAATAATGGGTATTTGGCAAGGAATGCGAATTTTCATGCACGATCCGAAGAAATACCGTCTAGAGGATTTCTCGGAAAAATCATGAGTAGCACACAGCCGTGTTTGCCAAAAACTAAATTATACTTGATTGTTGCAGCAAAAAAACCAGAGTGCAGCACTGTGCTGCTCAAAAGGGGAAAAAAGGAAAAACAGGGTTGCGGCCACCGCCTGATGCTTGTGGGAAAACCGGATCAGGATGGACAAAGCGCGTTACAGCCAAGTAAAAAAGAGTGTTGGAAAGTGTTGCGGAAGCTTGGGGATCGAAGTGCGAATCCTATCGGGCGCAAGGGGTCCCGGTCTTGGTGGCGGTGATGATGACATCCTTGCCCAGGAACAAGGCCCGGCTCAGAAGTTTGCGCGCTATGAAAGTGTTGTAGGCGATGTTGTCGGGCTGGGTCTTCTCGTGTTCCTGCGCGGTCTTCTTGTAGTGCAGCAGATAATAGCGCGTTGCCAGGGCGATGAAAGGGTGCAGAAGCAGGAACACGGTGTCGCTGGCCTGGAAATAGGAGGACTCGACCGCAGTGATCTCATACCCGGTCTTGCGGAGGAAGTAGTCCATCTCCGGGTAGCCGATGAGGTTGATGTGGGCGTCACCAAAGGGAACATCGAGGTTGATGGGCGACTTCATGCCCCGGTAAAAACCGGTCAGAAGGTGCAGGATGCGTGAGCGGATCTGGAGCCGGTTGGGAAAGGTCATGATCAGCCGCCCGCCCGGCTTGAGAACGCGGTTGAACTCGCGCAGGGTGTGCGGCACGCACTCCACGTGCTCTATGACCTCGCGGCAGATGACGACATCAAAGGCGTTGTCCGGAAGCTCGATGGGCTTGTTCAGGTCGGCCTGGAATTCGGTGATGTCGGGAAAGTCGTGGAAGTAGTAGTTGGAGATGGTCAAGTCGTGGCCCTGATCGCGCAGCTGGCGGGCCAGCAGGGCCGCGCCCGCGCTGGATTCAAATATCCGGCAGGGGCGGTCGGGGATGTGGGAGCAGATGACAGCATCCTTGTCCACGTCCCGCCGATGCTTGCGGACCGTCTCGTTGCCAATGACCACGTCTATGTATTTGCTCATGTCGTCTCCTGCGTGGCAAGGTCTTTAGCCGGAAGCCGGACCGATGGCAACCCGGGAAAACTACCCGTCCACCTCGTCGAGGAGCAGGAAGAGGGGGTCGGCCTGATCCGCTTCCAGCGCTTCGGTCATCTGGCGCATGATGCGTCTGAAGTAGCGGCGGTCGGTCACGGTCAGTCCGGCGTTGACCGCGGCCCGGAGGTCGCCGATGGCCTGGATTACCGGGGCCTTGGCCGATGCGCCCTTTTGGGTAAGGGAGATGATGTGGTGCCGCTTGTCTCCGGGATCGGGCGAGCGCTCGATGAGCCTGTCGCGTTCCATGCGCTTCAGGGTGTTGGAGAGCGTGGCCTGCTCAACCGGCATGAGCTCAAAGAGGGTTTTCTGGGTGACTCCATCGCCCTGCCACAGGTAGTGCAGCACGCCAAGATAGCCGGGGTGCACGTCCAGCGGGGCCAGCCGGGCGGCCAGGCTGCGCGAATACAACCGCTGAAACTGCGAAAGCTGGGTGAAGAAGAGGGAATCGGGTTCATAATGCATGGCGTGGCTCCGTGTTAAAAGACGCATCACATAGTAAGCTATATAGTCCTCTGTTCGTTGTCAACCGGCGGATGAAGCTTTACGGGGTGGGTGTCCTGTGACTAGGATGCGCTCATGAAAATTGTCATCAACGTGGACGATTGCGGGGTGCACCCGGCAGTGGGGCGGGCCGTGGCTGCCCTGGCCGAAGCTGGCGTGGTGACCTCCGCGTCCATCGTGCCGGGCGGGCCGGATGCTGCTGCCGCTGCCGGGCTGGCCGGGCTGGTCGGGGTGGACATCGGCATACATCTGGACATCCTGCGCGGCAGGCCCGTGCACCACTGGCAGGAGCTCTCCACCCTGGTGGATGAGCGCGGCGTGTTCCTCGGCTCGGCCATGCGGTTGTTCGCCCGCTATGCCGAGGGGCGGGTGAAGCATGAGCAGGTGGAGGCCGAGTGGCGCGCCCAGATCGAGCGCGGTCTTGATCTCGGCGTGCGCCCGACGCATCTGTCGAGCCAGGGCAATGTGCACGCCTGGCCGACCCTGACCCGGATGGCGGGCGATCTGGCCGCGCGCTACAAGATCCGCTGGCTGCGCACGCCCGACGAGTGCTCCGAGGTCTCGCGCCTTGACCTGAGCGCGTCACGGATGAAATTTCTGAACGTCTGCGGCCTGTTCGACCGGAAAACCAGCGGCGTTTCCTGGCCCGCCCTGGCCTGGGGTCTGGACGCGGGCCGGGGCGATTTCACGCCAGACCTGTTTGCCGCTCGCGTCCGACGCGCGGCAGACATCCTGGGACCGGACGCGGTCGTGGAGCTGTGCTGCCGTCCGGGCGTGATCATGGCTGGCGATCCGCCCATAGACCCGGCCTATGATCCCATTGTGACTGCCGGGATCTGGCGGGACCAGTTTGCCGCGCTCTCCGCTCCTGGCTGGGGCGAGGTCTTTGCCTCGCTCGGCTTGGAACCGGTGGGTTTTGGGGGTGTGTGACCCGGCCATGGCCATGCCCGAATTCCGGACACGGATTTGGTTGAAGCCCGGCAGGCGGTGGGGTAGGCTCGGCCATGGACTTTGACGCGCTTGTCTCGATCATGGGCTCACGCCTCACCCCGGCTGGCCTCCTGGTGGTCGCCCTGTCGGGCGGGGTGGACAGCGGGCTGGTGGCCGCTGCGGCGCACGCAGCCGGGACTGGCCCGGCCAGCGGCGGGCGGGTCGTGGCCGTGACCGTGTGCAGCGAGCTGAGCGCCGGGCGCGACGTGGAAAGAGCCTCGGCAGTGGCCCGCCACATTGGCCTTGCGCACGGCACCCTGACGGCGCGATTGCTGGAGAACGAGGCGGTCCGGCGCAACAACGCGGACCGGTGCTACCACTGCAAAAGGGCGATTTTCGACCTGATGCGGCGCGAGTTCGGTCAGGAGTGCCTGCTGGTGGACGGGACCAATGCGGACGACGATCCGGCCCGGCCCGGCCTGCGCGCGGCCCAGGAGTATGGGGTGTTCCACCCCCTTAAGGAGTTGGCCATCCCCAAGGTGCGCGTGCGCGAGCTGGCCCGTGGTCTCGGCCTGCCCAACTGGGATACGCCGTCCGAGAGCTGCCTCGCCACCCGGTTGCCGCAGGGACTCGCCCTGACCCAGGCGCGGTTGGACAAGGTCCGGGCCATGGAAGATTTTTTGCGCGAGCGCGGTGTGAAGACCCTCAGGGCGCGCCATGATGATATGGTGGCAACCGTTGAATACCCGGCGCAATATGCCGGAATAATTGCACAAGAGCGTGATTCTCTGGCCGATATGATCAAGGGGATCGGCCTGGGATCATGCCAGTTCAAGGAGTGGACCGAGTGAATCCCGATGCTGTGCTCGACGCCTTCGCCGCTGGCGACATGACCAGGGAACAGGCCAAGCATCTGTTGCTGGGCAACTCATTCATGGACACCGGGTGCGCCAAGCTCGACCTGCACCGCGAGTTGCGCACCGGCGGCCCGGAGGTGATCTATTGCGCGGGCAAGACCCCGGCCCAGGTGGCCAACATCTTTGCGGCAGCAGTGGGCCACGCAGGCCGCGTGCTTGGCACCCGCGCCACGCAGGAGCATGCAGACGCGCTGCCCGCGTCCATGGAGGCGCGGTTTGATCCCGTGTCCCGTCTGCTCTGTGCCGGTAGGGGGAACAGTCCTGGGCAGGGCAAGGTGGTGGTGGTTTCGGCTGGCACCTCGGACCTTCCCGTGGCCGAGGAGGCCGCCGGGACAGCGGAATATCTCGGCACCCGCGTGGTGCGCCACTACGACTGCGGCGTGGCCGGCATCCACCGGCTGTTTTCAGTGGTCGGCGAGATGGCCGACGCCTCGGCCATCATCGCGGTGGCCGGGATGGAGGGCGCGTTGCCCTCGGTCCTGGGCGGCGTGGTGGTTCCGCCGGTCATTGCCGTGCCGACCAGCGTGGGCTACGGCGCGAGCTTCCAGGGGCTGGCCGCCTTGCTGGCCATGATGAACTCCTGCTCGCCGGGCGTGGCCGTGGTCAATATCGACAACGGCTTCGGGGCCGGGTTCCTGGCCCACAAGATCAACATGCGCGTTGCCGGTTTCAAAGGGGTGTCCGGGTCGGCAGGGTGCAAGAAAACAGCGCTATAATCCAACGGGGCAAAGCGAACGCCAGCCCGAGAACCGACAGGAGTATGAGTTGAAACCCGACCAGAAGCCCTGCATGCACACCCTGTATCTCGATTGCTCAAGCGGTGTCAGCGGCGACATGCTCCTTGCCGCGCTGGCCCATGCTCACGAGGAACTGCACGGTCCCGGCAGCGGTCCCGCCTTTCTGGAACAGGAACTGGCGCGTCTGGGCATCGCCGGGTTCGAGCTGGCCTGGTCCGACAAGTCGGTGGGCGGCATCGCCACCCGCCATGTGGACGTGATCCAGACCTCGGACCAGCCCATGCGCCACCACGCCGACCTCGTGCGCATCATCGAGTCGAGCGGAATATCGGGCCGGGCCGCCAAGCGGTCCATACACGCCCTGACCCTGCTCGGCCAAGCCGAGGCCAAGGTCCACGGCACCACCCTCGACCAGGTCCACTTCCACGAGGTCGGGGCTGTGGATACCATTGTGGACATTGCGGGAACCATGCTCCTGCTGGACGCCCTTGACGTGGGCCGGACCACGGCTTCAGCCGTGGATTTGGGCAGTGGTTTTGTCCAGTGCGCACATGGCAAAATGCCAGTTCCTGCACCGGCTTGCGCCGAACTAGCCAGGGGGTTGACCTCCTTTGGCTCGGACTGCGGCATGGAGCGGGCCACCCCCACTGGGCTGGCCGTGTTGCGGACCATTGCCGAGACTTGCGGAAGCATGCCCCTTGGCACCTCCCTGGCCGTGGGCTACGGATCAGGCGGGCGGTCCTGCGACGCGCAGCCCACCTATGTCCGGGCGTTCGTGCTCAAAGGGGTTGCGGTCGATCACGGTGCTGGGCACGGGCATTCCCACTGCGGACACCACCACCATGGATAATCGCGTCCACGTGATCATAGCCCGCTACGGTGAGGACATCGCCTGGGCCGACGAGCTTGGCTATGGTTACGTGGTGTACGACAAGGGCGGCCAACCGGCAGCCAACGCAGTGGCGCTGCCGAACATCGGACGCGAAGGGCATACCTGGCTGACCCACATCGTGCACCATTACGAGGCACTCGCGCCGGTCAGTGTCTTTCTCCAGGGCGATCCGTTTGATCACATCAGCGAGCAGGGCCGAGGCACGGTTTCCATGTTGCGGTCCATGATTGAAGATGTTGTGGTCAAAAAGACCCCTTTCAAGGGATTCGCCTGGTTCCGGATCAAGTGCGACGGCCTGGGCCGTCCGCATGATCTGCGCGATGTCGCGAACCAGGGCCGCTGGGCCGGATGGGGCCGTGACATCCCCGTGGCCGAAGTGTTCGACGAGCTGTTCGACGCGCAGCCGCCCGACCAGTTCATCGTCCGGGGTGCGGCAGGATGCTTTGCCGTCACTGCCGAGCGCATCCGGACCCGGCCCCGCGCCTTCTACGAGCACGGGCTCAGGCTCTTCGAGGCCGACCCGGACGACGCACGCAACACCGGCCACGCCTTTGAGCGGTTGTGGCACTGCATCTTCAACGGGAACACGGCATGGAACAAAACGCAGTACTAAGGGCCGCAACGTGCCGGGCCAGGGCCTGCGCCAACACGCCGAAGCAGGGCTGCCCATGACACCCGCCCTGAACCTGCGCATTGCCATCTCGTCGTTGGCCGCCCACAAGTGGCGCGCCATTCTGGCCATGGTCGGCGTGTTCCTCGGGGCGCTGGCCTTCACCGGCGTGCAGCACGTCTCGGAAATCATGGTCCGCCAAGCCGAGATGGAGACCGAGAAGCTCGGACCCAACCTTTATGCCGTCATGGCCGGGTCCATCCGGTTCCGCCGCTCCGGCGCAGTCTCCACTACCTCCAACGTGCGCAACTTCACCCTGGGCGATGCCCAGGCCGTCATCGACGGGGTGCCATCGGTCCTGGAAGGCACGCCCTTTGTCTCCACCACCATGCAGGTGCGGGCCGAGGGCCGTGCCTTGGCCGCCAAGCTCATGGCCTCCCTGCCCAATTATCAGTCCATCAGGAGCTACTACCCGGATCACGGGCGGTTTTTCGACGAGGCCGAGGTCAGCAACCACGCCAAGGTGTGCGTGCTTGGCCAGTCTCTGGCCAGCCGTCTCTTCGGCAAGCCCGAAGACGCTGTGGGCCGGTCCGTCTACCTCTTTCGGGCCAGCTTCCGCGTGGTGGGGGTCATGGAGGCCAAGGGGCGCGATCTCTCGGGCGAGGACCAGGACGAGTACCTGCTCATGCCCCTGACCACCTACATGCGCCGCGTCAGCAACCAGCCGTGGGTCAACGGGGTGTATCTGCGGCTCTCCAAGGAGGCCGGGCTCGACGCCGTGGGCGCATCCGCCACGGCCATCATGCGCGCGCGCCACGCCATCGACCCCGGCCAGGACGACGACTTCAGCACCATGTCGCCCAAGGACACCATCCAACTGCAACGACAGGCCCTTGACCTGATGACCACCCTGGGCGCCATTACCTCGTCCATATCCTTTGCCGTGGGAGGCATGGGCATCCTCTCCATCATGATTCTGGTGGTCCGCTCGCGCCGGGTCGAGATAGGCATCCGACGGGCCGTGGGCGGCAGACGGCGCGATATCGTTCGCCAGTTTCTCTTCGAATCCGGACTCATGGCCGCAGTGGGGGGAGCCCTGGGCGTGGCCTCCACCCTCGGTCTCGTGACCGTGGGCAGCGCCCTGGCCGACCTGCCCCTGATCATCGACCCCGCCAACCTCGGCCTGACACTGCTCGGGTCCTGCTTCCTGGGTGTCCTGGCCGGGGCGTATCCGGCCTGGCAAGCCGCCAATATCGAGATACTCGACGTGTTGAAGAGTTGATCGCACAATCGCTTGTAAACAAACAATAACCACGAGAACATTCACGGCTATGTGTTTTTTAGATAGCAGGCTGTTTTTCCCAAGGCGCTGGGGCCATCGCGGTCTTGATTCAGGAGTTTTCATAAAATAATGGACGCCCCATGCGCCATACCCAACACTCGGTACCAGGGCACAAGAAAAGGGAGAGATCATGGCAGAACAAAGAGAAGCATTGCTTGCCGCAGCAAGCGCCCGGTTCCAGGTATCCGAGCTGGCCGGGCTGGAACTGGACAGCCTGATCGATGAAACAGGCGTGAGCCGCGAAAAAGCGCAAGAATTCTTTCCGACGCGCGACGACCTGATCCGGGCGGTGTACGAGCGAGTCCTGGTCGGCATGGCCCAGGATTCCTTTGCCAAGCTTCCGGCCACCGGCCTGCAGGAACAACTTGAATACCTGCTCCGCTGCCGATACGAGTTCATTGCACGGCACAAACAAAGCTCCCGGCATGTGTTGCTCGGAGCCATCAGCGAGCACGGTGGCTGGCGCGATCCTTTCGAAGACCAGTTCTGGCGGTTCTCCATACAGGTGGTGGCTCTGCTCCAGGGTGCCAAACGCGCAGGCAAAATCAACGCCACGGCAGATGAGGCCCTGGCCGCGCGAGCCTTTGTCTCATTCTATCTGACCGGGGTGCTCCTTCTCCTGCGCAGCGAAAAAATCGACGCAAATGGAGCCTGCGAATTCACCTTTCCACTGGTCAACGCGCTGCTCACGCCGCTCCGGTAAAGAGGGTATGCCTCCGGCGGCCAGAGAACCTTTTGGAAAAGGTTCTCTGGACTCTCCAAAACTGTTTGGCGCTCCGCCCCAAGGCGAGGCTGAGGGAACAGAGCGACGGAGAGCGACGGAGAGCGACGGAGAGCGGCGGAGAGGGCGTGGATAAGCGGGAAAGCAGCCCTCGTATCCTTTTAGCAAAAAGCGGCTCGCCCCCGGCGGACGGCAGGCCCCTACGGTGCCATCAAGCCCTTGCTTCCCCTTTGTCCTTCCAGGCGGCGTAGCCCCAACAAGTTTTGAAAGGGGGGTCCGGGGGGAGAACTTTTGGAACAAGTTCTCCCCCCGGAATCTCTCACTCCTCACTCCACCCCCCCTGCCCCCGCCCCGTGAGTGGTGAACGGTGTTTACAAGGTGAACGGTGTTTGCTAGAGGGTGCCGGATGAGCAGGCGAACTAGGCGTGAGTGTGACAGGGACCGGATGCGGCGGCTGATCTTGGATTCGGCCAGGCAGTTGTTTGTGCGCGAGGGTTTCGACAACGTCTCCATGCGTCGCATTGCCGGGGCCATCGAGTACAGTCCGGCGGCAATCTACCGATATTTCAAGAGCAAGCGCGAAATCCTCTCGACCTTGCGGGATGAGGGGTTTCGGCGTTTCGTGGTGAGCCAGCGGTTGCGCGCGCAAACGTGTCCGGACCCGCTTGAGCGTTTGCGGGCCGGGGGCGTCGAGTATGTGTGTTTTGCCCTGGCCGAGCCGGAGTATTTTCAGCTCATGTTTTGCACGGACTGTTCCGAGGTGGACCTGGAGGGGGATCTTGCAGCCACGTCCATGGAGGCTTATGCCTTGTTCCGCGCGACGGTGGACGAGGCTGTGGGGCTGGGGCATTTCGGCGATGCAGACACGGACAGCGTGGTGTTTTCCGTGTGGGCGGGCGTGCACGGGTTGGCGCACCTGATCAATTCGGGCCGGGTGGGCCTGCTTGTTGATGCGCCGGACATGGAGGCGCTTTTGGGCCGAGCTATGGATTTCATACTGCGCCCTGGCCAGGGCGGCTGCGGGCTGTCTGGACAAGGGCAAGAGGGGTGAGTGGATGAAACGACTGATGATGACCGGTTTGGCCCTGCTGGCCCTTGGCGGTGTACTGCTCTTCGGTGGCTGCGGCGACCAGGCTGGGAGCGAGCCCAAGCCTGCCGAGGCGAAACCGGCTGCGCCTGCAAAGACCCCTGATGCCGGGAGTGCCGGGCAGGACTTGGCGAAGAGCCGCGAGACGTTCGTGGTCCAGTCGGCGGAGCGGCGGTCGATGCTGACCGCATTCACCAGGGCGCGCACGCTGATGACCCTGGTGTCCGAGGAGTCGGGCCGGGTTCACAAGGTGCTGGCTGACGTGGGCGACACCTTGGGCGAGCAAGGGGTGTTCGCCCAGTTGGACACCACCTTCATCGAGCTTGATCTGGAGGCCAACCGGGCCGATCAGCAGCGGCTCGGAAGCGAACTGATGTACAGCAAGAAGGAGATGGAGCGCTACGAGCAGCTGGTGCGCAGCAACAACGCGCCCCAGTCCACTCTGGACAATAACATCCGGGCGCATCAGTCCGCCCTGCAGCAGTTGCGCGCCGAGCAGATCGAGGAGCGGGTGCTCGTGGAGCGGATGAAGCGGTTTTCGCTTGTCGGCCCGCCCGGATGGAAGGTGGTGACCCGGTTCATCGAGCCGGGCGAGTGGCTGACCAACGGGGCCAAGGTGGCCGAGCTGGGCCGCTATGATGTGCTCCTGGTGCCGTTTGCCCTGTCCAGCGAGGAATACCGCGCCCTGGAATCGCAGGGCGACAGGGTGGAGCTGCGGCTGACCGATCTGAATCTTACGGTTCCTGCCACCGTGGCCAGGGTATCGCCCGGTTTTGACGCCCAGACGCGCAAGATCAATGTGGACCTGGAGATAGGGGAAGGGGATTTCGAGTTCCGGGGCGGGCTGCGAACCGAGTTGACGCTCGATCTGCCGGACCCGGGCAAGGCTGTGCTGGTCCCGGCCACGGCCCTGGTCAAGGCGTATGAAGAGCACTTTCTCGTGACCCCGGACAATGATCGCGTCCGCGTGGTCCTGCTGGGCGGGGCCGACGACGGCATGCGCCGCGTGAGCAGCCCGGACGTGCGGCCGGGTGACAGCTTCCTGTTGCGTCCGTAGGCGGTTACAACGGTTTTTGGCCCGATCTAGAGGTTGGAGAGAGCGATGACGACGGCTGGCAGAAGTACGCCCATTGAGGGGCTGGTGCGCATGACCCTCAGGCAGAAGGTCTTTGTGAACCTTCTTTTCGTGGTCCTGACCGTGGCCGGCGTGTTCTGCATGTTCAGCCTGCCGGTGGAGCGGTATCCGGACGTGCGCATGGGCAAGGTCATTGTCAGCGCCTTTCTGCCCGGTGCCAGCCCCGACGAAATGGAGATGCTCGTCACCCGCAAGATCGAGGACGCCCTGGAAGACCTGGAGAACGTGGAGTTCATCCGCTCGCGCTCCTTTCGCCAGCGCGCCTCCATTCTGGTGAAGTTCCTGGATGATACGGATTACGACAAGCTGTATGACGAATTGCGCTTCAAGGTGTTATCCATACAGAATGACCTGCCGTCAAACATGGACCCGCCGACCTTCACGGTTATCAGCGTCAACGAATGGCTGCCGGTCATCTCCGTCAATCTCGTGGGCGAGCGGTCCAACCGGGCTCTGACCTTGATGGCCGAGGAGATGAAGATCCCCTTGCAGCGCATTCCCGGGGTCAAGGAAGTCAAGATAGAGGGGGAGTACACCCGCGAGTTCCATGTCTCGCTCGATCCGGGCAAGATGATGCGCCTTGGCGTGACCTTTGACGAGGCGGCCAAGGCGCTCGAAGCGGCCAATGTCTCGGTGCCTGCCGGTGATTTTGTCAGTGATTCCGGCGAGTATGTCATCGTGGTGGACGAGAAGTTCCGCTCGCGGGACGCGGTTGCCGCCACCATCATCCGGCGCGACCTGGATGGCTCGTTCGTGACGGTGGGCGATGTCATGAGCCGCGCGGCCATGGACTATCGCGACCCGTTCGTCATCTCCTCGGTCAATGGCCGGGATTCCGTGTCCATCAAGATCATCAAGACCCCGGAAGGCAACGCCCTGGACATTGGCGCGGCAGTGGAGGGTGTGGTGGCCGATTTTCACGGCCTGCTCGCCAGGGAGGGGGTGGAGTCGGTCCTGAGCCAGGATCAGCGCGTCAACATCAACGAAAACATCAACACCCTGGGCTCCAACCTGCTGGTGGGCATTGTTCTGGTCTGCGTGTGCATCTGGGTGGTCATGGGTTTTCGCAACGCCATGCTGACTACGGTAGGCGTGCCGTTCTCGTTCATGGTGACCATGGTCATCATGCAGTTGACGGGCAACTCCATCAACGAGATCACCCTGTTCTCCTTTGTCTTGGTCAGCGGCATCATCGTGGACGACGCCATCGTGGTGGTGGAGAACATCTACCGTCATGTGCAGGAGGGCAAGCGATTGGCGCAGGCCGTGGTGGAAGGCACCAGCGAGGTGTTCCTGCCCGTGCTGGCCGCCACTTCGACCACCGTGGCCGCCTTCCTGCCCATGCTGATCATGACCGGGTCCATCGGCGAGTTCTTCGCCCTGGTGCCCAAGGCCGTGACCTTTGCCCTCATCGCCTCGCTCATCGAGTGCCTGTTCATCCTGCCGCTCCATTTTCTGGACTGGCCGGGGGCCAAAAGGCTGGAGGCCGACGCCCGCACCCATTCCCGCCGGGCCACTGACCCTCGGTTTCTGGTGGCCATCAGGCAGGGGGCGGACGTCCTGCTTGCGCTCTCCATGCGTCACAAGTGGAAGACCATGGGCGTGGTCTTTGGCGCGTTCGTGGTGGCCGTGATCATGCTGGTGGTCTCGGTGACAGGGGCGGTGCCGCTGTTGCGCATCAAGTTCTTCCCGGACGAGTACACCCTCTACTATGTTTCCATGGAAGGGCCGGTAGGCACGGACGTGCGCGTCGCCTCGGAAAAGGCCAAGGAGGTCTCGCGGGCCATCGCGGATTTCGGGCCGGGCACCACCAAGTCGTGCTCCGCCCTGGGCGGGATGGACATCAACGAAGATTATGAGAACATCTTTGGCTCCAACCGGGCCATTGTCATCGTGGAGCTGCCTGACAAGGCCGATCAGGCGTTCATGGACAACCCGGACAATGATCCGCTGCTCCTGCTCGACGCGGTGCGCGAAAAACTCGTCCCCTTTGCCCAAGGGGGGTGGAGCCTGCGCATCTGGCCTGAAAAGGGCGGACCGCCCTCGGGCAAGGACTTGAATATCCGTGTGCTCGGCTCGGACCCGGCGGCGGTGGCGGCCCTGAAGACAGCGGTGATGGCCTGGATCAAGGGCAATGAGGAGATCGCGCCATATCTCATCGATTTCAGCGCGGACACCGGCTCGGACAACCGGGTCTTCCGTTTCAGTCCGATTCCGAGCCGGGTCTCGGAGCATGGGCTGAACCCGACTCAGGTGGCGGCCCTGGCCGGCGGAGTGCTTGATGGCCGGTTCGTGGGCGAGTACCGCACCGACGACGAGGACATCGACCTGCGTCTCAAGATCGACAGCCGGTTTATGAAGGAGCCTGAGGACGCCCTGGACATCCCGGCGATCGAGGACGCCCATGGCCCGGTGCGCGTGGGCGATCTGGTGGAGGTCAGAACCTACCGCGAGCCGGGCGAGCTGAGCCGCTTCCAGGGCCAGCGGTCCGTGACCCTGACCGCCAACATCCGGCCCGGCGGGCCTGTCAACGCCCAGAGCGTGGTCCACGACGTGCGCGGCTTCTACTCGACGATCCAGGCCGATTATCCGGGGGCAAAGCTCGATTTCGCCGGCGAGTTCGAGTCAACGGGCCGGTCGTTCACCTCGCTCATGTATGCGTTTTTCATCGCCATCATGCTCATCTACACCATCCTGGCCTGCCAGTTCCAATCCTACACCCAGCCCGTGGTCATCCTCTCGGCTGTGTGCTTTGCCCTGACCGGCGTGGTCTTTGGCACCTTTCTGACGCGCTCCCTGTTCACGGTCAACAGCTTCATCGCCACCGTGGGCGTGACCGGCGTGGTGGTCAACGACTCGCTGGTGCTGCTCGACTTCATCAACCGGCTCTATGCGGCAGGCTATACCAGGGCCGAGGCCATCCGCGAGGGCGTGCGCATCCGGCTGCGGCCCATCCTGCTGACCACCCTGACCACCACCCTGGGGCTGCTGCCTATGGCGCTCGGCATCCCCTACTACTCGCTGGTCTGGGGGACCATGGCCACCACCTTTGTCACCGGCCTGTGCGTGGCCACCACCCTGACCCTGTTCGTCATGCCCATCGAGTGGGATCTGCTCATGCGCCACAAGGAGCGCAAGGAGCAAAAACGCGCCCTCAAAGAAGGCCGCACCGAGCCTGATCCGGGCTAGCGGGCGGGTGATGGAAGCCTGCACCGCAAGGGCGGCGTGACAGCCGCCATACCTTTGGATCATCCCCTCAGGCACCGTGGGCCAACCTCTTTGACTGAAACTGAGGGAATTACTGGCTCTAGAAAATATCTATAAAAAATCTAGAAAATGAAAATTTGCCTGGAATAATTAAAGTAATGATTCCTGTCTGACGCGCGGCAGCGTGGGAATGCGGGAGATACAACCGGGCGGCGGAGCGTGACGGTCAGGGCATGGCGACGGCGGCAACCCTGCTTGGCACAGTGGCAGTATGGTTATAATTCCGAAGTGTTGCGCTGTGGAAAAAATCTATGGCGTCAGAGCGATCTTGGGGCAGGGAGGCGGGCGGCATCCGAGGGTCAGCGGTGTCTGTCCATGGCGGTTGACTGCCTGTTGTCCTGTTGAGATGTTTTGACTTTTTGGGCGAAGTCGGTTGTGCGGGCCGTGCCGGAGGGCGTTCCGGTGTGGGGAAGGCTTTGTCGTGGGGCGCGCGGGTGTTGCGCGCGCGGGCAAGGCGGCGTATCCTTTGCGCAACTCCGGCATCCGGGCCGGTCACAAACCCATAAGGAGCCGCCATGGCACCCATCATGACTCCCCTGTTCGCGCCCCAGGTGCCTGCGGTCGTGCTGCTGGTCCGCGACATTGGAAAATCCCGCGATTTTTACGCCAAGGGCCTGGGCTACGTGCCGGGAGGGGGGTGTGATGCCGGTGCTGGTGCGGGCGAGACCCTGGCCGGGGCGTTCGGGCAATCCCTGCGCCTGGTGCCGGTGGTGTCTGACAGGCCTGTGGCAGAAGTCGGGTGCATGCACGAGTGCATGGACGGGCGCGTGGTCCTGTGCGTGTCCGTGGCCGACAGGGAACGCGCGGCCAGCGCCATCATGGCCCATGGCGGCGGACGGGCCGCAAACCGGCTCGGCGACACGCCGCTCTATCTTGGTCCGGACGGCGAGCTGATCCTGCTTGAGGAGCGCGGTCTGCCCGGCGTGGAGCGGGTGCGGCTCGTGGTCTACGACTTTGACGGGGTCATGACCGACAACCGTGTTTTCGTGGACCAGGACGGGCGCGAATCCGTGGCCGCCAACCGTAGCGACGGACTGGCCGTGGGCATGATCGCCCGGCTTGGCGTGGATCAGTGCATCCTGAGCACCGAGACCAACCCCGTGGTCCAGGCCCGGGCCATGAAGCTCGGCCTGATCGCCGAGAGCGGGGTGGCCGACAAGCCTGCCGCCCTGGTCGCGCTGGCCGAGCGGCGCGGGGTGGCCCTGGCGGATATTCTTTTTGTGGGCAACGATGTCAACGATGCCGGGGCCATGGCCCTGGCCGGGTTCTGCGTGGCCCCGGCGGATGCCCATCCCTCGGTGCGTGCCCTGGCCGGATATGTGACCCTGGCCCGCGGCGGCCACGGCGTGGTCCGCGAGCTGGCCGACCTGCTCATGGCCGCCCGGTCTTGACCGGTTCGGCCCACCCGAGTCCTGTTTATCCCGGCAGGAGGCGCGTATCTCGTTTTCCCATCTGGACATTTCTCCGTTTTTCAGCCTACTCATGATCATGACCTGTCAAAACCGTGGCATGCGTACACGTTTCGGAGTCGGGTATGGGCACAGCATCCTTTGAAAGCATCTGCATCTTTCACATCATGGACGGCCTGCGCCTGGGGCTGTCCCATTTCTCGCCGCCCAGCCGGGCCGCGCTCATCTACGCTGTCAGCCCTGATTCGCCGCCGCGTATCTGTGATCCTCAGGGGTTGCTGGTCGGGCACGAGCCAAAACTGCGCGATTATTACATCTACTCAAATTCCTGGCGCGGTTCGCCCGTGTCGGGCCGTCATCTGAAGCTGATCGAGTCCGACGAGTCCGGGCTCGACCTGGCCGGGACCATCGCTCTGGGCGCGCGTTCCCACGCCCTCCACTACCAGATGTGGTTCACGGACGAGCATCCGGCCATGTGTTCCACCGGTCCGACCTCGCGCTGGCTCGAATACGCCGCCGGACTTCTGGCCCAGAACTTCGCCACCAGGGAGATCATGGACCTGGACACTGCGGGCATCGTGCTCCAGCACTGCGCCACCCACGCCGTGCGCGACCACATCGTGGACGAGCGCAGCCAACTTGGCTGGCTCGACACCCGGATCAGGGTCTATCCCTTTCTGGACGCGGTCCTTGGCGTGTCAGGCACGCAGGAGGAGGGCGCGCGGCCACGGGGGCGCATGGTGGTGGTGGAGCCGGGCCAGCTCGGTCAGGTGCGCTTCATCTGCCGGTTTCCGGCCACGGAGCAGCCGAGGCTGGAGGACTGCAAGCATGTGCGCAAACTGTTGCAGGCCGTGGAGGATTCAGGGCGGGTGCTCGTCTCGGACGGGGCTCTGGTGCTCGGTATCGCCATCGGCCCCATGCCCGGCGCGTACCTGACCGCACAGTTCAGCGGCACCCACGGTTTCCTGTGGCTCAAGGACGATCTGGTCTGCACCTTCTATGACGGCGCGTTCCACTCTTCCAACATGCGGGCCAATCTGGTCCAGCTCGAAGAGCAGCTGCTGGAGACGGACATGCCCATGGAGGACCAGCACACCCTGCTCCAGATCGCCTCGCTCATGGTCAACCGGGTGCGCGACCGCAAGCACGGCTGCACTCTGGTCATCGACACCGGGGTGGAGCGGCTGTTCATGTCGGGCCAGCATTTCGAGAGTCCCCTCGACCTTCGGGATAGCGGCCAGCTCAAGCTCGCCTGCTCCCTGGCCAAGCTCGACGGCGCGCTGCACCTGGGCCGCGATCTCAAGCTGCACGGCTTTGCCTGCCTCATGGATGGCCGGGCCGTGCCCGGCGAGAACAGGGCGCGCGGGGCGCGTTTCAACTCGTCCCTGCGGTTCACTGCCGAGCATGAGGACATCGTGGTGGTGGTCGTGTCGTCTGACCGGCCCGTGTCCATCATCAAGAACGGCGTGGAGCTGACGGCCCTGTGTCACTTCCGGCAGATCAGCGGCCTGACGCGTCCGCCCCTGCTGGTCGAATGGATCATGAATTGAGCCCGGTCCGTCGTGCGCTCCAGGGGAGGCGCGGCCCGTGACCGCCCGGTGGATATCCGACCCGCTTTTCTGGATCGCCGCGCTGCCCGCGCTGGCCGTGTCCGGCCTGCTCGCGCAGATGGTCGCCAGCCTGTTCACCTGCTGCGGCACCTTCCGGCTGCGGGGCCGGTCCGTGCGCCTGAAGTGGTGGATGATCCCGGTGGCCGGGGTGGCCTGCGCCGCGCTGTGGACGGCGGCGGTCCTGTGCGCCGCCCTTGGCTGAGGCCCGGGGCTCGACGAAACCGGATTTCGCGGCTATAGGGGGACTTCCCTTTCCCGGCGATAACCACGGGCTGTGTGAATATGGCGAAACGGCAAAACGTTCTGGGCATCAACGGCATCGAGGGCGGCGACGGCCCGAACACCGAGGAATACAACCAGATAGACCCCAATATCCTGGACTGTTTCCCCAGGGCCTCTTTTCCTGTGGATCTCTTCCACTGGCGCGAGGACATCCGCGTGCTCTCCCCGGTCTATCGCGCCGGGCGCGAGGTGGACCGGCGGCTGCGCGAGCGGCTCCGGGGGCTGAGCGAGCAGGGGCTGCTCTTCTTCTCCCGCAACCAGATCGAGGCGTACACGGCCTGCGTGGCCTGCAACCTCGACACCGCACTGGACGACCCCAACCTGACCTGGGAAGAGAAGGCCGGGGTCTTCATCGGCGAACTGGCGCGCAGGCAGGACGCGGTGTACGCCCACCCCATGCCCCAGGAGCTGGACGGGCTGACGCGCGCCCTGTCCTCCTTCTGCGTCTATGTGGTGGAGGACAGCCGGCGCATGGGCACGGTCGTCCAACACCTGCACTGCGATCTTGGCCCGGAGCGCAGGCGCATCAATGGATCGCTCCTGGCCCTGGCCGTGTACATGGAGATGCACCGGGGCGACATCATCATCGAGATGCTGGAGACCGTGGCCCTGGGATTCTTTCTCTACGACATCGGCATGAGCAGGGTCTCGCCCATGATGATCTCCAGAATCCAGCAGCTGACCCCGACCGAGCAGCGGACCATGCGCGAGCATCCGAGGATGGGCCTGGAAATTCTGAACCGGCTCAACCTGACCCGGCCCGAGCTGGCCGAGCCGGTCATGCAGCACCACGAGCGGCTCAACGGCAGCGGCTATCCCAACAAACTCTCCGGCGACAGCATCGGCCATCTGGGCCGCATCGCCGCCGTGGCCGACTCCTACTGCGCCATGGTCACGGGCAAGCCCCTGCGCCAGGGGCTCGCGCCCATCAACGCCGCCGCCGAGCTGGTCGGCAAGGAGCGGCACTACGACCAGATGGTCTGCCGGACCCTGGTCCGCTTTCTCCAGACGATTCCCTCCTCCCAGCAACCCTCCTGAACCCCAGCGGACCGCGTCACGGTCCGGTCACGCAAAAGTGACCAGGTTGTCTGCCTGTTGCCGCAAAAATGGTCGTGCCTTTTGAACGGGCGGCTATGCTGCCGGAAAAGGTCCGGGGTCCGGCTTGCCCGCATTGGGCGACGACCGGGGCGCGGACACAACGGCGGGAGGTGGTCATGATCTGGTTGAGCCACAGTAAATACACCCATGAATACGTGTCGGGCCAGCTGGCCGAGATGTGCGTCCGGATGCGGCGCGAGACGCGGCGGATGGTCTATGTGGCCAGTGCGGCGGTGGGGCTCATGGCCGCGGCCCAGGCCACGTATCTTTACGGGCTGCTCGGCGTCTGAGCAGCAGCCAGGCCCAGGCCAGCGCCCCCAGGACGGCGGCCAGGGCCAAGGTTCCGGTGGGTG
This sequence comes from Pseudodesulfovibrio aespoeensis Aspo-2, assembly GCF_000176915.2. Lineage (NCBI taxonomy): Bacteria > Pseudomonadati > Thermodesulfobacteriota > Desulfovibrionia > Desulfovibrionales > Desulfovibrionaceae > Pseudodesulfovibrio > Pseudodesulfovibrio aespoeensis. The sequence continues at coordinate 24,095 of NC_014844.1, forward strand.
TAGCGCCCGCCGGATCGTCCGGGGCCAGGACCGGATTCAGGGTCAGGGCGTCTGCCGGGAGCCGGTCCGCAGGCACCCCGAACCGTGCCAGCACGGTCAGGTCGAGCACGGCCCGCGCGGACAGACGTTCGGGCAGCATCTCCCGGGCCGGTTCCCCGGCTGCGATGCGCAGGACAAGCCCGCCCAGGGCCGCGCCCAGGTCGCGGCCCGGCACGCTCACCGCAGCGGCGATCCCCTGGCTCGTGCCCGGCTCCATCCATCGGTCCGAGAGGGCAAAGACCGGGCCGCTGCTCCGCCCGGCCAGGATTCGCACGGCCTCGTCCTGGTCCACTGCCCGGCCCTGGGCGTCGTTGGCGAATCCGAGGAAAAGCGCGGCCCCGTTCGCGGGTATGCTTGAGGCCACACCCCGGAGCGAGCGCAAGGTCAGCCCGGCCTCGTCGCCCGGCTCGTGGCCTGGAAACACCACCTGGACATGCTTTTGGCCCGCGCTCACGGCCTGGGCCACGGCCCGCTCCGTGGCCAGGCTCAGGGCGAGCGATCCCGGCGAGCCGTCCATGATTCCCACCACCAGCCGGGTGTCCGGGCGCAGTCTGAAGAGCAGGTCCACGGCAGCGGCCACGTCCGGGGTCTCGGGCAGGCCGGTGCAGTCGCCGCACTGGCGCAGGTATTCCGGGTCGGGCGTATCCATGCCGCAATAGAGGACCGGGGCATAGGCAAAGAGATCGTCGCGGTACTTGCGCACAAAGGCGAAGGATGCCTCGCCGTCAGCGATGACAACCGTGGGCGCTGCGTGTCCCCAGGCCGGTCGCAGGGCCTCGAACCGGGCGTGGAAGTGCTCGTCCCCGCGCGCCTGGGAGCCGAGAACGATGGAGACGATGTCGCCGCGCCAGGACAGGGCCTCGGCCAGCCCCTGGGCCATGGCCCTGGTGCGGGCGTCGTCCCTGTCCACGCCGTGGAGCAGGACCACGGACAACCGGCCCTCAGGCCCCTTGGCCCAGGCCGGCGCAAGGGAGAGGAAGAGACACAGGACACCAGCGGTGACCAGGAGTTTTCGGCAAGTTAAAAATCTAGTTGATACAGTTGTTTCAGGCATCGGCAGTTATCGATCTTCAGACCCGATCAGGGTTTTCGGTACGCGTTCACCCGGTTGCGGCCATGGGCTTTGGCCTCGTACATGGCCGTGTCTGCCGCGCTGATCAGCCTGGCCGCGTCCCAGTCGGGCCGACACTCGGCCACGCCGATGGAGACCGTGAACTGAAGCGGGATCTCGGACAGTCGGCCCTCGGTGCGGGTGCGGAAGTCGTAGTTCTCCACATCCATGCGCAGGGCCTCGGCCTTGAGCACGGCGGTGTCCAGGGGCATGTTCCTGACCGCCACCACCAGCTCCTCGCCGCCGTAGCGGGCCGCGAATCCCTGATACTGGATGGCGTGGGCCGTGATGATCCGGGCCAGGGCGTGGAGCACGTCGTCGCCCGCCTGGTGGCCAAAAGTGTCGTTGACCCGCTTGAAGTGGTCCACGTCGATCATCATCAGCGAGAGCGGCCCGCCCTGGCCCTTGCGCAGGGCCAGGACCGAGGCCTGGACATGGGCGTCCAGGGCGCGGCGGTTGTGCAGCTCGGTCAGCAGGGGGTCGAAGTTGGCGGTGTGCTCCAGCGCCTGGGTGCGTTCCTGCAACTCCCTGGCCTCCTCCCTGAACTCCACGATGAGCTCCTGGAACATGCCGCGCACCTTGGCCACGATGTGCGAGCGGGTTCCGCCCGACTGGATGACGCCCACGGTGTCTTCCTTGAAGGCGTTGAGCTTGCGGTTCTGCCGCTCGCCGTGGCCCTGCATGGAGCCGATGATCATGTTCATCTCGTTGACCAGCTCGGTGGCGGACCGCTTCTCCTGGGTCAGGGCCTCCTCCAGCTCCAGAGCGCCGATGGTCTGCATGATGTGCATGTCGAGCATGGCCACCACCGCTTCGAGGTGATCCCTGGAGAAGTCGCACCTGGCCAGCTCGGCCAGGATGTCGTGCTGGATCTCGGCCTTTTTTTGGTCGGTGTAGACAGAGAGGCGGGGCAGGAGATTGCGCACGAACAGGACCACGGCGACCCAGTTCGGATCGTCGGCCATGCCGAAATTCGACAGGACTTCCTCCAGTTCGTCCATGGTGGTGTGTCCCTTGTCTGGCGTCATGCGTGCCTCCCGTGTCCATGGGCCGGGCCTGTCATGGCCCAGCCTTGTCATGGACCTTAAGCACAGAGCGGTGCCGGGTAAAGGAGAATGCGCCATGCGATGCGGAAAATAGAAAAGTAGGAGAGGGCACAGGGGCCGCAGCCCGTCAGATCATGTCTGCGCCGCTCAGGACGGCCACGAACCTCTTGAAGATGTCCATGTCCACTCCGTCGCGCATCTGGTGACGGATAAGGGTCAGGGCCTCGTAGGGGGGCATGGCCTCGGCGTAGGGCCGGGCCGTGGTCAGGGCGTCGTAGATGTCGGACACGGAGATGATGCGCACGGGCAGGGGGATGCTCTCGCGCCTGAGACCCGCCGGGTAGCCCGTGCCGTCGAGCTTCTCGTGGTGGAAGAGGATGCAGTTGATGGTGTTCTGGGTCATGGGCAGATGGGCGCACATGGACACGCCGTGGACCGGGTGCTCCTTGATCACGTCGCGTTCGGCCTGGGTCAGGGAGCCGCGCTTGTTCAGGATGCGCCGGGGGATCCTGGCCTTGCCGATGTCGTGCAGCAGCGCGCCCAGGCCGCACTCGTAAGTGTCCGCTTCGCTCATGTCAAAGGCCTGGAACACGGCCACCGAGTAGATGAACACGTGCATGCAGTGGGTGTAGGTCTTGTAGTCGTGGGAGATGAACGGAGCCACGGCGGACAGGGTCTTGTCCGAGGCCAGAAAACGGATGGAGTTCTTGACGATCTCGGTGATGCGGGAAAAATGTCTGGCCCGGACCGCGCTTGGCAGCTTGTGGTCGAAGATGTCCTGCATGACCACGGTGGAGGCCTCGTAGAAAACCTGGGAGCGGACCTCGATGGGCAGGGTTTCGTCAAGCAGGATGGTGCCCAGGTTGCGCTCTATGTACAGCTCGTACTGGGGCTTTTCCGAGCTTTGGACATAGACTTCGCGCACCCCGTTGTCGTGCAGGGTCTTGCGGTGCCGGACCGTGAACTTCTGGCCGGAGACGGTGTAGAGGACAAAGTCCCCCCCCTGCCAGAGGTAGACGGAGAAATCCCCCAAGGCCTCCGGAAACAGCATCACCGGGGAGACGGGGAAGTAGGATACCGGACGGGCGGCGTGGGTATTCAGTCCCATTGGCGGGAAATTACCCCAAGTGCAACCGGAAGGCCAGTGAAAATCCTGAAAAACTCTAGACTGACCGGAGGAGAGAAAGGACGAAAAAAAGGGAAGGAGGAAGGGGTGACTCAGCCTCTGTCCGTATCGCTTCGGGCGAGCATGGACCTGACCACGTCCAGGGTGGGGATGATGCCGCGCGGGCCGGGATCGGCCCAGGATTGGCCGGTCATGACCGCGTCTGCCCAGTGGCGCACCCCAGCGGGAAAGAAGAGGGCGTTGTTCAGGACAATGGCCGCCTTGGCGCGGGCGTCGTTCTTTCTGGCGGCATAGGAGAGGTTGGCCCCGTGCATGGGGTGGCCGAACCGGGGGCCGGGCACGCGCGCAAAGCCGAAGCCGTTGACCGCGGCCTGGACCCAGAAGTCCCAGTCCTCGTAGGCGGTGTTGGCGCGGTAGCCGACCGACGCCTCCCAGACCTTGCGGCGAATGACGGCTGCGGGCGGCAGGATGTTCTGCACGCGCAGCAGCCCGGGGTCGAAGTCCGGCAGGGGGATGTCGCGGGCGTGGCCGTCTTCGATGTGGGTGTAATCGGTGTAGGCCAGATGGGCGTCGGGCCGCTCGGCCAGGGCGTTCAGACAGGCGGCCAGGTAGCCGGGGCCGGGGATGTCGTCCGGGTCCAGGCACAGGATCAGCCCGCCCTGCGCCCTGGCGAATCCCGCGTTGCGCACCGGGCCGGGGTGGCCGCAGTGGTCGAGCCACAGGGCCGAGAATCCGGCCAGGGGGAGCGCCTTGAGGGCTGCGGCCTCCTGGCGCGAGTCATCGGTGGAGCCGTCGTCCACCAGGATCAGCTCCACAGCGTCGAGGCCGCCCTGCTGCCCGGCCAGACTGGCGGCCAGCCGGGGGAGGTAGCGTCCGTAGTTGTGGTTGGGGACGATGATGGAGAGGGCCGGGGCGCTCATGTCGGTCACGCCGCGGGAAAGAGCCGGGCCAGGACCGCCTCGAGTTCCGTCAGTTCCACGGGTTTGGCGATGTAGTCGTCCATGCCGCCCTCAAGGAAGATCTCCCTGTCGCCCGCCATGGCGTGGGCCGTGATGGCGATGACCGGAATGGCCGGGTCGATGCCGGAGCCCTGGTCCGCCTCGCGGATGCGGCGGGTGGCCTGGACCCCGTTCATGCCCGGCATCTGGATATCCATGAACACTGCGTCAAAAGGCTGTGTCTCAAGGGTCTTGAGCGCCTCCTCGCCGTTGTTGGCCGTTTCCACAGCGTGGCCCATCATGGTCAGCATGCGGGCCACCATGAGCCGGTTGACCCGGTTGTCCTCCACCACGAGCAGGCGCAGCCCCTGGCGGGCCGGGCCAGTGATCCTGTCCGAACCATCGGCGGCGTCGGCCTGGGTCGCGCTGTCAAAGCCCAGGACCACATGCAGGGTGGTGCCGCGCCCGGTCTTGCTGTCGATGCACATGGACCCGCCCAGCAGGCCGATGAGCCGCTTGACGATGCCAAGCCCCAACCCCGCGCCCTGATGACGGCGCATATAGGACCCGTCCACCTGGGTGAAGGGTTCGAAGATGAGGTCCACCATGGCGTCCGGGATGCCGATGCCCGTGTCGCTCACGCTGAAGAGCAGTCGCGTCCTGCCGTCCCTGGGGTCTGGGCCGAGGGGGCAGACCGAGATGGTCACCGATCCCTGGTCCGTGAACTTGATGGCGTTGCCCACCAGATTGAAGAGGATCTGGCGCACCCGGCTCTTGCCGCCGGTCAGATGCTCGGGCGTGCCGGGCCAGATGTCCACCGCCAGGGTCAGCCCCTTGTCGCGGGCCTCGCCCCGGAAGGTGGTCAGCACGTCATCGAGGAACGGGGTCAGGCTGAAGGGCTCGGTGATCACCTCAAGCTTGCCCGCCTCGATCTTGGAGAAGTCGAGGATGTCGTTGATGATGGCCAGCAGGCTGCGACCCGAGGCCAGGGCGGTGTCCACAAAGTCGCGTTGCTCGGCGTCGAGCCGGGTGGTCTGGGCCAGCTGGAGCATGCCGAGCACCCCGTTGAGGGGGGTGCGGATCTCATGGCTCATGTTGGCCAGGAATTCGCTCTTGGACCGGCTGGCGGCCTCGGCCAGTTCCTTGGCCTTGAGCAGGTCGCGCTCGTTGGCCTTGCGCTCGATGGCCAGGGCCACCTGCTCGGAGACCGAGGTGAGCAGGTTCACGTCCCGGGCCGTGTACTGGTAGGGGTCGGTGTACGACTGCACGGCCATGACGCCCACCACCTCGCCCCTGATCTTGAGGGGCACGCCGAGCCAGACCTCCGAGGGGGTGCCCACCGAGATCGATGCCTCGCACCCCTTGGCGCGCAGGAACTCGCTGCGGACCATGCGGTCCACCGGATGCAGGCCGGGATCGCCCGGACCCGGCACATCGACAAAGGCCAGCTCCTTGCTGGTCACCAACAGCGGCCTGCCGGTGCGGATGACCTCCACGGTCAGGCTGCACGTGTCCTCTTCGGACAGAGGGATGATCTTGCCCTTGAAATCGTCCTTCTCATCCTCAATGTAGGGGAATTCGAGCCGGGTGCGCTGCTTGTCGAGCAGGGCGATGAAGAAGTTGGCGGCCTCGATGTTGTCATTGAGGATGGCGTGTATGCGCTGGTAGAGGTCCTCGAGGTCCGTGGTGGTGCTGACCGCGCCGGAAATGCGGTAGAGCATGGTGGCCACGGTCTCGTTGTACTGGCGGGTGGTGATGTCGCGGGTCACGGTGGCCACATGGGTGACATCGTTGCCCTCGCCCCAGTAGGGGTACATGGTCACCTCGTAGAATCTGCGGCCAGAGACCGGGAAGGAGAACCACTCGCGGTAGACGACGCTGCGTCCGGTCAGACACTTCTCCAGCCTGGGCCTGATGGCCTTCTCAAATGGGCCCGCGCCCCACAGCTCGGCCACGGGATGGCCGATGACGCCGCTCTCAGGCCTGCCGTGGTGGTCCAGGTACGCCTCGTTGGCCGCCTCGAAGACGAAATCCCGGTTGATCAGGGTCATCATGTCCTGGGAGGCGCTGGCGATGAACTGGAACTTGCGCAGGGACTCCTCGATATCCTTGCGCGCGGTCACGTCCCAGAAGGCGATGAAGGCCGCCTTGCGCCCGTCCAGCACCATGAGCACAGCCGATGCCTGGGTCCAGAACCGGCTGCCGTCGGCGCGCACCATCTCCACCTCGACGTTGTCCAGCCGCCCCTCCTGCATGATGCGCTCGAAGAGATCGACGCGGGCCTGCCAGTCGGCGTAGAATGCCCTGGTGGACATGCCCTGGGCCCTGGCCCGGTCAACGCCGAACAATTCAGCCCCTCGCGCGTTGCAGAACAGGGTCTGGCCGCTCTCCATGTCCACCACGATGATGGACAGGGGGGAGGTCTCCAGGATGGTGCGCAGCCGTTCCTCGCTCCTTTGCAGTCTGCGGGAGATGTCCTTTTGCCGGGTGATGTCGGTCAGGACGCCGACGATGCCGCCAGGGGTGCCGTCAGGGCCATTGAAGACCGCCTTGCGGATGAGGATGTCGCGCTCAATGCCGCCGAAGCGGGTGACCTGCTCGTATTCCTGGTGCCCGCCCGTGGCCATGAGTTCGCGGTCCTTGCTGACAAAGACGGGGCTCTCGGCGGGCGGGGCGAACTCCTCGACGCGTCGGCCCACCACCTGCTCGCGGGTCATGCCCGCGAACTCCTCCCAAGCCTTGTTGCAGCCCAGGTAGCGGCCTTGCGCATCCTTGTAGAAAACCTGGTTGGGCACCGCGTCGATGAGGGTCTGGAGAAAGGCGATCTGGTTGCCCAGAGCCTTCTGGGTGCGCTGGTGTTCGGCGATCTCGAAGTCGAGCCGGGCGCGCTGGGCCGCCAGATAGGCGGCGCGCTCCAGCCCCTTGAACAGGGCATGATCCAGTTCGGCCAGCACGGCCTCGCCCTTGACCACGAAATCCCACGCGCCCCGGCGTACGGCCTGGACCGCGTCCTCGATGCCGTTGCTGCCCGAGACCACGATCAGGGGGATGGAGTCGCTCCGGTCGGCCATGTCGGCCAGCACGGCCAGGCCGTCCATGTCCGGCAGTTGCAGGTCCAAGAGCACGGCAGAGAACCGGCGCCCGCCAAAAGCGTCGAGGCCCGCGCGCCCGTTTTCGGCCAGATGGACAGAGAAGCCGCTGGCTTCCAGGTGATGGGCCACGAGTCTTGCGAATTCGGGACTGTCTTCTATGATCAGGATGTGATCCGGCTTCACTGCATCGTCCCCTCCCCAGAAGTCTGTTGGCTCATCCTATGCCATTGCCGGACAAAGATGAAGGTGCATATGATAAACTTTTGTGATCATCACGGGCGCGCAAGGCGATTGTGTACAACGCCCGATTGCGGTACACGGAAAGCCACAACCCCACACCCCACGGAGAGACACCCGATGCGATCCCTTCTTGCCGCCCTGGTCCTGGTCGTGACGTTCATGGCCCAGGCCGTCCGAGCCCAGACATTCACCTTTGTTTCGGACATGGACTTCGCGCCCTATTCCATGCTCTCCCAGGGCCGTGCTTCGGGCATCGACGTGGAGGTCATGACCGAGGCCGCGCGCCGGGCCGGGGTCGAGATCGAGATTCTGCTCAGGCCATGGGATGAATTGGTGCGCATGGTCAAGGCCGGGGAGTGCGACGGCGCCTTTGCCCTGTTCAAGGATGAGCAGCGCCAGGAATACGCCATCTTTCTGGAAGCGGTCCCCCTCCACTACAGCGATTACGTGCTCTTCACCAAGGTGGGGACCAACTTCTCCTTCCGCTCCTTCGACGACCTGGCCGGGAAGACCATTGGCCGTGCCGCCGGGGTGTCGCTGGGCGAGGAGTTCGAGGCGGCTGCCAAGGCCGGGAAGATGACCCTGCGCACCTACCCTGATCAGGCCTCGGCCCTGAGCGGACTCATCTCCGACGAGGTCAGCGCCTACGCGGGCAATATCGACGTGACCTACAACCGGTTGAAGACCATGGGCATGACCAGTTCCATCATCTACCTGCCAAAGAAGATACTGGAGAAGAAGCCCGCCTACGTGGTTCTGTCCCGCGCCTCGGACTATCCCGAGAAGGCGGAGGTGGGTCAGAAGCTGGAGCGGGCGTTGGACCAGATGCGCCGGGACGGCACCTACAGGGACATTGCCCACCGTTACCTGCTCCGGTTCTAGCCATGAAGGGACGGCCTTGCGGCCATGACGACACGCAACGATCCGGGCCGGTGCGCAGGGTGCGCACCGGCCCTTTTTCACGTCCGGCGGGCGGGTCATTCCGGCTTGGCGTCGGCGATGACGGGCAGGGTGAAGAGGAACCTGCTGCCCTGGCCGGGCGCGCTCTCCACCCACAGGTGCCCCTGGTGGTCCTTGATGATCTGACGGCAGATGGGCAGGCCAAGGCCCGTGCCCGTGGGCCGGTCGGTCAGGCTCTCCTGCCCCTGGATGAACTTGTCGAAGATGGAGGTCTGCTGCTCCTGGGGGATGCCCGCGCCCGTGTCCACCACGCTGACGCGCAGGTGGGCGCCCACCAGCTCGGCGCGGCAGGTGACGCTGCCCTGGCGTGTGAATTTCGCGGCGTTGGAGAAGAGGTTGACCATCACCTGGATCAGGCGGTGGCGGTCGCCCATGACCTGGGGAAGGTCCGGGCCCACCTCGTTGAGGAACAGGACCTCCGAGGCCTGGAACAGGGCCGAGGACGAATCCATGGCAGGCCGGAGAAACTCTGCCGGGGCCAGCGGCTCCATGCGGTATTCCACCTTGTTGGCCTCAAGCTTGGCCAGGTCCAGCACATCGTTGATCAGGGCGGTCAGCCGCTCGCCCTCGGCCTCGATGATGTCGATGTTCTTGCCGATCCTGTCCATCTCCTTGCAAAGTTTGGGGTCGCGGTCCCGGTCCACCGCCGGAAAGACGCGCTCCGCCAGCTTCTTGCGGATGATCTTGGCAAAGCCGATGATGGAGGTCAGTGGCGTGCGCAGCTCGTGGGAGACGATGGACAGGAATTCGGTCTTGGCCTTGTTGGCCCTGGCCAGCTCCCTGGTCCGCTCGCGCACTCTGACCTCCAGCTCGTCGTGACTTTTTTTCATGGACTCCTCGCTGCGCTTGCGCTCCGAGATGTCGCGGGCCACGACAATGGCCTGGCGCACCTCCCGATGCTCCACGATGCGCAGGGTCATCTCCACGGGCACCGGCAGCCGATCGGGCGTGGCCGGATGGCGAAACTCGGTTTCCAGGCTCAGGGTCTCTGTGGAGATGTTGAAGAGATTGTCTGCATAGCGGGCTATGTGTTCCGGCAGCAGCCCCTTGAAGGGCATGTCGAGCAGGGATTCCCTGCCGCAGTCGAGCATGGACAGGGTGGCGCCGGAAAAGTCCACGATCAGCCCAGTGTCGGCGTTGACCACGAAGATGGCGTCGCTGACGCGGTCGAGCAGGGCGCGGAACCGCTCCAGTTCATCCAGGCGGTTTCTGAGTTCTGGATAATAGCTCTTGCCGATGGACCGTCTGCCCAGGCCGATCAGTTTTTCCCGCTCCGCCCCTGGATCGGGCGCTGGGCGGTCAGCACGCCTTTTCATAGATGCCGATGACCTCGCTGGCCGTGGGTTGTCGCGGGTTGGTGAGCATGCAGGCATCGGCCAGGGCATTTTCTGCCAGCAGGGGCAGTTCGGCCCTGGTCATGCCCAGGTCGCACAGGGTCTGGGTCACGCCCGCGGCCCGCTTGAGCTCCCTGATGGCTCCCAGGGTGCCGCGCCTGATATCTTCCTCGCCTGCGCTGGCCGGGATGTCCGCGCCCAGGGCGTTGCCCAGGCGGCGGTAGCGCTCGGGCGCGGCAGCGAGGTTGAAGTCGGCCACGTGGTCGAGGAGGATGGCGTTGCACAGGCCGTGGGGCAGGTCGAGCAGGCCGCCCAGGCTGTGGGCCATGGCGTGGACCGCGCCCAGGATGGCGTTGGAGAAGGCCAGCCCCGCATAGGTGGAGGCGAGCATCATGCCGGTGCGCGCCCCCATGTCGTCCGGGGTCTCGATGGCCCGGATCAGGTGGCGGTGGACCAGACGCACCGCCTCCAGGGCATGGAGGTCGGTGATGGCCGAGCTGGCGTTGGAGACGTAGGCCTCGACCGCGTGGGTCAGGGCGTCGAGCCCGGTGTGGGCGGTCAGGTGCGCGTCCATGCTCATGGTCAGGGCCGGGTCGATCAGGGCCACGTCCGGAATCATGGTCTTGGAGACGATGGCGATCTTCACCTTGCGGCCCGTGTCGTTGACGATGCAGAACTGGGAGATGTCCGCAGCCGTGCCCGCCGTGGTGGGGATGCAGATGAGCGGCGGTCCGGGCCGCTCGACATTGTCCACGCCCTCGAATTCAAGAATATGGCGGCCATTGGTGCAGACGATGCCGATGGCCTTGGCGCAGTCCATGGGGCTGCCGCCGCCCACGGCCACGAGGGCGTCGCACTGCTCGCGCCGGAAGAGGTCGGCCCCGGCCATGACCTCCGAGTCGCGGGGGTTGGCGGTCACATCGTAGAACTGGGCGCAGTCCACGCCCTCGGCCAGCAGGCTGGCGGCCACCTGGTCGGGCAGACCGAGCCGCACGAGTCCAGGGTCTGAGACGATCAGGGCCTTCTTGACCGAAAGGTTGGCCGCGAACTGGCCCGCGAGGGACCCTGCGCCGGGGCCGAAGACGAATTCCGGGGCCACGAACTTCCTGAGATCGGCGAGGGACTGGTCGGGCATGGCGCTCCTCCCGTGTTGGCGGGCCGCTGCGGGCGGATGGTGGCGGGCTGTTGCCGGATGGTGGCGGGCTGTTGCCACTTTCCCGCCACACAAGGTCTGCCGCCGATTGGCCGGAACGCTCCGGCAAGGCTGGCCTCGGTCCACTGAACCCTGTGCATAGCCCAACCGGGCGAAGGTGTAAAACCCGTTATATCAGGAGTGGCTCAGTTTCCGTCCATGAGCCCGCGCAGGGAGGCCATCTCCGCCTCCAGGGCTTCAAGGGCAGGCCGGGCCTCGTTCTGCGCACGGCAGGCGGCTTCCAGACTTCTGGCGGCCCGCGCCGCCCGAGATGCGCCGATGGACGCGCAGATGGAGCCGATGGTGTGGGCCAGGGCCGCCCCGCCGGCATCATTGCCTGCGCCCATGGCCTGCCGCAGCTCAAGCTCCATGGCCGTCAGCTCGGTCCGGGCCGTATCCAGGAATCCCTGGAACACGGTCTCGTCCACCCCCAGCCGCTCCATGGCCAGCCCTGGCGTCCAGGGTGCGTCCGGCGCGTCCGGCATCGCGGTCGGTGCGTCAGCCGGTTCCGGCGCGTCCGGCTGCGGATTTGCCTCCGGCGGGGCTGGTTGGCCTGTGTCGCCCCCGGCCAGCCTATTGATGATCAGGGCCAGCTCGTTGAAGTTGACCGGTTTGGCGACATAGTCGTCCATGCCCGCGTCCAGGCTCCTGTCGCGGAATTCCTTGAGGGCGTGGGCCGTGACCCCGATGATGGGGATGGCCGGGTTGGGGATGGGGCCGTCGGGCAGGGCCGCGCGGATGGCCTTGGTGGTGGAGATGCCGTCGAGCACGGGCATCTCGATGTCCATGAGGATGAGGTCAAAGGGTTCCCGGCGGAGCTGTTCGAGCACTTCGAGACCGGTCTTGGCCAGGGCAAAGGAGTGGCCCATCTCCTTGAGCCGGAGGGTGGTGACCATGATGTTGACCTCGTTGTCCTCGGCCACCAGGATGTGCAGGGGGCGATACGGGGCCGGGGGCCGGACCGGGCCGGGCTCCTCGTCCACAGGGCAGGCCACGCCCGGCTCCAGGCGGACCACGAACGAGAAAACGCTGCCCCTGCCCATCGTGCTGGTGACCGAGATGTCGCCGCCCATCAGCCCGATGAGCTGCTTGCAGATGGCAAGGCCCAGCCCCGTACCGCCAAAGGCCCGTGTGGTCTGGGAAAAGCTCTGGAAGATGGTGCCCATGAAGCTTTCCGGGATGCCTATGCCGGTGTCCGCCACCTCGAAACGCACCCCCACGGTGCGCTGGTCGTCGGCGTCGGGCTGCGCCTGGGCCGGGCTGACAAGGACGCGGATGGACCCCTTGTGGGTGAACTTGATGGCGTTGCCCACCAGGTTCATGAGCACCTGACGCAGGGACAGGGGGTCGCCCTTGACGCAGGCCGGAACGTCCTGGTCGAGTTCGAGCACGAAGTCGAGCCCTTTTTGCCGGGCCTGCATCTCCAACCCCTTGAGGGTGGTGCGGACGTGGGAGGGCAGGTCGAAATCCACCCGGTCGAGGCAGAGCTTGCGCGCCTCGATCTTGGAGAGGTCGAGGATGTCGTTGATGATGCCGAGCAGGTGCTGGGCCGAGTCCATGACCGTCTTGAGATAGTCGCGCTGCTCGGTGGTCAGGCTGGTTTGCAGGGTGATGTCGGTCATGCCCACGATGGCGTTCATGGGCGTCCTGATCTCGTGGCTCATGGCGGCCAGGAATTCGCTCTTGGCGCGGTTGGCGGCCTCGGCGTCCTCGCGGGCGCGCATCAGGTCGTCCTGGGCGCGGCGTTGGGCGGTGATGTCGTCCCAGGCCCAGATGACGCCCTTGTCCAGGCTGCCCTGGTCCACGGCCTTGGCGTACATGCGGCACCAGACCGTGTTGCCCTCGCTGTCAAGAAAGGCCTGCTCGGTGTTGAACTCGCCGCTTTGCGACAGGGCATCGCGGGCCGTGCGCACGAAATCCGTGACCGCGTTGGACGAGGACAGGAGCGCGGCCAGCTCGCTGCCCACCAACTCCGCCGGGGTGCGCCCGAAAATCTCCGCCCCGCGCCGGTTGATGGTCGCCAGCCTGCGCCCCTTGGACATGGCGATGCCCATGAGCGAGTTCTCCAGGATGGCCTCGAACTTGGACAGGGTCTGGCGGATGCGGTTCTCGGACTCCTTGCGCACGGTGATGTCGCGGACGTTGGTCAGGATGGCCTCCTGACCGTGGAACACGATCCGGTTGAGGTAGACCTCCACGTCGAACTCCGCGCCGTCGTGGGGGCGTCTCGCCTTCCATTCGAAGTTCTGGGGCTCGCCGTTGAGCACCGAGCGCCAGTAGGACGACAGCCGGTACACGGCGTTGTCGCGGCTTGAGATGTCGCGGGCGATGGACACGTCGTGGATCTGGTCGGCGGAAAGCCCGTACATCTTGAGCATGCGCTCGTTGGCCTCCAGGATGCGGCCCGTGACATCGTGGATGAAGATGGCGTCGTGGGAGGCGTCAAAGACCGTGCGCAGGGCCTCCATGGTTTCCTTGACCTCGCTCGTGCGCTCGCGCACCCGTTCCTCCAGGGACTGGTGCGTCTTGCGCAATTCGGTCTCGGCCCGCTTGCGGCGCGAGGTGTTGGCGATCAGGGCAAAGATGATGATCATCTGGACCACCGTGAAGATCATGCCGAACCAGAAGAGATTCATATGTTCGGAATAGAAGGTGGTCGGGCGGTTGATGATCTCGCTGTTTTCGGGCAGGGCGTCCATGCCGATGCGGTATTTTCTGAGCTGTTCGTAGTCGAACATGGGCCTGGGCGCGCTCTCGCGGATGACCGGGATGTCCTGCGGATGGCGACCGGCCAGGACATGCAGGGCGATCTGGGCCATGGCCTGGCCCTGGGCATAGCCCGAGGTGAGCATGCCGCCCACGATGCCGTGGCCCAGGTCGAAGTCGTAGAGGCCATAGATGGGCACGCTGGCCCTGGCGGACACGGCCCGCAGCACCTCGGCGGTGTCGTGGAACCGGCCTTCCGGGGTGCGGAAGTAGACGCCGTAGAGGATCAGGCTGTTTCTGGGCAGCTTGTCCACTTTTTCCAGCAGCTCGTCCAGGTCGGCGGCCTCCATGGTGTGCAGGGTCACATCCGGGGCAAAGGTGGCCAGGTCGGCCTTGACGCCCCTGGTCACGGCCCGGCCCGAGGGCGTGGTGTCGTTGATCAGGTGGACCGATGCGGTGCCGGGATGGTGGTTGAGCGCCCACCACAGGGTGCCCCGGATGTCCAGGGTCTCGGCCACGCCCGTGAACAGGGGGTGGTCCGCGATCAGGTCCGGGGTGAAGAAGTTGACCCCGCAGAAGACCACCGGCACCTCTGGAAACAGCGCCTGATGGTAGCGGCGCATGAAGTCGAAGGCATTGCTGTCCGTGACCATGATCAGATCAAGGGTCATGCCCCTGTATTTGTGCCCGAACACGTCGCGCAACTGCTGCTGGGAGTGTTCGTTGAACACCACGCGCTTGGTGTCCATGTTCTCCACATGCAGGATGATGCCCGTTTCATTGGGCCGGAGCACATCGGTCAGGCCGCGGAAGATGCTCTCGTTCCAGAGGAAGTTCTGATGGTAGGAATTGAGCAACAGGATCTGCTTGCGCACGGAGGGCCGGGCGTCGGCAAGGGGCGTTGCCGCTTGGGCGAGACACGCCAGCAGCAGGGCAACGGCCAGGCAGCATCCTGGAATGAGGTTTCGAAGAGCGCGGTTCATGGCAACACCCGGTATGGTCTCAGTTGAGCCATCCCTAGCAAATGCGGCGAGTGAAAGAAAGGGCGTGTGTGCGGCCCCTGGCAGCTTGGCGACGCAGCAGGTTGTCCGGCTAACGAGGCGGTGTGCTCAGAACGCCCGGTTCCCCTGACCCAGCTGTCCGCGTTATAATCTGAAGAGGATGATTTTTTCCTGCGGTTTTTGACTCAAGTCATACTTTTGTAGTCTGGTTAACGGTACTTCTGAACTTGCCATTCACGAAAACCCAGAAATCGGTAACCCCGGAAACCAGCCATAAGGAGACGACACATGTTTTGTTATCAGTGCGAACAGACCGCCAAAGGCGGCTGCATCAAGGCCGGAGTCTGTGGCAAGAGCGACAGCACCGCCACCCTTCAGGACCTCCTCCTGCATCTGACCAAAGGACTTTCCCTGGTGGCCATCGCCGCCCGCAAGGCAGGCGTGACCGACTCCAGGGTCAACCGCTTCGTGGCCGAGGCGGTCTTCTCCACCCTGACCAACGTCAATTTCGACGACGACCGCTTCGTCAAGCTGATAGAGGAGTGCGTGGCCCTGCGCGACGGTCTCAAGGTCCGCGTGCCCGGCGTTGTCTTTGACGGTCCAGCCGCCCTCGATCCTGCCGCCGATTTTGACGCGCTGCTGGCCCAGGGGAGGCAGTATGGCATAGAAAACGACCCGGAGACAGACCCGGATCTCAAGTCCCTCAAGCAGACCCTGACCTACGGCCTCAAGGGCGTGGCCGCCTATGCCGACCATGCCGCCATCCTCGGCCACGAGGACGAGAAGCTCCACGCCTCCCTCCAGGAACTGCTGGCAGCCACCCTGTCCACGGACCTGACCCTGGCCCAGTGCGTGGAGGCCGCCCTGGAATGCGGGCGCATCAACATCCGGGCCATGGAGCTGCTCGACGCGGCCAACACCTCCACCTACGGCCACCCGGAACCCACCGAGGTCAAGCTGGGAGCGACCAAGGGCAAGGCCATCCTCGTCTCCGGCCATGATCTCAAGGATCTGGCCACCCTGCTCAAGCAGACCGAGGGCACGGGCATCAACGTCTACACCCACGGTGAGATGCTGCCCTGCACCGCGTACCCGGAATTGAAGAAATACAAGCACCTGGCCGGTCACTACGGCACGGCCTGGCAGAACCAGAAAAAGGAATTCGCCGAGTTTCCCGGCGCTGTCCTGATGACCACCAACTGCATCCAGAAACCCACCACCTACCTGGATTCCATCTTCACCACCGGTCTGGTGGGCTGGCCCGGAGCGGTCCACGTCCCGAACAGCGACTTCACGCTGGTCATTGACAAGGCGCTGTCCATGGCAGGGTTCCCGGCAGACACGGACAAGGGCACGGTCATGACCGGCTTTGCCCGCAACGCGGTCATGGCCGTGGCCGGGACGGTCATCGACGCGGTCAAGTCCGGCGACATCCGCCACTTCTTCCTGGTGGGCGGCTGCGACGGCGCCAAGCCGGGCCGCAACTACTACACCGAGTTCGTGGAAAAGGCCCCCAAGGATACCGTGATCCTGACCCTGGCCTGCGGCAAGTTCCGCTTCTTTGACAAGAAGCTGGGGGACATCAACGGCATTCCGCGTCTGCTCGACGTGGGCCAGTGCAACGATGCCTACTCTGCGGTGCAGATCGCCCTGGCCCTGGCCAAGGCCTTTGACTGCGGCGTCAACGACCTGCCCCTCTCGCTGATCCTCTCCTGGTATGAGCAAAAAGCCGTGGCCATCCTCCTCTCGCTCCTGGCGCTGGGCATCAAGGACATCCGGCTCGGACCCAGCCTGCCCGCCTTCATCACCCCCAACGTCCTCAACTATCTGGTGGAGAACTACAACATCGCGGCCATCACCACGCCCGACCAAGACCTCAAGGCCATCCTCGGCTAGGCGCGGGCCGCTTTCTCCCGCACACGCGCTCCGCCCGGTACGGCTCCCGCCGCACCGGGCGGTTTCTGTTTTCGACAAGGGACCGCAACAGCCGATGCGGGCTGGCATGCTTTGCAAAATACGGGCTTGCCTCGGAGAATCAGGGGTTGCGAACACAACCGACCGCAACAAGGTACAGGAGGGCGTGGCCCTGGGGCAGGGCCAGGAGGGTGGCTGCCTCCTGGTCAAAGAACGCGCCGATGCCGCATGCGCCCAGCCGCTTGGCCGTGGCCGCCAGATAGGCGAGCTGGCCCAGGCGGCCCGCCTCCAGGTGGGCATAGCGGTAGGCGCGCGGGCCGCAGCGGCGCACTAGCCCGGCCAGATCCGCGGTAAAGGTCAGGTGCAGGGCGGCGGTGTCGAGCCAGCCCTGGTCCAGGCAGACGCGCGCCGCCTTGGTCAGGAGGCTGCCCGGTGCGAGCAGGGTGGTGGCGTGGTGCGCCCGGAGCAGGGCATGGCGGCCCGGCGTCAGGCCGCTGGTGCGGTCGGCCAGGAACCCGGCGTGGACAGCCCCGGTGCAGTCCGGCCCCTGGTCGAGGCAGAGCAGGCCGAGGAGGTCGGTCAGGTCGCGAGCTGGCGCGGGCCGGGACACGAAATCGCGGCGCGAGCGCCGGGCCAGGATGGTGGCCGCGGTGGAGGCCGGGAACTCAGGATCGGCCAGGGGGACGAACTCCCCTGGCGGCCCGGGACGCCGACCCGTGGGGCAGCGGGCAAAGCTGGCCGTGGCCCGGTGGGCGTCGAGCAGTTCGGGCGGCGATTCGGGCCTGGGCGCGCACCGGCTGAAACCGGGCAGGTCGTCCGCCGTGGCCCTGGGCGGGGGTGCCCAGGCCGTGGTCTGGTCGCAGCCCAGGGCGTGGACCACGGCCAGACACCCCTCCAGGGAGGGGTCCAGGCCGAGCATGGCGTTCATGGCCGCATCGTCGAAATCATAGTCCAGAGAGCCTCCCAGACCGTGGATGGCCGCTGCCAGCAGCAGGTTCTGGGCCATGTGCCCGGTGTCGAGCAGACAGTAGCGGTAGGCGCGCGCCCCGTACTTCCACGCGCTGCGAAAGAACACCGAGGTGAGCAGGAACCGGACCATGGGCGCGCGATCACTCTCTGCCTGAACAAAGACGGGCCCGGCCCGCAGCTGGCTCATTGCATGCAGTATGGGGCAGTAGTGATACACTCCGTCATCCATTCCGATGACGTTCTGCACGGCAAGATAGAGCTCGGCAGGAAAGAGCGCCCCGGCAGACGGCACGGTGCGGAAGTGGAAGACCGCGCCGCTTGGCAGTTTGCGCGCCTGGCTGATGCCCGCGGTCAGGCTGCATGCCGAGGCCAGCAGCCCCGGCAGGTCGGCGCGGTCCGGCAGCGCGGTGCCCTCTGCGCCCAGCATGGCCTGATTGAGGGACACATCGGGCAGGTCGGCGTCGGCCCCGGCGGTCAGGGTGGGCACGCCTGCGTACCGTTTGAAGGGCATGGGCCGGTTGTCCTGGTTTGGCGGTCGGCCCGTGATGCGCCCCCGGCTGTGCGAGGTTTGTTCGTGGTAGTCCAGTATGATTGTCATGGAGTGCGCCCCGGTTTCAATACTTTGGTCCACCGTAGCACAGCGCGCGCCATTGGCAAACCCGGCGATGGCCCGTGCCGGGAGCGCCCAGGCCCGTGCCGGGTGCTCCAGTGAAGCGCATTGATTTTTCACGAGGATTGGGCGATATGGGGGTAACGCAGCAGAGGTGATGCCATGCCGGATAATCAGTTTAGGTGCGCGGACAGCGCTGTCCTGACCATCCTCAAGACCAGCGAGGAGGTCAACCAGCTCAAGGATGTCGATACCATCCTCGACAAGATTCTCTACGAATCCAGGCGGTTCGCCAATGCGGACGCAGGCTCGATCTTTCTGGTGGAAAAGGACAGCCTCATCTTCAGCTACGTGCAGAACGACACCCTGTTCAAGGGCGAGTCGGCCAACGCGGCCCTGTATCACAATTTCGCCATCCCCATCAGCGAGAAATCCATTGTCGGCTATGCGGCCAAGACCCGCGGCAACCTGGCCATCGACGACGCCTACGAGCTGGACCCGACCCTGCCCTTTGCCTTTAACAAGTCTTTTGACCAGAAGTCCGGCTACCGGACCACGAGCATGCTGACCATCCCGCTCATTGCCCAGGAGAGCCGGCTGGTGGGCGTCATGCAATTGATCAACGCGCGCAACGAAGCGGGCGCGGTCGGCCCGTTCACGGACGAGGCCAAGACCTATATCCCGCTGTTTTGCAACAATGCCTCGGTGGCCATCGAGCGCGGCATCATGAACCGCGAGTTGATCCTGCGCATGATGCAGATGGCCGAGCTGCGCGACCCCACCGAGACCGGGGCGCATGTCCAGCGCGTGGGCGCCTATTGCGCCGAGATATACGGCACCTGGGCCGCGCGCCGCAAACACAGCGCCAAGGACATCAAACGCACCCGTGACAACCTGCGGCTGGCCGCCATGCTCCACGACGTGGGCAAGGTCGGCATCTCCGACAACATCCTCAAGAAGCCGGGCAAGCTCACGGACGAGGAGTTCGAGGCGGTCAAGTGGCACACGGTTTGGGGGGCCAGACTGTTCAAGAACCAGACCTCGGGCCTGGACGCCATGAGCAGCGACATCGCCCGCTGCCATCACGAGAAATGGGCCGGGGGCGGCTATCCCGGCACGGTCCTGCCAGACCTGTGGTCGCCCGAGGCGAGCATGGGGGCATCCTTAAGCGGCGAGGCCATCCCCCTGGCCGCCCGCATCTGCGCCGTGGCCGACGTGTACGACGCCCTGGCCTCGCCCCGGTCCTACAAGGACCCCTTTCCTGACGAGAAGTGTCTGGCCATCCTTGAAAAGGACGCCGGAACCCACTTCGACCCGGAGATCGTGGAAATATTCATCGAGATATTCGATGTCATCAAGGCCATTCGCGACAAGTTCAAGGAGACCGCACACGTATGATCGCACCCAACGCGGCCACGGGCGGGAAGCCCGCCAAGCTCTACGACATGGTGGACCCGGCTGACGGCGAATGCGTCCTGCGCGAGGCCGAGGAGTGTTTGCGGGAGTTTTTCCCTGCCTCTGATCCCGCGTTGCTGCGACGGGCCTTTGCCGACGTGCAGAGCCTTTTTCACGGGCAGTATCCGGGCTACAGGGCCAGCAACACCAAATACCACGACTTCGAGCACACCTGCTCTGTGGTTCTGGCCCAGGCGCGGCTCATCCACGGAGCCATGAGCGAGGGCTGGCGCTTCTCCGAGCTGGACGCGGTCAAGGGGCTGCTGGCCAGCCTCTACCACGACGTGGGGCTGATCCAGGCCGAGGACGACATCCTGGGCACCGGGGCCAAGTACACCGTGGGCCACGAGGAGCGCTCCATCCAGTTCATGCGCCAGAACCTGAACGGCTCCCTGCCTGCCGACGACATCGAGGACATGGCCGACTGCATCCGCTGCACCATCCTGGCCATGCCGCCCGCCCGCATCGCGTTCCGCTCCGAGCCCATGCAGATGATGGGCTGGTTTCTGGGCAGCGCGGACCTGCTGGCCCAGATCGCGGACCGCTACTACCTGGAGAAGCTGCTCCTGCTTTTTGAGGAATTCAAGGAGGCCCGGCTGCCCGGGTATGACACGCCCTATGACCTGCTGGTCAAGACGCGCAACTTCTACCAGGACGTGGCCCGCAAGCGGCTGGACAACGACCTGGGCCGGGTGGACCGCTACATGCGCGCCTACTTCAACCACCGCTTTGGCGTGGACCGCGATTTCTACACCGAGGCCATCCACCGCAACCTTGATTATCTCGACACCATCGTGGGCCAGTGCCGCGACGACATAGCGTGCTTCATGCAAGGTCTCAGGCGCAGCGAAGCGCTTCTTTAGCCGCTGCGCAACAAGGAGGGGCCGTCAATGGTTGATGTAGATTCCCTGTACGAGTCCTTTTTCGTGGCCCGGCAGCCGGTGTTTCAGACCGACGAGAGCATCTGGGGCTACGAGCTGCTCTTTCGCGCGGGCGAGGCCAATGTGGCCGAGATCGCCAACGATTCCCAGGCCACCTCGGCGGTCATTGCCGACGGCCTGTCCATGGCCCTGGAAGGGTTGCCGGAAACCGCACAGGTGCTGATCAACTTCCCGGAGCAGATGCTGCTCGACGGGGTGGGCTTTGCCCTGCCAAGCGACCGATGCGTGGTCGAGGTGCTGGAGCACGTCAGGCCCACGCCCGAGGTGCTCGACGCCGTGCGCAGGCTCAAGGATGCGGGCTACGCCATTGCCGTGGACGATTATTTTGGCCAGCCCGAACTGCGTCCTTTCCTGGAGCTGGCCGACATCCTCAAGATCGACATCCTCGCCCTGGGGGCCGACCCGGAGCGCATCCGGGCCGCCGTGGCCGGGATTGGCGGCCTCGGCTGCCGACTGCTGGCCGAAAAGGTGGAGGACAACGCCACCTTCCGCCAGCTCGGCGGCATGGGGTTCACCCTGTTCCAGGGCTTCTTCTTCAGCAGGCCGGAGATCCTGACCGGGCGCAAGCTCTCCACCTCGGAGCTGACCCGGCTGCAACTCCTGAGCGAGCTCTCCGGGCTGGACTTTGACCCCAAACGGTTGAGCGAGATACTCCAGTCCGACCCCAACCTGAGCTACCGGCTGTTCCGCTACATCAACTCCGCCGGGTTCGGGCTGCGCCAGAAGGTCACCTCGCTCAAGCGGGCCATCGACATGATGGGCATGCTCCAGGCCCGGCAGTGGCTCAGCGCGGTGCTGCTGGCTGACATGAACCCGGCATCCCGGTCCGGCGAGCTGGCCCTTATGGCCGTGCAGCGGGCCCGGTTCCTCGAGGGGTTGTGCGCTGAAACGGGCCAGAAGATCTGCAAGCCCGACGCCGTGTTCATCTCCGGCCTCTTCTCGCTGCTCGACACCATGCTCGGTATGCGCATGGACGACATCCTGGCCACCCTGCCCCTGGACGAGTCCATCGTCAAAGGCCTTTGCGGCGAGGGCGAGATCCACGATCTGCTCTCCCTGGCCCACAGCTACGAGCGCGGCCACTGGGCCGACACCTCCCGCCGCATCAGCCGCCTGGGCCTGACCACCAGCCAGGTCGATCGTCTCTACGCCCAGTCCCGCCACTGGGCCCAACGCATGGTCGGCGGCGGATAATGGGGTGATTGCTGCGTTGCTTCAAAGCATCCAGACCCTCGCGTAGGAAGACTACGCTTCGGGCCTGGATGCTTTTCGCGCCTTGCACTCACCCCATTCTCCACCGCCGACCGGGGATGCAGGGTGCGGAAGGGATATCCAAACCCCTTGGGGAGGAATACTCCGCGCCGAGCCGGGATGCTTTTCGCGCCTTGCGCTCACTCCTTTTCCTTCGCCGACCAAGGGCACTGGGTGCGGAAGGCACACCCAAGTCCTCGCATGGAAAGCCTCCGCATCGGGTTCGCGTTCCATTTTCTGCCGCCGAAGGGTGCGCACCGCGTGGGACGTGTCGTCTGTGGAAAGGGCCGTTTCCAGCGGGCGTGCCGCCCTATCGCGGGAGCGGGCTGGCAAAGGGTCGCGAAGCAAGCCGCGACCCTGGCCCGGCCATTGTCCAGACTCCTGCAAATCTCTTTAGACTTTTTCTGGAAAATGTGTTGGATTTGCCGGGCGCGAGACCAGATGGTCCGGCAAGGAGCCTGAATTCATGGAAAATGCGGCAAAACTGCCCATCGGCATGTTTGATTCCGGGGTGGGCGGGCTGACTGTGCTGCGCGCCCTGCGCGAGCGGATGCCCTGCGAGGACGTGGTTTACCTGGGCGACACGGCGCGGCTGCCTTACGGCACCAAGTCGCCCCAGACCGTGTCGCGCTACGCCGTGCAGTGCGCGGCAGAGCTGGTGCGCCGGGAGATCAAGCTCTTGGTGGTGGCCTGCAACACGGCCTCTGCCGTGGCCATCGGCCCCCTGCGCGAGGCGTATCCCGGCATCCCGGTCATCGGGGTGGTGGAGCCGGGCGCTCAGGCTGCCTGCCGGGCCACCCGCAACCAGGCCATCGGCGTCATCGCCACCGAGGCGACCATTGCGGGCGGGGCCTACCATCGCGCCATCCACGCCATCGCGCCAGAGGCCCGCATTGTGGGCCATCCCTGCCAGCTCTTCGTGGCCCTGGCCGAGGAGGGGTGGATCGACGGCCCGGTGGCCGAGGGCGTGGCCGCCAGATATCTGCATCCCGTATTCCGGCCCGCTTCAGGCACGGAAAGCCCGGTCATCCCAGACACCCTGGTCCTGGGCTGCACCCATTTCCCGCTGCTGGCTCCGGCCATCCGCAGCGTGCTCGACCCGTCCGTGGTCATCGTGGATTCCGCAGCCACCACGGCAGAGACCGTGTATGCCGAGCTGGCCCGGCTGAACCTGGGCAGGCCCGGCACGGGCTGCGGCGACACCGCCTACCTGACCACCGACGACGCGGCCCGGTTCGCGCGCACAGGCACGCGCTTCCTGGGCACGCCCATCACCGAGCATCAGGTGGAGTTGGTGGATCTGTAGGCGGACGCGTGCGCGCCTATTTGACGATGAGCACCGAGTTCCTGGCCCGGGCCGCCACCTCGTGGGCCACGCTGAAGGTCTTGGCAAACCACGGCTTGGCCGACTCGGCCATGACGATCAGGGAGAAGTCGTACCCGATTTCGGTGATGATTTCCGCCGGATTGCCCACCTCCACCAGCAGCTCGTGCGGCGTGACGCCGTGTTCCCTGAAGTAGGCGTCGGCCTCGTTAACGGCGCGCTGCGCGCTCTCGCGTCCGGCCTCGTCCGGGGCCACAGACAGGAGGGTGGACGGGCAGTCGCACGCCTTGGCGTAGCGCACGGCGCGGTCCAGCATGGCCTGTGAGCGCTTAGTCTCCTGCACGCAGACGAGGTGGCCGTGGCCCGGCTCCAGGTGGCGGGCCACGATCACGGGCCGCGCGCAGTGGGCGGCCACGGTCAGGGCCAGGGACTTGGGCGTGAAATATCGGCGCAGCCCCTCCACCGGCTTGGGCGAGCCGCCCACGATGACCAGATCCGCGTCGAACCGCTCGGCTTCGTCCGCCACCGTGCTGGTCACGTCCGGGCTGATGCGCAGCTTGAGCGACACGGTGCCGCCGCACGGGTTCTCGTACTCGCGGATATATTCGCCCGCCGGGTCGCCGCTGATCTCCGCGTGCCGCCACTCGGCCTCGCCCTTGATCTCGCCCAGCTCAAGCAGGATGTCGCGGGCCTTGCGCAGGGCGGTCATGCCGGGCAGCTCCAGGCCCCAGTCGAGGATGTTCTGGCGGGCCACGCGCACCTCCATGCCGCCCGAGTTCAGGCCGCTGTCCTGGGCGCGGACGTAGAGCAGCCCGATGTCGGCGCAGCTGTGCCGGGCCAGCCGGGCCGCGAACTTCAGCCCGGCGAACGCCTCCGGGCCTCCGCCGATGCAGATGAGAATCCTCAGGGGGGTCTGGTCCTGTGTCATGACCATCTCCTTACAGCCCGACCAGGGGCCAGTACAGTTTCGACGCCAGCAGTAGCACGGCAAAGGACATGAGCGCCATGCGCCAGCCCACCCGCATGAAGTCCGAGGAGCGCAGGTAGCCGGACGAATGGACAATGGTCGAGGCCGGGGTGCCGATGACCGTGAAATAGGCAAAGGCGCTGGACATGGCCGTGGTCATGCCCACGGCCAAAGGGTTGCTCCCGGACTCCATGGCAATGGACAGGACAATGGGGCCGAGCACGGCCACGGCAGCCCCGTTGCTCATGGTGTTGGTCAGCAGGGTTGTCAGGATCATGACTGCGGCCAGCAGGCCGATGCCCCGGTCCATGCCCAGCGGGGCCAGCCCGTCCATGAACAGCCCGGCCAGCCAGGCCGCGGCCCCGGTGTCGCGCATCTGCACGCCCAGGGATATGGCTGCGGCATAGAGCAGGACCACGCCCCAGTTGACGCCCGAGTTGATGTCCTGCCAGCGGACCAGCCCGGTGACCAGAAACAGGGTGGCCCCGAGGATGGCGATGGTGCCCATGCCCACCTCGGACGAAAACCCCACCCAGCCCACCAGGGTCAGCAGGAAGAGCCCGATGGCCAGATAATGCTGTCCGGTCAGCGCGCCCTCCTCGCCCACCTGCGCCTTGAGCGTGTCCACAGCCGGGCCGAGGTCCGCCATGTCGGTTTTGAAGGTCCGGCGCAGGATCAGGTGCATCAGGGGCAGCTGGACCAGGAAGACCGGGTAGGCGTAGATCATCCACTTGAGATAGCTGACGCTGAAGACATGGGTGGCCGGATCGTCGGCCACAAAAAAGAAGTCGCGCAGGTAGTCGATCATGATGGCGTTGCGCGCCCCGCCCGACGGGGTGCCGATGCCCGCCATGGCGCAGGCGTAGGAGATGGAAAAGAGCAGGATCACGGCCAGTCCGCGTCGTTTGTCCTCGTCGTCCGTGGCCAGCTGGAGCAGGGACAGGGCCACGGGCAGCATCATGGCCGCCACCGTGTGCTCGCCGACGAACGAGGCCAGGATGCCGGAAAAGATCGAAATACCAAACGCTATGTTATATGTATTCGATCCCGTAATACTGACGATGAGCAGGGCAAGCCGCTTGTCGAGCTTCTGCTTGACCAGGGCCACGGCCAGCATGAGCGAGCCCATGATGAACAGGACCGAATCCTTCATCAGCGAGCTGGCCACCAGCGACGAATCGAGATCGAGCAGGAAGACCTGGCCCAGGATGATGAGCAGGGCCACGGCAGGCAGGGGGATGGGCTCGGTGACGAACAGGATGGTGGCGCCGACGGTCATGATCAGCACCCGCCATCCTTGGGGCGAAATCCCCTCTGGTGCGGGCGCGAGGAGCATGGCCGCCTGGATGACCAGGGTGATGAGGAACCACCGTTTTTCGCGCAGATAGTGTACCATGTTCAAGCCAGCGTACACCATTTCGCGGTCCGTTGCCACCTCTGGCGTGCGTGGCGCGGCCCTTGCCGGGGTTCCTGCCCATGCCGTTGTCGGGCGGCTTTTCATTTTGCCCGGCTTGGGATAATCACGGGGAGGGAGGGGCATGGCCCCGCAGCCTGTCAAACCGAGGAGAAGCCCTTGAAACGCACCATTTCCGCCCTGGCCCGCAACGAGCCGGGCGTGCTTGCCAAGATGGCCACGGAGTTCAGCCGCTATGCGGCCAACATTCTGTCCCTGGCCGCCGGGGAGACGGAAAACCCCCAGGTCTCCCGCATCGTTGCCTGCATCGAGGGGGACAACGCGGCCCTGGACGAGATCAGCCGCTATCTGGAGGGGCTTGAGACCATCATCCAGGTGGACGACCTGTCGCGCAAGGATTTCGTGGACCGCGAGCTGGTTCTGGTCAAGGTGGTCATGGACCCTGAGCGCACAGCCCAGCTGATGCAGGTCTTTGAGGTCTTCCGGGCCAGCGTGGTGGGCATGGGCCAGGAGACCATCACCGTGGAGATGGCCGGCGACCAGGAGCGGGTCGAGGGGCTCATCCACATGCTCAAGCCCTATGGCATCAAGTCCATGTGCCGCTCGGGCATGATCGCCCTCAAGCGCGGGGACGAATAGTCCATGGCGGAGTGGTCCGTGACCAGCAACAACGCGCCCATCGCCAGCCTGGACGCGCTGGTGCGCGCCGCCCGCAGCCACGGGCCGGGCGGGACCATGCCCAGGGTGGCCATTGCCCGGTCAGCCGAGGGGTTTGTGCTCCGGGCCGGGATCGAGGCCTTTGAGCGCGGCATTGCCGAGCCTATCCTCATCGGCGACCTGGACGCCACCCGGCGCATCGCCGATGCGCGCGGTCTGGACATCTCCCCCTTTCGCTCCATTGACATGGGCGACGACCAGCAGGCCGTGGCCGAGGCCGTGCGCCTGTTTCGCCAGGGGGAGGCCCAGCTGATCATGAAGGGGCTGGTGCCCACGGTCACCCTGCTCAAGGGGGTGCTGGACAAGGAAACCGGCGTGCCCCATCCCTCGCGCATCCTCAGCCATGTGGCGGTCTTCGAGTCGCCCCTGGACGGGCGGCTGATGCTCATGACCGATCCGGGCGTGAACATCAATCCCAACCTGCAACGCAAGGCGGACATCCTCAGGAACGCCTTGGATGTGGCCCGCTGCCTGGGCATGGACAGGCCGCGTGTCGCCATTCTGGCGGCCACGGAGAAGGTCAACTACCCGGCCATGCCCGCCACGCTGGACGCCGATATCCTGACCAAGATGGCGGCCAGGGGCGAGTTCGGCGATGCGGTGGTGGCCGGACCGCTCTCCCTGGATCTGGCCCTGTCCGGCGAAATCGCGGCCTGCAAGCGGTTCGAAAGCCCGGTGGCCGGGTGCGCCGACATTCTGGTCACCCCCAACATCGAGGCGGGCAACATCCTCTACAAGTCCCTGTCCGTGTTCTGCGGCTGCGTCATGGCCGCCGTGGTGGTGGGCAGCCTGGTGCCGGTGGTGGTCCCGTCGCGCGGCGATTCCAATGCCAGCAAATTTCTCTCCATTGCCCTGGCCAGCCTGCTGGCCCGCCGGACACGCGCATGAAGAGCGGGAAAGCACGGCGCAAAGACGGGCACCCCCTGCGGATATTTGTCATCAATCCCGGCTCCACCTCCACCCGGCTGGCCCTGTATGCGGGCGGACAGGCCGTGTTCTCGCGCGAGTTCCAGCACGACAAGGCCGAGATCGCCCGATTCCCCCATGTCGCGGACCAGTTCGCCTACCGGCTGGCTGCCGTGGAAACGGCCCTGGCCGACGGGCGCATTGATCCCGGCACTCTGGATGGCGTGGCTGGCCGTGGTGGGCTGCTGCGTCCCATGGAGGGCGGTGTTTACGAAGTGTCCGACGCAATGCTCGATGATCTGCAATCGGCCCGTTACGGCGAGCACGCCTGCAACCTGGGCGCGTCCCTGGCGCGCGAGGTGGCACGACGGGCCGGGGTGGGCGCGTACATCGTCGACCCGGTGGTCACGGACGAGCTGGCAGACGTGGCCCGGATTACCGGCCTGCCGGATATCCGCCGCCGCAGCCTGTTCCACGCCCTGAGCCAGCGTGGCGCGGCGCGCACTGCGGCGGCCCGGCTCGGCGTGGCTTATGGTGAGGCGGATTTCATCGTCTGCCACATGGGCGGGGGCATCTCCATCGGCGCGCACCGGCGCGGGCGGGTGGTGGAGGTGGTCAACGCCCTGGACGGCGAGGGGCCGTTCTCGCCCGAGCGCACGGGCGGACTGCCGCTTGTGCCGGTGCTGGAGATGCTTGAGCGCGGGGAGCAGACCCCGGCCACGCTCAAGCGGGCCGTGCTGCGCGAGGGCGGGCTTTTCGCCCACCTGGGCACCAACGACCTGCGCGAGGTCGTCCGGCGCATGGGCGAAAACGACGACCAGGCGCGCACCCTGTTCCAGGCCCTGGCCTACGGGGTTTCCCGGCACATCGGCTCCCTGGCCCCGGCCCTGGCGGACGAGGCCGGGCGCGTGACCGTGGCCGCGGTAGTGCTTACGGGCGGGTTGGCCCGCAGCGCGCAACTTGTCCATGAAATTATGAGGATGGTCGGCTATCTCGGCCCGGTGGAGGTGGTCACTGGCGACGAGGAGATGGCGGCCCTGGCCGGGGGTGTGATCCGCGCCCTGACCGGGGCGGAGCCGGTCAAGACCTATGGCCCGGCAGGCGGGCTGTGACCCGGCGCGCCGGTGTCGCGGCTGCTTTGTCCGTTGACCGAGCAAAAACGCCCTGTTACCGAAAGAGACTCCCCGCAGGAGCCGAAGCATGGTATGTGTCACAGGCGGTTGCGTGAATATAATTGCCATGGCAGGTGGCTCCCCATAGCTTTTCCCGGGGCCGTCCGGCACAAGGCGGCTCACTCCGGGCACAAGGACAACGTGGATGGGATCGCTTTTTTCCAACGCCATATCACTGCGTAAAAGTGTCGGAATTTCCGACGCCGAGTTCATGCAGTTGCGCGACTTCATTTACGAAAAATGCGGCATTTTCGTGGACATCAAGCGCAAGTATCTCTTTGAGAGTCGTTTTTCCAAGCGGTTGAACGACCTGGGCCTGCCCGGATTCGCCGACTACATCAAGTATCTCAAGTTCGATATGCGCAAGAATGAAGAGCTGGCAACGCTCTTTGAGCTGGTGACCACCAACGAGACGAGCTTCTGCCGCGACGGCAAGCAGCTGGAAGCGTTCCAGGACAAGGTGCTCAAGGAGGTGCTCGACGCCCAGCGCAAGGCGGGGCGGCTGGAGCTGAACATCTGGTCCGCCGGGTGTTCGTCGGGCGAGGAGCCGTACACCCTGTCCATCCTCCTGCACGAGACCCTGCGCGCCGAAATCGCCCGCTGGCGTATTGCCATCACCGCCGTGGACCTGTCCAGGGCCATGGTCGAGCGGGCCAGGGAAGGCGTGTACGCCGACTACGCCTTCAAGACCACGCCCGACGACATCCGGCAGAAATATTTTGTCAACTCGCCGAGCGGCTGGAAGATCAAGCCCGAAGTGGCCCGGATCGTCACCTTTCAGGAGATGAACCTGAACGACCCCCTGGCCTTGAAGCGGGTTCCGCGTTCGCATATCGTTTTCTGCCGGAATGTGGTAATTTACTTTGATGACGCCATGAAGCGGAAGGTGGTCAGTTCGTTCTACGACAACCTCCTGCCCGGCGGGTATCTGATGCTTGGCCATTCCGAGACACTGCACAAGGTCTCGTCCTCGTTCAAGCCCGTTTACCACCCCGGAACCATCGCGTACCTGAAGGAAGGCTAGGCAGTCAGTGCCTGCACGGAGGAAATGTTTTGGCTCTCACACCCCTTGATCAACTGACCGCCGGCATGGTTCTGTCCGGCGACCTGAAGTCTGCCGACGGCAGGCTGCTCTTCAGGTCCGGCACACCTCTGGAGGCCCGGCACATTGAGCTGCTCCGGCGCGTCGGGGTGTCGGGTGCCGAGGTAGAACCTCCGGCGAGCGAGCTGCCGCCCGAGACCCTCAGGGAAATCGAGGAGTATGTCAGGGGCTTCTTCCTCTATGCCAACCCGGACAGCGCGCCGGTCATCGCCATGTTCCGCATGGCCCTCGAAATGACCGGCGAGGCCGTGTCCAAGGGATGGCAGCTGCCGGACGCGAATACCCGCCGGGCGGCCAGCGTCGAGCACATGCAGGATATCTTCCTCAAAGGCATGGGCACGCCCGAAACCATCGCTAGGCACGAGACCGAGCTGGCGAGTTTTCCGGACATCTATTTCCGCATCAGGGAGGTGCTGGAGGACGAGAGCGCCTCGTCGGCCCGCATCGCCAAGGTGGTGGGCACGGACATGAGCCTGTCGGCCAAGCTCATCAAGCTGGTCAACAGCCCGCTCTACGGCCTGTCCCAGCCCATCGACTCCATCAGCCGGGCCGTGACCCTGGTGGGGGCCAAGGAGCTCTCCACCCTGGCCCTGGGCATTTCGGCCATCAATTATTTCAAGGATATCCCTCACGAACTGGTGGATATGCGCACCTTCTGGCGGCACTCCATCACCTGTGGCATCTTTGCCAAGATCCTGGCCGGAACCCAGGTTGGCATCTCGCCGGAGCGCAGCTTCATCGCCGGGCTGCTCCACGACGTGGGCAGGCTGATCCTGTTCAAGAAACTGCCCTACGCCTCCACCGAGGCCATGCTCTTTGCCCGTGAGAACTCCATCCCCCTGGTGGAGGCCGAGCGCGCGGTCATGGACTTCACCCACACCGACATCAGCCGCCCGCTGCTTGCGGCCTGGAAGTTCCCGGAGGAGCTGGCGGACATGATCAACTACCACCACAATCCCATGGAATTTCCCAATCCGCTCGAACCGGCCATCGTCCATGTGGCCGACTGCCTGACCAATGCGGTGGAGATCGCCCAGGGGGGCATGTATGTGGTGCCGGACGTGGACGAAGACGCCTGGGAACTGCTCGGCCTTGACGCCGAGACCGTGCTGGTCGCGGCTGCGGACCGGTACTGCGAGCAGATCGACAACATCCTCGAAGCGTTCTTCTAGACCACGCCAAAACGTCCGGCTGGCGCGTCTTTCTTGGCGTTTCCACGGCGGACCACAACTATCCGCAACTCCCGGAATAGCCGCTCCATCCATCCCATCCGCAACAATCGCGGTATCCGCAGACCGGGTCAGTCCGTTGCGGTGTTGCGCTGCGTGGCGGCTTCGGCTTTGGTCAGGTCGTTGCGGAGCATGCCCGCCACCAGGGCGCTGTCAAAGACCACCTGGCAGACATAGAAGACGAGGATGGGGAAGATGGCCAGGGGGTGATGGGCCGCGTAGGTCATGCTCCACAGGGCCACGGACAGGGACATGGGCTTTTCGGCGGTGATGAACAGGAACGAGCGCGAGGCCGGAATCTCCATGCGCAGCCACTTGCGGCTCGCCACATGGGCCGCGCCGACCATGATCACATGGAGCAGGACGCAGGGGATGATGATGTGCGCGAGGTCACTGAGGCGCAGAGAGTGGAACAGGGCGGATTCGCTGGAGCAGGAGGTGTAGACCAGGATGACGATGCAGACCATGGGCACGTGCCGGGTCATGCGCTCTGTCCGGGCGGGCAGGGTGGGGAACGCCCGGCGCAACAGCTGCCCGGCGATGGCCGGGATGAAGAGGTAGAAGAGCAGGTTTTGCAGCACGGCCATTTCGCTGACATGGGCCGCGCCCCCCACCCACAGGGCGATGTTGGCCGGGATGGTGGCGATGCCGATGAGGTTGAGGGAGACGAGCAGAATGACCGCTGTCAGCGGATCGCCCCCGGCGCTGGCGGCCATGGCCATGGCCGCCTCCAGCGAGGTGGGCAGGCTGGCCAGGAGGATGAACCCGATGTGGAAGTCGGCCTCCAGGCCGAAAAGCGCGGACAGCCCGGCGGCCAGCAGGGGATAGCAGACCACCGAGACCAGGGCGGCCACCCCGATCATGGCCGCATAGTCGCGAATCCTGCCGCAGCCCTTAAAAGACATGTGCAGCCCCTGGATGGCGAAGATCAGGGCCACCAGCGGGGCGTTGACATCAAAGGCGCCAAGGATCGACTCGGGAACCGGGTGGTGCATGCTCAGCCAAATGGCGCCGAGAATGCCGAGCAGCAGCAGGTTCTTGCGGACGAGATGGCGGAATGCGTCGAGGAGGCGGTGGGTCATGGCGGCCTGTGGCAAAGGGTGGATGACGGCGGAACAACTACGCTCCGGGAGTCAGTACACCAATTCCCGCTGCCGTGCCAGCCTCGCCGGGTCAGTCTGTCGGGGCTGGTCAGGACGGGCAGGGCAGGGCGTCGCGGCCTGTGACGCAGGCCGTCTCGTACAGGTCTTCATCGCCGGGCGTTTCGCAGTCCGGTCCTTCCAGGCTGGCCAGGGCGCGGGTCAGCATCAGCGCATTGGGGCTCGCGCTCCGGGTGCAGCGCAGCAGGGTGAGCCCGGCAAGGGCGATGGCGAGAAACGCGGCCAGAAAAACGGCATTGCACATGGCGGGTCTCCTTTGATCCAGAAGACCAGCCACAGGTGACTGTTTGGCGAAGGCGCGGTGACTCTTCGGTGAATTTCCGCCCTGGCAGGGCGGTCGCGTCAAGGGCGGCTAGCGGGCCTCGCCGTCGATGATCAGGTTGGGCAGTTCGTCGGTGTCGTCGGCCTTGATGGGGAAATGCTCGGCGATAAGCTCGCCGCAGCGGGCCACGCCTTGGCACAGGGCCTCGCCGGGATGCCCCTGGCGGATGCCCTCGGTGACCATGGCCACCACCTCTTCCCAGACCCTGGGGTCCACCTTGTCGTTGATGCCCTTGTCGGCCAGCACCTGGACGCAGCGCTCATAGACCGAGACGTAGATGATGATGCCGGTCAGGTCGCGGGTGCGGTGCAGTCCGTTGAGGTAAAAGGCCGTGACAGCCGCCTCCTCCACCTCGGCGCGCATCTCGCTCCTGGTGATGAAGGGCTTTTTCAGGGCCGGCAGAGCGGCCAGCAGCCGCGAGAGGACAAGATAGAGGCCAAGGAACAGGGCGAGAAAGGTCCACATGTCGTCGCGGCCCAGCAGGGTGACCCCGGCCAGGGCGGCCAGGATGGCGAGCATCAGCCCGCCCAGATGGCTGGCACGGGGGTAGTCGTAGCTGCAAGAGGCGATCACCGGCACGATCTCGCCGGAGGTGCGCGTTTCCACGTCCTTGACGCAGGCCTTCTGGGCGTCCTGCTCTTCCTTGGTCAGCAAGGTCTGTGCGAGAGTGGTCATGGTCTGTCCTTGATGTTTACCAGCCGCCGGACGCGCCGCCGCCGCCGAATCCGCCGCCGCCGAATCCACCGAATCCGCCCCCGCCGCCAAGGCCGCCCCCGCCGCCGCGATGGGAACCGCCGAGCATAGAGAGCAGGAACAGGGCCGAGGCTGCGGAGCCGACGCCGGAGCGGCCCGTGGCCTGTTGGTCGCGGCTCAAGGATGCCCGCTTGCCGCGTCCGAACAGCTCGGTGGCAAAGATGATCAGGAGCATGGGCAGCACGATCAGGGGCAGGACCGAGCCCTTGCCGCGCGAGCCTGTGCCGGTCGGCGCGACAAACTCGCCGCGCACAGCCTGGGCAATGGCCGTGGCCCCGGCCATGAACCCGCCGTCAAAGTCCCCGGCCCGAAAGTGGGGGATGATGATCGAGTCGATGATCTGCCCGGCCATGACATCGGTGAGCACGCCCTCAAGGCCGTAGCCCACCTCGATGCGCACTTGCCGCTCGGCCTGGCTGACGATGAGGATGACGCCGTTGTCCTCCTTGGCCTGTCCCACCTTCCAGGTGTCGGCCACGCGGATGGAGAACGCCTCCAGGGAGTCGCCTTCCAGGGACGGCACGGTGAGCACGGCCACCTGGGTGGAGTCCGTGCTCTCCAGATCGGCCAGCAGGGAGTCCAGGGCCTGCCGGGTGGCCGGGGCCATCATGTTGGCCGTGTCCGTGATCCGCCCGGCAAAGGGCGGCACGTCAAGGGCCGAGGCCCCGGACGCGCAGAGCGTCAGCCATGCCGCGCACAGAATGGTTGCGAGCAGTGAGCGCACCATGCCTCCGTCAGGACTGCGTGCCAAAGCTGACAGCGGGCGCGGCCTTGGCTCCGGGATCGGCCTGGAAGAATTCCTTGCGCTCCAGGTGGAGCAGCAGGGAGTTGGTCAGCGAGTTGGGGAAGCTGCGGATGGAGCCGTTGAAGGCCCGGACTGCGTCGTTGTACCGCTGGCGAGCCACGTTGATGCGGTTTTCCGTGCCTTCGAGCTGGTGCTGGAGGGCGAGATAGTTCTGGTTCGCCTTGAGGTCGGGATACCGCTCCACCACCACCATCAGCCGCGACAGGGCAGAGGATATCTCGCCCTGGGCCGCCTGGAAGTTGGCAAGGGCCTGCTTGTCGGTCAGCATCTCGGGCGAGAGCGTCATCTGGGTGGCCTTGGCCCGGGCGTCGATGACCGCCTGGAGGGTCTCGCGCTCATGGGCAGCGGCTCCCTTGACCGTCTCCACGAGGTTGGGGATCAGGTCGGCGCGGCGTTGCAGGGTGGCCTCCAGGTCGCCCCAGGCGGCAAAGACCGTTTCCTCCTGCTGCTGCAGGGCGTTGTAGCCGCACCCGGCCAGGGACATGACAACAACAAGGGCCGCGAGGGCCGAGAAAAAGCGTTTGAACATGGATGATTCCGTTGTTTTGGGGTTCTCGGGACAGCACAGAGATGCGTACCCGTGCGGAAAAGTCAAGGCCGGGCGGTGTTGTTCACGCCTGCTTCTTCTTTTTTGCCGTCCGTTTGAGGCGTTTGCCCGCAGCCAGAAGCCTGCGCAGCTCGGCAGCGGCCTCGACCGCGTCGTCCGCATGGAGCAGGAGCCGCTCGGCAGAAGTCTGGAAATGCCAGCCCACTGGCCGGGTCAAGAGCTTGGCCCCGCGAGATTCGAGGTATTCCAGGGCCTCGGTCTCGGCAGCCACGCATTCCATCTCGGCCAGGATGGCGCGCCGCTCCCGCATGTCGCGCATGCGCTGGGAAATCTCGTAGGCAGAGCGCAGGATGTCGTCCGGCTGCACGTCGGTGGTCTTCTTGCGACCCGAAAGATGCCGTTGCAGTTCGTTGAGGTCTTCCTTCAGCTCCTTGATTTCGAACAGGGCCTTTTCATTTGAGTCGTCAATCTTGTCGGCAAGTTGCTTGTATATGGCGCGGAGTTTGTGCGTGGACATGTCACCTGCTTTCGAGTTGCGGTTGGGCTCGTGCCTGGCCTGTTCCCGCCAAAACTAGCGCATTTTTGCAGGCCAGCGCAACCGCCTTGGCCCAGGAATTTCCCTTCAGGCCGTCAGGAATGGTCCTCGTCCGCCTCGATCAGCGCGGGCAGGATCAGGCCGAAAAAGGCGTGGCCCTGGCCGGTGTAGCGCCAGCCGAGCAGTCCGGCGCACCCGGCGCAGACCACGGCCTGCCATGCGTATCCGGCGAACCAAGTGAACTCGTCGGTCTTTGGCCCTGTGGGCAGCACATTGCGGGCCGAGGCAAAGCAACCCAGGTCAAAGACAAGACCGTGAGGGTTGAAAAAGACATGGCGATGGGAGCCGTCCACCTCCACAGACAGCTCCGGGCGGGTCACCATGGTGCGGCAGGTGCGGCACACAAGCACAGGACGCGCCGTGCCAGGGTTTGACCCCGGATCAGGCGCGTTGTCGGGAGTGGCCTGGTTAGGATCGCGGTCCTTGCCGGGCGCGTTCTTGAAAATGGACGGGGGATGGGTCGCAGTCCGGGCTGTGTGGTGATGGGGTGCGCGCATGGCGGATTCCTCTCAGGTCTGCGGACGAGCATACGCCAGCCGGGAGGGAAAATGAAGGGTCGCCCGCAACAGGGGCAGCGAGCAAGGCAGAATTTGAATCAGTCGAACAAATTCATTATGTTGCAAATCAAATAGTCGGCTATTCAGGGCCAAAGTGCTGGGCACATAGCCGACTGTTCATGCCAGGGTGGACCGGATGAGCGAGGCGGCGATGGTCCACATGGTCAGGCAGACCAGGGAGTCGAGGACGCGCCAGGTGACCGGGCGGCGGAAGAGCGGGGCGAGCAGTCCTCCGCCCAGGCTCAAGGCCATGAACCAGACCGTGGAGGCTGCCACCGCGCCCAGGCCGAAGACGTACCGGCCCAGGCCCTCGAACCGGCCTGAGAGCGAGCCCATGAGGACCACGGTGTCAAGGTAGACATGAGGGTTGAGCAGGGTCACGGCCAGGGTCAGGGCCAGGGTGCGCTCAAGGCTCATGCCCGACTCCGTGTCCGCAGCCAGGGTGTTGCCCCGGATGGCTGCGCGCAGTGCGCCCAGACCGTACCACGCCAGGAAGGCGGCCCCGGCCCAGGCCGCTGCCGCGCCCAAGGACGGACTGGCCGCCACCAGCGCGCCCACGCCGGACACGCCCAGGCCGATGAGCAGTCCGTCGCAGACAATGCACACCCCGGCCACGGCCAGATGGTGGTTGCGCCGTACCCCCTGGGTGAGCACAAAGGCGTTTTGCGCGCCAATGGCCACGATGAGCCCGCCGCCCATGGCAAATCCCTGAAAAAACGGTGTCATGCGATCATTCCCCCTGCTGATTTCCTCTCCTCTATGCCGCATTGGCGCGTAAGGGAAACTCATTGTTTTCATCATGCATGAATTTTGCTAATGATCGGGCATGCTGGACTACAAACTTGTGGAAGCCCTGGCCGTGGTGGTGGCTGAAGGCGGGTTCGAGAAGGCGGGGCGCGTCCTGGGGCTGACCCAGTCCGCCGTGTCCCAGCGCATCCGCCTGCTGGAGGAGCTGGCCGGGTGCGTCCTGCTGGTGCGCGCGTCGCCGCCCAGGCCGACCGATGCCGGGCGCGGGATGCTCACCCTGTACCGGCAGGTGCACCACCTGGAGGAGGGCTTGTCCGCCCGGCTGGGGCTGGAATCCTCCGGGTTCGCCACCCTGGCCGTGGGCATCAATGCAGACAGTCTGGCCACCTGGTTTTTCCCGGTGGTGGACGGATTCCTGGATTCCGAGCCAGTGCTGCTGGACCTGCGCGTTGACGATCAGGCCCAGACCCACGCCCTGCTGCGCAACGGCGAGGTGCTGGGCTGCATCAGCGACCGGGCCGAGCCCATGCAGGGGTGCTCGGTCCATGTGTTGGGCGAGATGCACTACAGATTGTATGGCACTCCGGCTTACCAATCGCGCTGGTTCGCGTCCGGCGTGACCCGCGAGGGTGTGGAGCGCGCGCCCATGCTCATCTTCAACCGCAAGGACGTGATGCACGCCGCCCTGCTGGCCCAGGCCCTGGGGAGCGAGCCGTCCGGCTACACGCCCTTTTACCTGCCCTCGTCCGAGCAATTTGCCCCGGCCATCGGGTCGGGCCGGGTCTGCGGCATGCTGCCGGACGAGCAGGCACACGGGCCGGTGGGGCGCGGCGAACTGGTGGACCTCCTGCCCGGTCACGCCTTCACCGTGTCCTTGCACTGGCATTGCTGGAACCTGGAAACATCCGTCCTGACCCGGTTCACCCGCGCCCTGGTGGCCGGGGCGCGCCGTGTCCTGGCTGAGCCGCACCGCGTTCTGGTCGGGTCGAAGGCGCAGGCTTCAGGCTGATCCCGGTCGCGCGTCCCGATTCCCCTGACAGGGTGTTCCAAAAAAAGAATGATTGAAGACAGGCTATTGCAGATTGAATAGCTCGCTATGCGTCCGGCAGGAGCAAATCTCTGATCACGGTCAGGCCGTGGGTCAGGTCGGCCATGCGCTCGGTGCCGGTCAGGGAGATGCGGGCCGCTGCCGGGGGTGCGCTCTCGCCCACCACGAAGCGCTGGGCGCCGAACACGCTGACCCCGGCCTTGGCGGCCTCGGCCTCGAACCGGGCGCCGGTCCAGGGCGCGGGCAGGTCGAGCCAGAGGTAGAAGCCGCTCGGCTTGCCCCGGAAGCGCAGCCCCTCCAGCAGGTCGCACGCCTCCATGTAGCGGCGCGCGGCCTCGGCGCGCTTGGCGGCCAGGACCGCGTCCGCCGTGCCGTCGCCGATCCACATGGCGGCCAGTTCCACATTCAGGGGCGGGGTCATCCAGACAGTGTTGAGCACGGCCTGGGCCAGGGGCTTGAGCAGCTTTCTGGGGGCCACGATGAAGGCCACGCGCAGCCCGGCGGCCAGGGCCTTGGACATGCCCGCCACATAGACCGACCGCTCGCGGTCGCGGCTGCCCACCGGGGCGGCTTCGCCCGGATGGGTCAGGTCATAGGCGTCGTCCTCGATGATGAGCAGGTCGTGGGCCGCAGCCACGGCGGCAATGGCGTCGCGCCGCGCATTGGACATGCTGGCCGTGGTCGGGTTGTGCACGCCGGGCATGAGGTACACGGCCCGGATGGCGTCGCGCCGACAGGCCGTGTCCAGCCCGGCAGGGGTCATGCCTTCCTCGTCCATGGGGATGGGCACTAGCCGGATGCCGAGCATGGCGGCCAGGGTCTTGAGACCGGGATAGGTCAGCGCGTCCGTGGCGATTCGGTCGCCGCTGCGCAAGAGCCCGGCCAGGATGCAGGTCAGGGCGTGCTGCGCCCCGGCGCAGACGATGATCTCTTCGGGTCCGGCCTCCATGCCGTAGCGGGCGGCCCAGCGCGCACCTGCTGCCCGGTGCTCGGGCAGGCCGCGCGGCTCGGAGTAGCGCATGAACGCGCGCGGGTCCATGCGCCGGGCAATGCGCCGGAATCCCTCGCTCACGTCCGGGTCAAGAAAGTGCAGCGGGGTGATCAGCCCCATTTCGAGCATGCCGGGCGCGCTTGGCTCAAAGGCGACCATGGACGTGGCCGTGGCCGCGTCCGAGGCCACAAAGGTGCCCCGGCCCACCGTGGCCGAGAGCAGCCCGCGCCGCTCGGCCTCGCGGTAGCCGCGCGTCACCGTGGAGACATTGATGCCCAGCGCGTCGGCCAGCTCGCGGTGGGGCGGCAGCCGTTGGCCCGGACGCAGGACGCCGCCGGTCACGTCGCGCTCGATGGCGTCTGCCAGCTCAAGGAAGAGCGACCCGGTGTCGCGGGCCAGGGCAGGGGTCCAGGTTGTCATGCATACAATGTATTCATTGACGCCATACAATGTCAACCATACAAGCGTGAGTCAGTCCCTTCACCGATAGCAGGGGGATGGCGCGCCC
Source organism: Pseudodesulfovibrio aespoeensis Aspo-2 (assembly GCF_000176915.2). Classification (NCBI taxonomy): domain Bacteria; kingdom Pseudomonadati; phylum Thermodesulfobacteriota; class Desulfovibrionia; order Desulfovibrionales; family Desulfovibrionaceae; genus Pseudodesulfovibrio; species Pseudodesulfovibrio aespoeensis. The sequence goes on from NC_014844.1 coordinate 62,884, forward strand.
GCGCCCGTCCCCACGGAGCGTACGCCATGACCCTTGAGACCTATGCCGCCTTTGTCCTGTTCGTGATCGTGATGACCGGCACTCCCGGCATCGGCAACCTGACCATGATGGCCATCGGTCAGGCCACCGGATTCCGCTCCGCGCTGCCATTTCTGGCAGGCACCACCGTGGGCATGCTCTGCCTGAACACGCTGGTGGGATTCGGCCTGGGCGGGCTGTTCATGGCCTCGCCAAGGGCGGCCTGGGCCATGAAGATCGTGGGTCTGGCCTACATCTTCTACCTGGCCTGGAAGCTCCTGCGCATGCAACTGGCCGAGGGCAGGGAGGCGCGCCGGTTCACCTTTGTGGAAGGGGTGTTCATCCACCCGCTCAACCCCAAGAGCTGGGCCATGTCCGTGGTCGGCTTCAGCCAGTTGGCCGACCCGTCCGTGGGGCTGCTCTCCCAACTGGCGGTGTTCATCCCCACCTTTTTCGTCTTCCAGGTGTCGTTTCACAGCCTGTGGGGCTGGGCCGGGTCCGTGCTCATGCGCACCCTGCGCTCCGGCTCCATGCTCGTCTGCGTCAACATCGCCCTGGTGGCCGTCATGGTCGGGGCCACGGTCTTTGCCCTTTTTGCCTAGTCGGCCTGGGGCGCGATCATGCGGGCCGGGTCAATGAGGCGGTCGAAATCCGCCTCGTCGATCAGTTTGAGGGCCAGGGCGGCCTCGCGCAGGGTGATGTTCTCGGCATGAGCGTGATGGGCGATGCGGGCCGCGTTCTCGTAGCCGATCTGCGGGCTGAGGGCCGTGACCAGCATCAGGGAGCGCTCCACATGTTCGGCGATGCGCGTATGGTCAGCCGTGAGCCCGTCGAGCAGGTGGGTGCGAAAGCTCTCCATGGCGTCGGCCAGCAACCGGATGGAGGTCATGATGTTGTGGATGATCAGGGGCTTGCTGGCGTTCATCTCCAGGGTTCCGGCCATGCCGCCCAGAGTCACGGCAGCGTCGTTGGCCACCACCTGCATGCAGACCATGGTCAGGGCCTCGCACTGGGTGGGGTTGACCTTGCCGGGCATGATGGACGAGCCGGGCTCGTTGGCCGGGAGGATCAGCTCGCCCAGCCCGGCGCGCGGGCCCGATCCGAGCAGCCGGATGTCGCAGGCGATCTTGTGCAGCGATCCGGCCAGGGCCTTGAACGCGCCCGAGAGGTGGACCAGCGCGTCGTGGCTGCCCTGGGCCGCGAACTTGTTGGGCGCGGGTGTGAAGGCCAGACCGGTCAGTCCGGCCAGGAGAGCCGTGGTCTCGACGTCAAAGCCGGGATGGGCGTTGACGCCCGTGCCCACGGCAGTGCCGCCCAGGGGCAGGCGCAGCACCTCTGCCAGGGCCGTCTCGATGCGGGCCGCGCCCTGATCGATCATGGCCGCGTAGCCGGAGAATTCCTGGCCCAGGGTCAGGGGGGTGGCGTCCTGCATATGGGTGCGCCCGATCTTGACCACCTGCGTCCACTCCCGCGCCCTGGCGGCCAAGGTGTCGCGGAAACGGCGGGCAACGGGCAGCAGGGAGCGGGTCGCGGCCAGGGCCGAGGCCACATGCATGGCCGTTGGAAACACGTCGTTGGTGGACTGGCTCATGTTGGCGTGGTCGTTGGGGTGGACCGGATCGTTTGAGCCGAGCGGCCTGTCCGAGAGTTGCGAAGCGCGGTTGGCGATGACCTCGTTGACGTTCATGTTGTACTGGGTGCCGCTCCCAGAGATCCAGACTGGCAGAGGGAACATGTCCCGGTGCTTGCCGTCCAGGATCTCGTCGCAGACCCGGACAATGAGCGCGGCAAGGTCCGGGGCAAGGTGGCCAGCCAGCGCATTGGCCTGGGCGCACACCTTCTTGACCAGGGCAAAGGATTCGACCATCTCCGGGGGCATGGGCTCGCGGCCAATGGCGAAGAGGATTAGGGCGCGCTGGGTCTGCGCCCCCCAGAGGCGGTCTGCCGGCACTTCGACCGGGCCGAGGCTGTCCGATTCCATTCTGATGTCGCTCATGGTCGGCTCCGTGGCTGCGGGTTGCCTGACAGGGTCAGTCTGCCTTTTCTGGTTCAAGCGGCAAGGGATGTCAATGAACTCCCAGGGCTGACGCATCTGATTCCCAGGCATCCCCTTGATCGGGAGGGAATGTGGGCCCGGACAAGGCTGTGACCGCTTGTAGCGGTGGACATGCAACCCCAGTCACCTATGCGGAGGCAAGGGGATAGCCACGTATTATCATCAAACCGCAAAACATCCTCAAAGAGCCCCACAGTGTCGCCAAACGCGCCTTCATGGAAACCGCGCCCAGGCTTTAGTTTGTAGTTCCCCTTATCGGTTGTCGAGCCATCCGTCCTGATCCAGTGCCAGCTATCCGGCAGAAAATTCAATGGCCTTTTTCCAAATCGGAACAGACCCAGCGGATCAACCCCGTTCACCGGGTCATCCAGACAATACCCGTACAAGTCCGGGTCGCCGCCTGCATCGCCCAAAGGATCGGGTGCGGTCCACCTGCCAGTGAAGGTATCATAGTGATTCGGGCCGTCCCTGGCCCTCACCCCTTCGGGGCGTTGCGGAAGACCGCAACGTCCAAATCCGCTGTCCTGCGGATTTGTCCCTCCACCCGAAGCGGACAAAGCCCAAGTCCCGGTCGTGCAAGGCGCCCGCGAAGCCCAGCGGGATGCGCAGGGCCGGATTGGTGGACTCGATGATGCCGCCAAAGGGGTCGTACAGGGTTTCCTGTATCACGTTGCCGCGATGGTCGGCAACCGCGCGCAGGGAGGCGATCTGGTCGTAGTGGAGAGTGAAGACCTGGCCGTCGTCGTGGTGGGCGAACTCGAAGACCGTGCCGTCCCATTCGCGGGTGGCCCGGAGCAGGCGGTGGTCCGGGGTGTACTCATAGCGCTTGTAGTTGCCGCCGCTGTTCCAGAGGATGCGCATCCCCTGCTTGTCGTGGGTGTAGCTGTTGTTTCCGGCGGCCTGGAGGCGGTTGTTCTAATGCACTATTCGTGTCGATTCACCGTGGCATTTGCCAAGTTTGGCGTCATAGCTCGGGCTGACTTTACAGTGTATCTTGCCGGAAAATGGCTCCAAGAACCTCATGGGTTCAATGACTTCAAGATCCAAGGTTAAACTATCGCCTTCACTATTAAATGGGAGATCGAAAACCAAGATTATTATAGATGTAATTCCACGATACAGTGCCATGTGAAGACTGTTTGGAGGATAAGTCAGTCCTTCGGCAATCACCCGGCCATTGGATACAAAGCTGTATTTCAAAAGGCCGTTGCCAGGCTCACTGTTGTGAAACAAGTCTTTATCTGGAACGGCTATCTCAAGTGCATAACATGTTTTATACTTGTATTTCAATGGGATTGAAATGGACTCTCCATTTTTTGTCACATCGAATGGTGCGTTGAAAATGTCCTTATAAAAACGCTCTGGCAGAAAAATGGATTGAAACCAATTCGAGTTATAAAACAGCATCCCTCCAAGAACCAATAACAAAAGAAAAATCTTCAAATTCCGCATAGAGTTGCCTTTCATCCGGGGGGGGGTAGTCTACTCCCCCGGCTGTAGTCTACAATCAGTGTTTATCCGCTGTTCGCAAGAAACGGTATCGCTCTCGTAACCGGTCTGCGTAATCCTGGCAATTGTTCGACTTTCCGCCCCCCTTGCATGCTTTGTATTCTCCAGGATCGAGGCTTTCCTGAGCCCGTCGCATGCCCTCGTCGTCAAAGCGAGTCTCATCCAATTTGAACTTTGTGATATCTTCATCCTTCGTCATGCCTTTGCTGGAAAACCCGACATTATGCCCGCTTCCGTCTTCATAAAACCCTTGCTCGTGTTTTAACTCGTAGTTGCCCTTGTCGGCGGTGGAGCCATCGGTTCCAATCCAGTGCCAGTTGTCAGGCAGAAAATTCAATGGCCTTTTTCCAAATCGGAACAGACCCAGCGGATCAACCCCGTTCACCGGGTCATCCAGACAATACCCATACCAATCCGGGTCGCCGCCCGCATCGCCAAGGGGGTCGGGCGCGGTCCAGCGACTCGTGAAGGTATCAAAATCCCTCCACCCGAAGCGGACAAAGCCCAGGTCGCGGTCGTGCAGGCCGCCTGCAAAGCCGAGGGGGATTCTCAAGCCGGGGTTGGTGTCCTCAATGATTCCCCCGAACGGATCATACAGAATCTCCTGTATCACGTTGCCGCGATGGTCGGCAACCGCGCGCAGGGAGCCGATCTGATCGTAGTGGAGAGTGAAGACCTGGCCGTCGTCGCGGCGCATGGCGTGGGGGGTGCGCTCATCGCTGCGATAGGTGAAGACGAACTCGTGTGTGCCATCGTGGAAGGCGGCCAGGCGGATGAAATCGAGCCAGTGGTAAGCCTCGATCAGCTTGCCGTTTTTAAACTTGGCCGCGCGCTGGCCGTTGTCATGGTGGGCGAACTCGAAGACCGTGTCGTCCCATTCGCGGGTGGCCCGGAGCAGGCGGTGGTCCGGGGCGTACTCGTAGCGCGTGTACTTGCCGCCGCTGTTCCAGAGGATGCGCATCCCCTGCCTGTCGTGGGTGTAGCCGTTGTTTCCGGCGGCCTGGAGGCGGTTTTCCATGGTGTAGCGGAAGGCGCGGATCTGGTTGCCGTGGGTGCGTGGAAACCAGTCAAAGCTGCGCCGCCCATGCTTGTCATACCGGCACTGGCAGACGAGTCGGCCATCGAGTTTGGCCTCGGCCAAACGCCCGGCGTGGTCGTAGGCATAGGCCCAGCGGATGGGAGTGCCTTTGACGGTCTCGATCTTCTCGGTGATGCGTCCCTGCGTATCGTGCTGCAACGTGCAGCAATAGATGGAATGCATGCTTGCTCCTTGGTTTTGTTCCCGAAAGTCGTATCCGGGAATCCTGGGAAGCGTAGCATGGGGTTTTCGGCCTGATGGAAAGCGGGCGAAACGGGGTGGAAAAGAGGTCTTGCAGGGGCAAAAGGGAGGGTTGACAGGGGGCGGGGCGGGTTTGGATGCCAAAGGAGATTTCTTCTCTCACTGGGCATGAACGCTCGGTGCTGCGGCAGGGCAGACGCGATCCCAAGATGCGCTTGCCCCGAAAGAACCCCCGGCCCGCCGACGCAAAAGGGCTCCGACCAAAGCCGGAGCCCTTTGGAGCGTGGCGGTTTGTAGGCGGATTACCAGCTCTTGCCGGAGAGGATGTCCTTGACCCGGCTCTCGGCCTTTTTCTCCACCAGGAGCATCTTCTTGGCCTGGGCCTTCTTGATCTTCTCGGTCAGGGAGTTGATGTCCGCAGGCTTTTCCATGAAGTCCATGGCGCCGAGCTTCATGGCCTCGATGCCCGCCTCCAGGGTGGCCTGGCCGGTGAGCAGGATGACCTGCATGTCCGGGTGGCGCTCCTTGATCACCTTGAGCATTTCGATGCCGTTCATGCCGGGCATCTGGAGATCAAGGACAATGGCGTCGTATTCGGCTTCCTCGACCGCGTTGATGGCGTTGTCCGTGGTCTGGGCCGTGCTCACGTCCATGCCGCGAACGCGCATCCTCTCGGACAGGTTTTCCAGGAACTCCACTTCGTCGTCGATGAGCAGCACTTTTTCAGTCATTGGTTTTCTCCTTGGCGTGTCGGGCGTTGAAAATACGTGTATGGACATCTGGATCAGCGCCTGATGGCGAGGACCAGGGAACCTGTGTCGTCCAGGGCCGCCACGGTGTCGAGCCGGGCGGCCAGGGCGTTGAAGCCGGGATCGTCGGGCAGGGCCAGGGGCGCGCCAGACGGGGACAGGACAAGGCGCGTGCCCTCGGAGGCCGGGGCCAGGGACACGGTCAGGGTGTCGCCCCGGCCCATGGTGCCAAAGGCGGCGAGCATGGCGCTGTGCAAGAGCCGGATCAGGTCAAAGGGGTTGGCTTGCGACATGGCCGGGGCGCAGTCGCCCAGGCGCAGGGAGACCTGACGCATGTCGGCCATGCGGGTGAACAGGCTTGCGGCCAGATTCAGGATGGCGGCCAGGTCGGTCCCGGCATGGGTCGCGTCTTCCGGCTCATCGGGCAGGTGGGCAAAGCCGTTCATGGCCCGGACAATGGTGTCGCCCCGGCGGACCTGGCCCAGGATGGTCGTGGCCGCGCGCGCCAGCCGCTCCGGGTCGAGCGGGGTGCCGCGTCCGGCCATGAGGGCGAGATCCTCAAGCAGGCCTGCCGCCTCGTTGATCACGGCCAGGACGTTCTTGAGCTCGTGGGAGACCGAGGCGCTGACCGTGCCGAAAAAGCGCAGGTCTTCCCTTGATTCCTGCCGGGAGTCCTGGGGGGTCATTGGTCACCTCCATGGGTTGCGTCCTCTTCGATCCTGGCCACGAGGTCTTCTATCCTGATGGGCTTGATCAGGTAGCATACGCCCCCGGCGCATCCCTCCTTGAAATCCGACTCCGAGCCCTGGCCCGAAAGGAAGATGAACTTCATGGAGGGGCACAGCTCGAAAAGCCGCCGCTTCAGCTCAAGGCCGCTGATTTTCGGCATCCGGATGTCGAGCACGGCCAGATCATAGGAACAGGTCCGGGCCATGACCAGGGCGTCGTCGCCGCTGTCGGTCCAGTCGGCATCATAGCCGCGCAACTGGAGCCTCTCGGCCATGGCCGAGACCAGCTCCACCTCGTCGTCTACCAGAAGAATCTTCATTTTTTACGGGCCTCTGTCACAGGAGCCTTGAGCGGCAGGGTGATGGTGAAGGCAGTGCCCTTGCCCACCTCGCTCTCCACGGCCATGGACCCGCCCAGCTCCTGGACCAGCCCGTAGGTGATGGAGAGGCCAAGCCCGGTGCCCCCGGTTTTTTTCTTTGTCGAGAAGAAGGGTTCGAATATCCGTTTGCGGTCCGCCTCTGGAATGCCGCAGCCGTTGTCGCGCACGGTGAAGTCCAGGGTGTCGCCCTCGCCCCTGGCGGCGCTGATGGACAGGCGGCCCCCGTCGTTCATGGCCTGGAAGGCGTTGTTGACCAGATTGAGGAAGATCTGCTGGAGTTTGCCCCGGTCCGAGACGAATTCGGGCATGTTCTCCGGGATGCTCATGACAATGGCGATGTTGCGGTATTCCGCCTCCTTGTGCAGGAAGCTCAGGACCTCTTCGGCCACGTCCTTGAAGCGCAGGACCTCCACGTTCACGTCTATGTGCCGGGCAAAGCTGAGAAGCCTCTTGGTGATCCTGCCGCACCGCTCCACCGAGGCGAGGATGGAATCGATGTTGGCCAGCAGCCGCCTGTCGTGGGCGTACTGCTCCTTGAAGCTGAAGAGATCCTTGATCAGGCCCGCCTTCTCGTTGATGATGGCCAGGGGGTTGTTGATCTCGTGGGCCACGCCCGCGGCCAGCCGTCCGATGGACGCCATGCGGTTGGTGTGCTCCATCTGGTGCAGGGCGTTGGCCCTGGTCTGGTCGGCTACGTAGATCTTGTCCACCATGTAGGTGGACACGCCGACGATGACCACAAGGATCACGACCACGCTGGTCACCAGCAGCCAGAGCAGGTCCATGCGCACGGTTTCCCAAGGCTTCATCAGCTCCGCGGTCTTCTTGACCACCAGCAGGATGAAGGGCGTATCCTCGATGTAGGCGAAGCCCACGGTGTAGTCGGTGCCGTCCTTGCCCATGACCGGGAGCACGCTCGTGGTCTCGGAATAGGGCGGGATGGGAAGGTCTATCACCGAGAAGAGGGAGCCCATATACCGGGACGGGGTCTGCATGACCCCCCTGGAGTTGATGATGAAGGCATCGCCCTGGCCGGGCAGGTCGAGGGAGGAGAGAGCGGCGTTGAACTGCTCGGTGTCCAGAGTGGCGCGCAGCACATAGTCCTCGCCCGTGGCCGGGTCCTTGGTGTGGCGGGCGATGATCAGGTGCGGCACGTCGCGGTAGCCCAGGAACACGTCGCTGGTGTATTTGCCCAGCGACAGGGCGCTGGCAAACCATTCCTGTGTGCTGTAGTCGCGGCCCAGCAGGCTGTAGGGGCCGTTGTAGGCCACCTGACGGCCCGTGTTGTCGATCAGGCCGAGATCCACGAACCCGCCGAAGCTCTGCTTGAGCGATCCGAGAATGCCCGCAAGCAGTTCCGGTTCGCGCAGGCTCTCCACCCCGTAGCGCGTGGCCACGAATTCCAGGGCCTTGTGCCGGGCGTCCAGGAAGTAGGCCAGGGTGCGCCGGGTGTTGGAGGTGGTCCGGGCCGTGCGCAGGAGGTTCTCGGATTCGAGCGAGTGCCGGGTGACGTTGTAGTCGATGACCGTCAGCACCAGCAGCGGGGCCAGCGTCACCACCGTCAGCAGGAGGATGGCCAGCCGCCAGATGCGGGTGTAGTTGAACAGCCCCCTGCCCGGACCAGCGGGACTGCCCGCCGTCCAGAACTGCGGCTTGAACCTGTCGGTCATTTCCATGTCGTCACCCAGCATCCCGTTACTTTCCGGCGCGGATCTTTTCGTTGGCGGCCTTGAGGGTGCGGCTCAATATCTCGATGTCCACGGGCTTGTGCAGGTAGGCGAAGGCGCCCAGCTCCATGCAGGTTTCGCGGTCCTTCTCCGAGCCGTGGCCGGTGAGGATGATGACCTCGACCATGGGATGCTCCTTCTTGACCCGGCGCAGCACCTCGATGCCGTCGATGCCGGGCATCTTGAGGTCCAGGATCATGACCTCGGGCTCGTCCTCGCGGACCATGTCGAGGGCCGACTCGCCGTCGTAGACTACGGCAGAGCCCATGTCGCGCATCATCAGCCGCTCGGACAGGGTCTGGACGAACTCGCGCTCGTCATCCACCAGCAGCACCTTGGACGGGATCTCGAAGTCCACCCGGCGGTAGATGTCCGTCTGATGATATCCCTTGCCCACGGCAGTGGTCACGGACTTGACGCCGTCCACGGGCGAGACGATGTCGGCCAGTTCGTGCTCCAGGCGTTCGAGCATGAGCACGTGCTTGTTGATGGTCAGGGTGACCGCGCCCGCGTCGGCCAGCACCTGGACGTTGTGGCCCTCGGCGGCGAGCACGGTCTCGACCTTGGCCGCGAGCAGGAAGTCCGCGACCTTGGCGCGCGAGGCCGGGGTGGCCGCGATGGCGTCGTTGTTCAGATGCTCAAGGATCAGGCTGGCGCTCTGGTCCACGCCCGTGGCGCCCACGGGGATGACCATGTCGTAAAGGGCTTTGGCCCAGGGGTCGTCGGTGTCGGTCAGGAGCTTGACCCAGGCGGCCCGGTCCTCGTCATCCTTGCGGATGATCTTGGCGGCGTGCTTTTCGGCATAGCCCTCTTCGCGGGCGGCCACGGCCAGCCTGTCCTTGACCCCGGAGATGAGGCATATCCGCAGGATGTGCCCGATGTCGGCGGGCGGCAGCTGGGAGGCGAAGCCGGAGAAGAGCAGCCCATCGCCGTCCATGAGCTTGTTGGCCATGGCCAGGCGCAGCCAGGCCACGGCCCGCTCTTTTTCATGGTTGAAGGAGTTGAAGACCGAGGCCTTGGCCTGAAAGGCGCGGGCGATCTTGCTCTCGGCCATGCCGGACAGGTTGGCCGCGTCGGCCACGATCTCTTGGTCCGTGATCAGCCGGTAGCCTGAGCTGTCGAGCACGCGCTTGACCACCAGGCCGGCTTCGCTGAACATGCCGTTGAATACTGTAATCACTGACATTGTATACTCCCTGATTCTCGTCCCGCTAGGCGAGACGGCAGACGGTGGTAAGCGGGCAGGCCTTTTCTTCGGCACCCTGGTGCGCCTGCTCAAGGACTTCGTGCAGGGCGGCTTCCATGGTGGTGTAGAGGTGGTCTTTGCCGATTTTTTCGAGCAGGTGGGTGCGCACCAGTACGGCCATGACCGATTCGTTCACGCCGGACAGGGAGATGTCCACCCCTGCGCTGCGCACCCGGTCGATGAGCAGGGACAGGGCTTCCTCGCCCGAGGCGTCCATGTCGTTGATGCCGTTGGCCACGAGAATGATATGCCTGAGTTTGTCGTTTTTCGCCATCCTCTCGGTGATCTTGTCCTCAAGGAAACTGGCGTTGGCAAAGAAGAGCGGGCCGTCGAAACGGACCACGGCCACATGCTCGCACTCGGCCAGGCCATGCTCCTCGGCACAGCGCAGGGCCTCGTCCTCGCTGCGCGACAGGCTGGCCACGCGCGGACGCATGCTCTTGTAAAGGAACACGGCCAGGGACAGGCCCACGCCCACCATGATGCCCTTGTCCAGGTGCGGGGCAAAGGCCAGGGTGCAGGCAAAGGAGATGATGGAGATGGCGCCGTCGTACCACTGGGCCTTCCAGGCGTGGACAAAACCGGCGGCGTTGATCAGCCCGATGACGGCCATCATGATGACCGCGGCCAGCACGGCCTGGGGCAGGTGATAGAGCAGGGGGGTGAAGAAGAGCAGCACGATCACCACCATCAGCGAGGTGAACACGCTGGACAAACCGGTCATGGCCCCGGCCTGGAGGTTGACCGCCGAGCGGGAGAACGAGCCGGACGCCGGGTAGCTCTTGCCGCATGCGCCGAGCATGTTGGCCAGCCCCTGGCCGATGAGCTCCTGGTTGGGGTCGAGCCGCTGGCCGGTCTTGGCGGCCATGGCCTTGGCGATGGAGATGGCCTCCATGAAGCCCAGCAGCGAGATGATGGCCGCAAAGGGCAGCAGCTGGAGCATGACCTTGAGGTCGAGGGAGGGCGCGGAAATGGCCGGAATGCCCGAAGGCACGGAGCCGACCACCTCGCCGCCGCCCATCAAGGTCAGCCCGGCATCGTTGAGCCGGGAGTTGCCCACCTTGATGCGCCAGGTGCGGCCATCGGTGGTCGCGCCGTCCGGGGTCTGTCCCTGGAGATAGTAGACGAGGCCGTTGCCGGTCTCCACGCCGTCGAACAGGGCATTGCGCAGGCCGCTACGCAGGGTCTCGGCCTCGTGCTTGAGCCGGGCGATGCGGACGTTGATCACGTTCAGGTCGTGCTCCACGTCAAGGACGCCGATGGTGTTGCCTGCGGTCTTGGCCTCGTCCAGGGCGGTGTTCAGCCCGGCGCGTTCCACGTTCAGGGTTTCGATCTCGGCCAGCACGGTGTTGAACCGGGCCGCCTCCTGACGCACTTCAGGCGCCCTGACCGCGTCGATCGGGGTCTTGGCGTCGTGGTTGAAGCCAAGGCCCCAGGACAGGAGCGTGGTCACGGCCACGGCCACCAGCACGTTGGGAATCTTGGGGTTGATCCGCTTGAGCGAGATCATGATGCCAAAGGCGAGCGCGCCCATGAGCAGCGTGGGCCAGTGGGTGTAGTGGACCGCGCTCTCAACCACGCGGACGATGGTCTCGTAGTGGTGCTCGGCCTTGTCCACCGATACGCCGAACATCTTGGAGAGCTGCGACGAGGCGATGATGATGGCCGCTGCGTTGGTGAAGCCGTTGACCACCGGGTGGGACAGGAAGTTGACCACCAGGCCGAGCCGGAGCACGCCCAGCAGAAACTGGAACATGCCCACCATCAGGGCCAGCAGGATGGCGTAGGCGATGTAGCCCTCGCTGCCCGCCGTGGCCAGGGGTTCGAGCGAGGCCGCGGTCATCAGGGAGACCACGGCCACCGGCCCGGTGGCAAGCTGGCGGCTGGAGCCGAACAGGGCCGCCACCATGGGCGGCAGAAAAGCCGCGTACAGCCCGTAGTAGGCGGGCATGCCCGCCAACTGCGCATAGGCCATGGATTGGGGGATGAGCACCAGGGCGACCGTCAGTCCGGCGATGGCGTCCGCCCGGAGTGCTGTCACGCTGTAGCCTTTGAACCAGTCGATGAAAGGGAAAATTTTCGTTACCATGCAGCCTCTTCCTCTAGTGGACCTGCAGCATCCTGCGGCAAGAATTCAACAACTCGTTGAACAGCGCGCCGGCGTCGTACAGATTGTCGTTTTTGAACCGAACCAGGCCATCAACCATCGTGAACAAAATGAGCGCGGTTTTTCTGGGTTGGATGTCCGGGGCGATGGAGCCGTCGGCCTGCCCCGCCAGGATCGCCTTTTCGAAGAAGTGGAACAGGCAGTTGTAAATGGCCTCCAGGTGGCTCCTGAACTCCGGGTTGCTCTCCGAGAACCGGTACAGGAACCGCCTGTGCAGCAGGAGGAACTGGTCTTCCATCAGCCCGGCAAGGTAGAGATAAAAGGATATGGTCTCCTCGGCCATCTCCAGCCCCGACGCAAACGGCCTGTTCTCGAAAAACTGGTCGAACTGGGTCACGATGTCGTCGCGCGTCCGTTCGAGAATGGCCAGCAGCAGGTTTTCCTTGCTCTTGTAATGGTAGAAGATCGTCCCTTCGGCCGCCCCCGTGAGCCTGGACAACTCCTGCACCGACGTGTCCTTGAACCCGTGGTTCGCGAACAGCACCGTGGCAACCTTGAGTATGGCGTCCTTCTTCTTCATGCAGTTCCCATCGCTCCTTCCAAAAACCGAGTAGTCACTCAGTTCCTGATTGATATCTCCTAGTCACCTGCAATGTCAAAATAAACGACAAAACTGAGTGTACGCTCAGTTTTGTCCAAGATCAAGCGAAGATCATTGAATTTCTTTTGCGGCCAGTGTCACCCGGCGGAAACTTTTTTGAGAAATTTTTCACTTTCCGGGGTGGTGGGAACGGAAAGGGGGGAGATATCTCAGGGATTGGATTATTTCTTGCGCTGATTGCGTGGTATTTATATTGGTTGTCAGGATGCATAAGAAGAAGGAGAGCCAGATGATTAAGCGCAACGCCGAGCTTCAATTTTCACAGGACGATCTTGTTGTGAAAAAGGATGAAGAGAAGTGGTTTGACGCAGACCTTCTTGACAGGGGGCCGCATATCAAGGCTGTTTCCGAGCTGTTGCTGATGACACAAGGCAACTTTGTCATGACTGTGAGCTCTCCATGGGGAACGGGCAAGACGACATTTGTGCGGATGTGGAAGGCATATCTTGAAAGCAGGGGCTGCCCCTGTGTGCTATTCAATGCGTGGGAGCACGATTTTGCCGAAAACCCATTTTTGACGTTCGTCGCGGAAATGCACTCCCAGCTATGCACTCTCAAGAGCGCGGGCAAGGAGACATGCGATATGGCTTTCACCGCCTTGAAAGAGGCGGCGAAGAAGCTTTTTCCTCGCCTGATTTCCTTGGGAGCCAGAGGCTTGCTTGGCGTTTCGTTGGATGTTGAGGGGGTGTTGGGCAAGGATATTGGAAAGGGCTTGTGCGAGGCGCTGGGTGGTTCTTTGGAGGCGTATGCTTCCGATGTAATGGAAAAGCATGGCGATACCAAGAGATTGGTCGAGGATTTTAAGGCGGAACTGTCGAAGGTCGTTGCCAGCTTTAGCGACAGGCCGCTGTTCTTTTTTGTGGATGAACTGGACCGGTGCAAGCCGACCTATTCGGTGGAGTTGCTCGAAGCGGTCAAGCACCTCTTTGAGGTCGATGGGGTCATATTTATATTGGCCCTTGATCGTGAACAACTCGGACACTCGGTCAAGGCGGCATATGGGGAAGGCATTGATGCAGACGGCTATCTGCGCCGCTTCATCGACTTGGAGTACCGGATTCCTGAGCCGTCAAAAGAGGCGTTCATCCGGCATCTTTCCGAATTTTATGGGGTGAGCGGGTACCCACTCTTCAAGGCTGAAAATGCCCAAAGAGCCTGTGGTGAATTTGAAGATGAATTTATCAAAATCACTAAGAACTGGCCGCTACGAACGATAGAAAAAGCGTTTCTTCGTGGGACGATCCTGTTGCGTGGAATCAAGCCAATCGGATGGGCTGCGGCAAAAGGGTTTGCCCACTATATCTGCCTTCGAGAATTGGATCATGAAGCCTTGTCATTGATTTGTGGTGGCGAAGAGTCCAAGGCTGTGGTTACGTTGCGCGAGAAAGAACTGGCTGGTTCAATAGATATTGAATTTATTGTGTCCTGGACTTTTGCGAAAAACAATAGTGCGAGGTATAGTTCGGTAAACAGAACGACGAGTTTTCGTGAACCAAGAGAGAGGGATGAATACTCCCTGGCTGTCCGTTATGCACAGGCCTATCGAGAGAAGTATGGAACTCACCTTCATGACGAGGTAGTCAAGTTCCTCGAACTCTCGGAGTCTCTCGTCCAACAATCCACGGAGGAATAAGGGCGCGGAGTCAGGCGTCCGAACGCAACTTGATGTTGGCAGCGACCGGGGTTTGGGCTATGCGGTCTGATCTGGCGCGCCCGCCCTGAGGCGGGGGTGCGCCCATGGTTCGCAACCGTCATACCGCGAGGTCTATTGCGTCATGAAGCGTCTGCTAAGGTATCTGCTCTCCCGCCGTGGTCTGGTCTGCGTCAACTACGCCATCGTCGCCTTCATCGTCATCGTGGGCGTCGAGTCATGGGAGCTGCTGCGCGATGCCGTGCACAACGCGGGCGAGATCGGGGAGATCATCGACACCGTGGCCGTGGTTCTGGTGGCCTGGGGCGTGGCCCTGGAGGAGCGCGGCACCATGATGGACGCCTTTGGCGCCTATGCGGCAGGCTGTCCGGAGGTGGAGGCCAGGGCCGACCGCGAATGCCATATCTACGGCATGGCCGCCCTGCTGCTTGGCCTGTTCATGGAAGTGGCCGTGGAGGTGGTCAAGGTGCCGGACAGCGTGGTCAACACCGTGGGTATCGAATCCCTGCTCTTTGGCGTGGGCATCGTCCTCATGCTCGTGGCCGCCATCCTGTTGGTGCGCATGAATCTTGAACTTCGCCGGATTGCAAGGACTCCCTGCCCGGCAGCGTGAACCAGGCCCGGACGCGAAGGATTTCCGATAACTGTCCGGAAATCGAGATAGTGAATCATGCTGGTAAATAACAAGCGCCTCTATCGCCTTAACCAGGCCCCGCTGGCCGCTGGCCCGATCCTCTACTGGATGAGCCGCGAGCAGCGGGTGCGCGACAACTGGGGACTGCTCCACGCGCGGGAAATGGCCGGGCAGGAGCATGCGCTGGTGGTCGTCTTTTGTCTGGCCCCGGCCTTTCTCGGCGCAACCCTGCGCCAGTATGACTTCATGCTCTCCGGTCTGGCCCAGGTGGAGGGTGATCTCGCTGCGCTGGGCATCCCCTTTGTCCTGCTCCAGGGCGATCCGGGCCAGGAGATTCCCCGGCTGGCCGCCGAACTCGGGGCTGGCGGTGTGGTCACGGACTTCGACCCCTTGCGAGTCAAGCAGGGTTGGCAGGGGGCCGCGGCCCACGCCTTGCCCGTGTCGTTCATCGAGGTGGACGGCCACAACGTGGTTCCGGCCCGGCAGGTGTCGCCCAAGCAGGAATATGCGGCCCGGACCATCAGGCCGAAAATCCACCGGCTCATCGGCGAGTATCTGGAGGAGTTTCCGCCCCTTGAGCCGCAGGTTGCGCCAGCCCCGCCCTGTGCGGCCACGGCCAGGGCCGCCCATTGGGGCGAGGTGCGCGCCGGGCTGGCTGTGGACGGGGCGGTGGGGCCGGTGTCCCTTGTGCCGGGCGAGGATGCGGCGCACGACGCCCTGGACCGGTTCGTGGCTGACCGGCTGCATGTCTATGCCGGGCAACGCAACGATCCCAATGCGGACGGCACGTCCCGGCTCTCGGCCTATTTCCACTTTGGCCAGCTCGCGCCCCAGCGGGCGGCCCTGGCTGCGGCGGCCTCGGGCCGGGGCGAGGGGCAGGCGGCCTATCTGGAGGAGCTGGTGGTGCGGCGCGAGCTGGCTGACAACTTCTGCCTGCACAACCCGCAGTATGATTCCCTGGCCGGAGCTCCGGCCTGGGCGCTCAAAACCCTGGGCGAGCATCGGGCCGATCCGCGCGCCCATTGTTACACCCGCGAAACGTTCGAGCAGGCGCGGACCGGTTCGCGCCTCTGGAACGCGGCCCAGAACGAGCTGCGCCAGACCGGCTTCATGCACGGCTACATGCGCATGTTCTGGGCCAAGAAGATTCTGGAATGGTCGGCCACGCCCGAGGAGGCCCATGCCACGGCCCTGGCTCTCAACGACCGTTACCAGCTTGATGGCCGCGACCCCAACGGGTATGTCGGCATTCTCTGGTCTTTGGCCGGACTTCACGATCGCCCCTGGCAGACCCGTCCGGTCTTCGGCTCTGTCCGCTTCATGAACGAGAACGGTTGCCGCAGGAAATTCGACGTGGACAAATACATCGAGCGCTGGGGCGGGTCATGAGTCCGCTTTTGGCTGATCTGGTCCTGGCCGCGCATGTGCTCATTGCAGCCTACAATGTGCTCGGGCTGGCCGTGGTCTGGATCGGGGCCATGGCCCGCTGGCGGTTTGTGGGCAACCGCTGGTTCCGGGGCACGCACCTGGCGGGCATGGGCATCGTGGTCGTCGAGGCCCTGCTGGGCCTGACCTGCCCGCTGACAGTCTGGGAAAACCAGCTGCGGGTCGAGGCTGGCCAGGGGCCATACGCCGAATCCTTCCTCAGTCACTGGGCCGAGCGGTTCTTCTATTTCGACGGACCGCCAGAGCTTTTCACCGCCATCTATCTGACCTTCTTCGGGCTCATGGTACTGAGCGTCTGGCTGGTGCCCGTGCGCTGGCGGGAGCGCTGACACCCGCAGACCCGCGCGGTCTTCGGCTCTGTCCGTTTCATGAACGAGAACGGCAGCCCCCGCGAATTCGACGCGGGAAGGCATGCCAAGCGATGGGCGGAAAGATTGCTGGCGTCGTTTGGGGTGGCGGGGTCGGTTGTTCTTGAAAACCGAAACGCTTTGACAGGGCAGAGTTTGCCGCCGCGTCGGGCTGGCGAGCCGCCCAGATCAGGTTGGACAAATTCTTGCCGATGGGATAGAAGCGGGTGGTTTGACGGGTATGTATTCTCCCCCCTCCACATAATCGAAACTGCAAACAAAGAGTAGGGCCATGAGCAGCAAAGTTCTTGTCACCGGCGGCGCCGGTTATCTCGGTTCGACACTGGTTCCGCAACTCCTTGCCAATGGGTATGAAGTCACGGCGCTCGACAACCTGATGTTCAGTCAGGCCCCGCTTCTGGATTGTTGCCATTATCCGGGATTCGAGTTCGTCAAGGGCGACATCTGCGATTACGCCCTCATGGACAAGCTCATCGCCAAGCACGACATCATCATTCCCCTGGCCGCCATTGTCGGCGCGCCCGCCTGCAAGATGAACCCCACGCTGACGGACCTGGTCAACAAGCAGGCCCACATGCACATCGTCAAGCAGACCTCCAAGGACCAGATCGTCATCTTCCCCACCACCAACTCCGGCTATGGAATCGGTGAAAAAGACGCGTACTGCACCGAAGAGAGCCCGTTGCGCCCGATCTCCGAGTACGGCGTGTGCAAGGTGGCGGTGGAAAAGGCGTTTCTGGACAAGGGGTCCGCAGTCACCTTCCGGCTGGCCACTGTTTTCGGCATGAGCCCGCGCATGCGCATGGACCTGCTGGTGAACGACTTCACCTATCAGGCCTTCAAGACCCGGTCGGTCATCCTTTTCGAGGACCACTTCAGGCGCAACTACATCCATGTCAGGGACGTGACTAAGGCGTTCATCTGGGGCATCGAGCACTACGAGACGATGCAGGGCCAGGCGTTCAACGTCGGCCTGTCCACGGCCAACCTCACCAAGCGCCAGCTGGCCGAGAAGATCGGCGAGCATGTCGAGGGCTTTTACATCCACTCCGCCGCCATCGGCGAAGACCCGGACAAGCGGGACTATCTCGTGTCCAACGACAAGATCGAGGGGCTGGGCTGGCGTCCGGACCACGACCTTGATATGGGTATCAGGGAACTGCTCAAGGGCTACCGCATCCTCAAGCCGAACCTCTACGCGAACGTCTAGTGTGTTGATTACCGAGACACCGGCAATCATCCTGGCGGGCGGCAGGGGAACGCGCCTGCAAAGCGTGGTGTCGGACCGGCCCAAGGTGCTGGCCGATGTCGCGGGGCGTCCCTACCTCGCCCTTGTCCTGGACCGCCTCCAGCGGTTGGGCGTGCCGCTGGCCGTCCTCTCCACCGGCTACATGGCCGGGGCGGTGGAGGAGGCCATCGGGAGCAGCCATGCGGGCATGCCTGTGCGGTACGCCCGCGAGGACAGCCCGCTGGGCACGGGCGGCGGCGCGGCCCTGGCCGCATCCCTGGTCAGTGCGCCCTGGTATCTCGTGCTCAACGGCGATTCCTGGTGCGAGACCGACCTGGCCCGGTTCGTGGCCGCTGTTCCCGAGGACTGCGATGCGGGCATGCTGCTCACGCGGGTGCCTGATGTTTCCAGGTACGGGGCGGTGCAGGTCGGTCCGGGCAGCCGGATCGAGTCCTTCCGGGAGAAAGGGGCCGGCCCGGACTCCAAGGCCGGGCTCGACAGGGCCGGACTCATTAACGCCGGGGTCTACCTGCTCTCCAGGCGGTGCCTGGATGGCATGGGCGGCGCGGCGCCCCGCTCGCTTGAGCGGGACGTGTTCCCTTTTCTTGCCGTGCAGGGGCGGATTTACGGACACATGGTCGAGGCCCCTTTCATTGACATAGGCACCCCCGAATCCTATGCGCGGGTGCTCCCATTTTTCAAGGAAGCCCAGAACAGATGATCATTACCCGGACACCATTTCGTATCTCGTTCTTCGGCGGCGGAACCGACTATCCCGGCTGGTACCTGAAGCACGGCGGCGCGGTTCTGTCCACGTCCATCGACAAGTATTGCTATATCACGCTGCGCCACCTGCCGCCGTTTTTCGAGCACAACCTGCGGGTGGTCTATTCCGTGGTGGAGACCTGCCGGACCATCGACGAGATTCAGCACCCGGCTGTGCGTGAAGCCCTCAGGTTCCTGAAGTGCGACAAGAGCCTTGAGATTCATCATGACGGAGACCTGCCGGCCCGCAGCGGCATGGGGTCGAGCTCCTCGTTCACGGTCGGCCTGCTCAATGCCCTGTACGCCCTGCAGGGGCGCATGGTGTCCCAGCGCAGGCTGCTCGCCGAGAGCATCCACATAGAGCAGAACCTCATCGGCGAAACCGTGGGGTCGCAGGATCAGGCCGCCGCAGCCTATGGCGGGCTCAACCACATCCTCTTCAAGCAGGACGGGCATATCTCGGTGCGGCCCGTGATCATCTCGCCAGGCCGCAGGCAGCTGCTCTCCGACCATCTGATGCTCTTTTACACCGGTATCCGGCGCTATGCCTCCGAGGTGGCCTCCACCTATGTGCCGACCATCTGCGACAGGGAGAAACAGCTCTTCAGGATGGCGGAGATGGTCAACGAAGGGCTTGAAATCCTCGCGGACGGGGATCTCGACGACTTCGGTCACCTGCTGCATCAGGCGTGGGAGCAGAAGCGCGCCCTGTCGAAAAGCATCAGCAACACCACGGTGGATGCGCTCTACGACAAGGCCCGCAAGGCCGGTGCCCTTGGCGGCAAGCTGACCGGCGCGGGCGGGGGCGGGTTCCTCCTTCTTTTCGTGCTGCCTGACAGGCAGCTGGATGTCCGCAAGGCGCTGCAGAACCTGCTGCACATTCCTTTTTCTTTCGAGTCCGACGGCTCCCAGATAATCCTGTATGATCCGCGAATCTGCGATTACCGGGAGCTGGAGGCGGACAACAATCCCAGCGAAATAGCGTGTTTTCGCGAACTCAACCCCGGCGACAGCTGAGAGACCGCCCATGCAGATGACCAACGAGCAGATGGAACGCCAGGCCCGGCAGGTTTGGGAACAGACCCTGCGGGTGCACGCCCTGTGTCAGGAGACGCGGATCGCCTCGTCCATCTCCTGCATCGAAATATTTGTCGCCCTGTTCTACGGGGGGGAATTCCGCTTTGATCCCAAGGAGCCTCTGGCCGAGGGGCGGGACCGGCTGGTCATTTCCAAGGGGCACGGGTCCATCTCCTTGTATCCCATCCTGGCGGACCTGGGCTTCATCGACCCCCTTGAGCTTGAGAGGCCGGGACAGCCCGGCGCGTTGCTCAAGGCGATCCCGGACCCGCACATCCCCGGTTATGAGACCGTCAACGGCTCCCTCGGGCATGGCATCGGCGTGGGCGCGGGCATGGCCCTGGGCCTCCGGGCAAAGTGGTCCGGCAGCCGGGTCGTGGTCCTGTGCGGCGATGGCGAGCTGCACGAGGGCGCCATGTGGGAGGGGGTGATGCTGGCCGCCCGGCATCAACTCGCCAACCTGACCCTGATCGTGGACAACAACAGGCAGTGCATGCTCGACTTCAGCCAGGAAGTCCTTGGCCTCGCGCCCCTGGCCGACAAGTTTCGCGCCTTTGGCTGGGACACGGCAGAGGTGGACGGCCACGATGTCGCGGCGGTGCGCGCCGTGCTGCAACAGGCCCTGGTCCGGACCTCGGGCGGGCCCATGGCGGTGGTGGCCAACACCATCAAGGGGCGGGGCGTCAAGGGGCTTGAGGGCGAGCCCCTGTGCCATATCTTCAACGTCAAGCCTGAAAAGGTGGAAGCCATGCTTGGCGGGGAGCCGTCATGAACACCATGCGCGATGTCCTCATCTCCGCCCTGTGCGACAGGATGCGGGTGGACGATTCCATATTCTTCCTGTCCGCAGACCTCGGCGCGCCCGCGCTGGATCGTCTCCGGCGCGAGTTCCCGGCCCGCTTCATCAATGTCGGCATTGCCGAGCAGAGCTGCATCAACACGGCGGCAGGGCTGGCCCTCGAAGGCTTCAATGTTTTCGCCTACGGCATCGCCCCGTTCATCTCCATGCGCTGTTTCGAGCAGTGCCGGGTGAACCTCTCCCTGACAAACGTGGTCCGGCGGGTCAACCTGACCATACTGGGCCTTGGCGCGGGGCTGTCCTACGACATCTCCGGGCCGTCGCACCATTGTCTTGAGGATATCTCGATATTCCGCACCCTGCCGGGCATTGCCGTGTATTCGCCAAGTTCATTGGACCATGCCCGCAGCCTGGTGGATCAGGTCCTTGGCCACGGCGGGCCGGGCTATGTCCGTCTGGAGGGCAAGCCGGCCATCGAAAGCCACGGGGTGTCGCCCGATTTTGCCGCCGGGTTTTCCGTGGTCAGGCCGGGATCGGATGCGACCATCGTCGCCACCGGGTTCATGGTCAACAACGCCCTTGACGCGGCCAGGGAGCTGGAAAGTGTCCGCTCGGTGCAGGTCATCGACGCCCACCGGCTCGACCGGCTCGACCAGGAAACGTTTGGCGCCAGCGTTGCCGGGCACGCCTTTGTCCTGACCCTGGAGGAGGCGTTCATCGGCTGCGGCGGGCTCGACGCACTCGTTGCCTACACCCTGGAGCTTGCCGGGCAGGACATGCGGCTGCGCCGGATGGGCATGCCGCGCAGCTACAACTACTCCAATGGCGACCGGGCCTACCTGCACGCGGTCAACGGCATCGACGCGCAGTCCGTGGCCCGGGCCGCCCTGGGATTCTTCGGAGAGTGATGATGGGCAGGGAAACATCGGTTCTGGTGGCGGGTGCGTCCAAGGCGTTGGGCCGGGCCATTGTCGAGGCCCTGGAGGATCACGAGCGGTTCGCGCCCATGACGGCCCCGCAGCCGGAGTGGAGCGACCAGGGGGAAACCGAGCGGTTCTTCGCCGAACACGCCCCGGAGCATGTGATCATCGCCGCTGGCCGGTCCGGGGGCATCAGCTTCAACCGGCAAAGGCCCGCCACCCTGATCCGCGACAACCTCATGGTGGCCGCCAACATCATCCATGCTGCGCACAGGCACGGGGTGCAGCGGCTCCTCTTCCTTGCCAGCTCATGCATCTACCCCCGCATGAGCGAGCAGCCCATCCAGGAGCAGGCCCTGCTGACCGGTCCGCTTGAGCCGACCAATCAGGCCTATGCCGTGGCCAAGATCGCCGGGGTGGAGCTGTGCCGGGCCTACCGGACCGAGTACGGCCACGATTTCATCCCTGTGGCGCCTACCAACTATTTCGGCCCTGGCGACGACTTCAGCCCGGAAAACTCCCATGTGGTCGGGGCGCTCATCCGCCGGATGCACGAGGCCAGGGAGCAGGCGCTCCCGTTCATCGAGATATGGGGGACGGGCCAGGCGCGCCGGGAGTTCATGTACACCCGCGACCTGGGCCGGGCGTGCGTGTTCGTGCTCGACAAGTACCAGGGCCACGACCTGATCAACATCGGCACCGGGTTCTCCCTGTCCATCGGCGAGCTGGCAGAGATCATCCGCGACATTGTCGGATACCGGGGCGAGCTGCGCTACGATGCCTCCAAGCCGGACGGGATGCCGGTCAAGGAGCTTGACGGCAGCGTGCTGCGGGGGCTGGGGTTTGCCGAGGCGACGCCCTTTCGCGACGCCCTGGCCGCCACCTACCAATGGTTCATCCAAAACAAGGCAAAGTGACACACCATGGCATACGCATTTCCTCTCATGGACGATAACATCACCAAGCAGGACCTCGACACCCTGATCGAGTTCCTGCAAGGGCTTCCCCGCCTGACCCAGTCGGCCAACGTGGCCGCCTTTGAAGAGGAGTGGTCGCGCTGGGTCGGGGTGAAGCATTCGGTGTTCGTCAACTCCGGGGCTTCGGCCAACCTGGCCACCATCACGGCCCTCAAGCACCTATACGGCGACGGCGAGGTCATCGTCCCGTCCCTGACCTGGGTGTCGGACATCTCCTCGGTGCTCTGGAACAATCTGACGCCTGTGTTCGTGGACATCAATCCCCGCAACCTGTGCATGGACGAGGACCAGATCCTGGACAGGATCACGGACAGGACGCGGGCCGTGTTCATGACCTATGTGCAGGGATTCAACGGGTTGTCCGACCGCCTGCTGGACGGCCTTGCGGCCCGGAACATCCCCCTGATCGAGGATGTCTGCGAATCCCACGGGGCGACCTTCATGGGGCGTCGGCTGGGCTCCTTTGGTCTGGCGTCCAACTTCTCCTTTTATTTCGCCCACCACATGTCCACGGTCGAGGGCGGCATGATCTGCACCGACGACGAGGACATGTTCAACGCCGTCAGGATGCTGCGCTCCCACGGCATGGTGCGCGAGGCCCCGTCCGCAGCTGTCAGGAAGCGCTACGAGGAGGAGAATCCGGACCTGTCCCCGGACTTCATCTTTGCCTTCCCGGCCTTCAATATCCGCTCCACCGAGATCAACGCCGTGCTCGGCCGCAGCCAGCTGAAAAGGCTGGACGCCAACAACGCCGTGCGCACCCGCAACTTCAGGCTTTTCCTTGAGCGGCTCGACCCGGCGAAGTACAGGACGGAATTCGATCTGGAAGGCAGCTGCAACTACGCCTTCAACGTGGTCTTCCGCAAGCCGGACACCGAATTCCGCGCGCGCTTCGAGGCCGCCCTGCACGCGGCGGGCGTGGAGTTCCGGCGCGGCAGCGCGGGCGGCGGCAACCAGCTGCGGCAGCACTACCTCAAGGGCATCGTGCCCCAAGACGCCTGGAAGGACTTCCCGGAAGTGGAGCACATCCACCACTTCGGTTATTACATCGGCAACTATCCGATGCTGGAAGAGGCGCGCGTCGTCGAGCTGTGTGACATCCTCAACTCCATAGAGTAGGCCCCATGACCAGGCATGACATCGTTTTTTTGAAGCCGGGCAGTCAGAAGGCGCTCTACGGCGAGTTGTCGGATTTCAAGCTGACCGGGCTGGAGCCTCCCCTGTGGGGGGCCATCCTGGCCGGGTTCATGCGCGCCAAGGGCTATGCCACGGCCCTGTTCGACGCGGAGATAGAGGGCTGGTCCTGGCAGGAGGCCGCTGCCAGGGTGGTTGAGGCCGGGCCGACCCTGGCCGTCATCTCGGTCTCGGGCTCCAACCCCTCGGCCTCCACCATGAACATGGTCGGAGCCAGCGCCATCGCCCGGCACATCAAGGAGATCGCGCCGACCATGCCCGTGGCCATCTGCGGGTTGCACCCGAGCGCGCTGCCCGGACGGACCTGCGAGGAGGAGCATGTCGATTTCGTGGTCAGGGGCGAAGGGTTTGAAACCCTGCCGCAACTGGTCGAGGCGCTCAAGGCGGGTGCGGATCTCGCCGCCATCGCCGGCATTCAGGGCCTTGCCTTCCGGGATGGCGACCGGACAGTCGAGACCGCCATGCCCGCGCTCCTGGACGACCTCGACACCCTGCCCCGGCCCGCCTGGGACCTGCTGCCCATGGAGCGGTACCGGGCGCACAACTGGCACTGCTTTGACGACATCACCCGGCGGCAGCCCTATGCCGTGCTCTACACGAGCCTCGGCTGCCCCTTCAAATGCTCGTTCTGCTGCATCAACGCCCTGTTCGGCAGGAACACCATCCGCTACCGCGGGGTGGATTCGGTCATTGACGAAATCGACTATCTGGTGAACACCTACGGCATCCGCAACATCAAGATCATGGACGAGATGTTCGCCATGAACGAGAAGCGGGTGGCGGCCCTGTGCGACAGGATCATCGAGCGCGGGTACGACCTCAACTTCTGGGCCTATGCCAGGGTCAACACCGTCTCTCCGGGAATGCTCGCCAAGATGAAGCGGGCGGGCATCAACTGGGTTTCCTACGGGTTCGAGTCCGGCAGCAAGCGGGTCATCAACGACGTGACCAAGGGGTATGACACCAGCAAGGTCATGGAGGTTGTCCGCCAGACCTATGACGAGGGGCTGCACATCTGCGCCAACTACATCTTCGGGCTGCCCGAGGACGATTT
This sequence comes from Pseudodesulfovibrio aespoeensis Aspo-2, assembly GCF_000176915.2. NCBI lineage: Bacteria > Pseudomonadati > Thermodesulfobacteriota > Desulfovibrionia > Desulfovibrionales > Desulfovibrionaceae > Pseudodesulfovibrio > Pseudodesulfovibrio aespoeensis. Next base: position 87,457 of record NC_014844.1, read on the forward strand.
CGAGTCCATGAACGAGACCCTGCAGATGATGTTCGAGATCAACGCCGAATGGGCGAACATCTATGCGGCCATGGCCCTGCCCGGCTCCCAGCTCTATACCCTGGCGCTGGAGAACCGCTGGCCCCTGCCGGAATCCTGGCAGGCGTACTCGCAATACGCGCCCAACTCGCTGCCGCTGCCGACCAAATACCTCTCCGGAGGACAGGTGCTGGCGTTTCGCGACTACGCCTTTGACGCCTATTACAAGAATCCCGGCTATCTGAACATGGTGCGCGAGAAGTTTGGCACGCAGACCATGGAATATGTCATCGCAATGTCGCACAAGAAACTGGAAAGACAGCACGCCGTCATCTAGACGCGGCTGTAAAATAGGCGGACCCACAATGAAGATCACCCTCGTGGTTCTCACGCTTAACGAGTACGAGAGCATGCAAGAGATAATGCCGCAGATCGACAGATCCTGCGTGGATCAGATCCTGGTGGTGGACGGCGGCTCCACGGACGGGACCATCGAGTATTGCCAGGAGCACGGATACGAATACTACATCCAGAAGAAGAAGGGGATTCGTCACGCCTACACCGAGGCCCTGGAGCACATCCGGGGCGACGCCATCCTGTCGTTCAGCCCGGACGGCAATTGCCGCGTGGAGGACATGGCCCCCCTGATCGCCAAATTCCGCGAGGGCGCCTATGATCTGGTCATTGCCTCCCGGTACTTCGACGGCGCGAAAAGCGAGGATGACGACTTGATCACCTCCTTTGGCAACTGGCTGTTCACCGGAACGGTCAATCTCCTGTTCGGCGCCCACTACACCGACGCCATGACCATCTACCGTCTCTACCGCAAGCAGATCGTGTACGACCTGGAGCTTGATCAGGACAAGCCCTACGAAACCTTCGAGAAATGGTACCGGACCACCCTGAGCTGGGAGCCGATGATGTCGGCGCGCGCGGCCAAACGCAAGCTCAGGATAGGCGAGACCCTGGGGTATGAGCCTGCCCGCATCGCGGGCGTGCGCAAGCTCCAGATCATCCGGTGGGGGCTTGGGTATTACAGCCAGTTCATCAGGGACTGGCTCTTCTGGAAATGATCCGGTGGAGGATGACAGTTGGCGTTTCTTGAAGGCAAGACCGGGGTCCGTCGCTGGATAGGACCCAAGCGGGTGATACTGCTTGCGCTGTTCGCGTCGCTGTGCTTTGCAGCGTGGCACTTCTGGCGGCAGGGGCTGCTTTCGCCCGCGACCGTGTTTGTCTATGTCGAGACCAACCCGGTCCTGGCTCCGATCATTTTCGTGCTGCTGTACTCCCTGTGCATCCTGTTCGTGGTGCCAAGCCTGCCCTTCAATCTGGCTGCCGGGTTCCTCTGGGGGCCGTATGTGGGCAGCGTGGTCGCCCTGGGCGGGAGCGTGCTGGGATCGGTCGCTGCCTTTGTCTTTGCGCGCACGGCACTGGGGCAACCCTTTGCCCGCAAGTTCGACAACCAGCTCGTCTCTTGGATGCAGAAGGAGCTGGAAGAGAAGGGGTGGGGGGTTGTCGGCTTCATTTGCGTCAACCCCGCGATCCCGCTGGGGCCGCAAAACTTCGTCTTTGGCCTGACTTCCATGCGGCTGTGGACCCTGACCTGGGCCACCACCGTCTTTCTCTATCCCCCCGTGCTGGCGGTCAGTTTTCTCGGCGAGGCGACAGGCTCCATGATCCTTGAGGGGGAGAGCCTCGACATTGTCCGCTGGGCCATGCTCGTGTCCGCCGCCACCGTTGTCCTCGTGGGCTTCCGGGTGCTGATGAAGTTCTATTTTTCGGTCAGGAGAAACCGCCGGGAGAAAGCTCCCTCGTCCTCGAAATCCGCCAAGTGAAGGATCGCATGAACAAGACCGCCACCCTGACCATTGCGTTTGTCGCCCTTGTGGCGCTTTTCCCCCTGCTGCTGCCCCAGTGGTACCTGTTCGACAGCGAGGGGCACGCGATGTTCTTCCACACTCAGGACAAGGATTACCTTGAGGACATCGTGCTCCACGGCTGGCACGTCATGTACGGGCTGTTCCTTGCCATCAACGAGTTGTGGGTCGCCACCGGCATCGCCCCGCAGATGTTCTTCAATGCCCTTGGCGTGATCTCTGTTCTCGGCATCTCGCGCGAGGCCTACGTCTACCTTCGCGAACGGTTCGATTTTTCGGAATCCTCGGCCATGATCGGGGCGCTTGGGGTGCTGGTCTTCCCAGTCTGGCATGTGCTCATGTCCGCGGTGTTCACCTCCCATGCCCTGTGCATCTGGCTGTTCATGATCGCCGTCAACCAGTGGCGAAAGCGGCCTCTCCTGGCCCTGCCTCTTTTCCTGGTCTCGCTCAACCTGTTTTCCCTGTTCGCCCTGGCGGTGGGCGTGGCCGGGGTCGAGTTCCTCATGACGGTGCGCAGAGAGACCTTTGCCCGCCAGGCCGTCCGGACCGTGGCCTTTTGCGCCGTCCTGGTGGCCCTCTATCTGGTCGCCACGTCCTTCATCAGCGTCCACGGCCACAGTGGGGACTACAACACCTTCAACACCGACCGGATCGTGTCCTTTGTCAACTTCGGCCTCATGGCCTGCGGCATGCTCGGCGCGTGGTATTTTCTCTTTGGCCGCGCGGGCGACAAGGCCCGGTCCGAGCGCATGCTGCGGCTCGTGCTGGCCTTCCTCTCCCTCTCGTTTTTTGCCGGGCTGGCCTACTGGGCCGTGGGCAGGCCCATGCGCTTTCTCGCCTTTGGCAGCTTCACCGGCAGGCATGCGATGCTCACGGTCATCCCCTTTGCCCTGCTCCTGGCCATGGGTGCGGAGTGCCTGCGCACACGCTGGGGTGCAACCATGATGCGGTACGCCATGGGGGTTGTTCTGGCAGTCTCGGTCGTGGTCCTGTACCAGGGATACGACCACAAGGCCGCTGCGCTGCTCTTCAAGGACATGCTGGTCCATTCGCTCAGGCAGGTGGAGACGCCCCCGTCCGGATACGTCTCCATCGCGGAGTCGGGCTACAAGGCTCCCCGCCATGTCCACCATTTTTCCATCAACATGTGCTTTTTCCGCGCCTATGGGCGCGGGGAGTGGATGGCTAACGGCTTTTGGGCCAGACGCGGCCATGTCTACAGCCATGAGGATCTCGTGAAGATATACGATGGGCCGCAGCGCAGCAAGAAGCTGTCCCTGGCCTTTGAGGCCACGGGCGACGCCTTCACCCGCTATGACTTTGTCCTCGACAACTACCACCAGGAGGGCCGCCCCTGGTATTGGTACAACTACCTGTTCAACGACTATGCGTCCTTCAATCCGAGGCTTGTCAGGCAGTAGTCGACCCTGCCCCGCCATGAACAGAACGGCTGCCCCCGCGAATTCGACGCGGGAAGGCATGCCGGAAGGTACGCCGGAAGCCGGGCCGGGGAGGAGGGATTATGAGCGAAGCATTATGGGCATACCTGTTGAGTAGAAAAGAAGACGAAAGCGTTGCTATTTGGGGAAAGGATACGGCGTGATGTCGCCTTTCAGATAGAGCGGGTGTTTCGGAGCATTGCGGCGAGTTAACCCTAAGACATGAGGGATGATTTCAGCGCGATGCAGAAGGTCCAGCACTGACGCATCGCGCGCATGCAAGGAGCCGTGATTGCCCCACCCCAGCACGACCTTATCGCATTCGCGAGCAGCTTGCAGGATGAAGCGATTGTTATCCGGGCCAACAGGGTCGCCGACTGCTCGGAGTTGTCCAGGGTCGGTGCTTCGGTAAGCAAAGAGGTTCACGACCTGCATGCCGGCATAACCCCAGCGTTGCGCAAAGCGAATACACCGTCTGATGGTCGGGTCATCAACTTGCGCGTCGGCAGTGCTGGGGTTCAAAAGAATCCAGCAAAGATGACCATTCCCAGATGACCATGATCGTTCAAGAAAATATCGGTATTTATTACACATTGAAAAGCAGGTGATTGTCATTGTTGCGTTAGGGGGGCGCATCAGATACCAGCCCTCCCGGGCGGCCTCAGCGAACGCCGCGCGAGGAGAGGAAGAGGGCGTATTCCTTGTCGGTCCTGGAGAGGTGGTCGTTCATCCAGTCGCGCAGGAAGTCGTAGACCTCAAGGTCGATGAGATCGTTGTCCAGGCGGGCCTTTTGAATGAAATCATGCACCTGGGCGGTCAGAGCCTGGTGTTCCGCGAGATGCTGCTTAAGCTTGTCACTGGGGAAGCCGTGTTCCTTCAGCAGGTTTTCCTCATACGCGAAGTGCTGCTCCGCGTACCGGGCCATCTCGTCAAGAATTTCAAAAATGGATTCAACGCCCGTGTCCCTGACGATTTCCCGGAACAGACGGTTGGCGATTTCCACAATCTGCTTGTGCTGCTCGTCGATGGACTCCACGCCCACCGAGCTGGTTTCGGTCCAAAGCAATTGCTCGGTCATCGTGTTGCCTCCCCCCGCTCACACATCCCGCCTTGGCGGACACGCGCCGTTCAGCGATGCTTCTGCTTGTACCTCTATGCATAAAGCCTCTTCGGGGCCGTGGCAACCATTGACGGCCAGAATGCAGGGCTGACGCATCTCAGGATCGCGTCTGACGCGTTTTTGTCGGTTAAGTGCCTCCTGACTTCATTTATTCGTTTGACTCAAATGCCATGTGTCAAAGCATTCATAATGATTTAGTCTGATATAGTGTATGGTGCACTCCAAAAGGGAGTGCAGATGCCAAATTGCGACAAGTCGTTGATCACCCATCTGTCCATTGTCAAAGACCCGCGAATTGACAGGACAAAAAAACATAACCTTATTGACATACTGGTCATTGCCGTTTGCGCAGTTATTGCCAATGCTGAGGGGTGGGAGGATATAGAATGCTTTGGAATAACGAGGGAAAAATGGCTGAAAACATTTCTTGAGCTTCCAAATGGCATTCCATCCCACGACACGTTTGCGCGCGTCTTTGCCAGACTGGAGCCCATCGAATTGCAACAAGCGCTGTCGAGTTGGCTTTCGGCCCTACAGATCGAAATGCGCGGCAAAGTTGTGGCGTTTGATGGAAAGACGGTGCGGCGATCGTTCGATAGGGCAACGCAAAAAAACTCTCTTCATTTGGTCAACGCATGGCTTTCACAGGACAACCTTATCCTTGGCCAAGTGAAAGTGGATGACAAGTCGAATGAAATTACTGCAATCCCCAAGCTGCTTGAAATGCTGCATCTTGAAGGTGCAATTGTCACCATTGATGCCATGGGGTGCCAAAAAGCCATAGCCAAGCAGATCGGATCAAAAAAAGCCGACTATGTGCTTGCCGTAAAACAGAACCAGCCAGAACTTTATGAATATATTGATCTTTTGTTTAACGAGTCCAAGGTCAATACATCTTTGCTACATCAGACGCGCCGGACAATCGATTCCGGCCATGGCCGAATCGAAACCCGTGAATACAGCACCATTGTGGGTGACGATCTTCTGGCAGGAATAACAGGGTGGGACAATCTCAATGCCATCGGCATGGTTGAATCAAAACGCGAAGTTGGCAACACCATATCGAATGAAAAAGATATTTCATCATGAGTATCAACGGGCACGCTCAACGTTTCGGCGATGCCGTCCGTGAGCACTGGGGGATAGAAAACACAGTCCATTGGGTGCTTGATGTCAGTTTCGGCGAGGACCAAAGTCGTATACGAAAGGATAATTCGCCGGAAAACCTCTCAATGTTGAGGAAAATAGCGCTCAATTGTGTGAAACAAGAGTCTACGAAAACCAGCATGAAGAGAAAGCGCAAAATGGCTGGCTGGGACAACTCGTTTCTTATCAAGGTGCTGACTGGAAATTAGATGCGGTTGCCCTGGGGTTCGGCAGGGTTCCTTGACAAGGGCGCGGCCCAAAGCCATGTAGTGACAGCGTCCGCAGCCGCGCGGCACCGGCCAGGGCGCGGACACCCCACTCACGTAAGCAACTGGCGGGAACATGACGAGCGGCAAGATTTCGGCCCTGATCAAACTGGGGGTTCTCTGCCTGGGAGAACCCAGCCCCGGCCCTGACGCCGCCCCGGACCCCGGCCCGCACGCGCTTTCAACCCGCGCCCCCCTGTCGCGGTTCGAGAACCCCGCCTACCAGTACCCCTTTGAAGATCCGTCCATCCCGGCCTTTGTCCGCTACCCGCCCGACGCATCCCTGGAAAGCCTGTTGGGCGCGACCCGCACCATGGTCTTCCTGGGCGCAGCCGACACGCCGCAGCTTCGGCTGTGCCTGTCCCGGCCCGATGTGGTGGCCCTGATTTTCGAGCCGGATCTGGCCGTGTTCGAGACGTTTGCCGATGCGGTCGGCCCGGCCCGGCTCCACGCGGGCGGGGCGTTTTGCTTTGTGGGCAGGGCGCGCACCTTTGATCCCGCGCTCCAGGACCAGCTGCCGGGCGCGCTCTTCCGGCAGGGCACGCCCGCCATCCTGTCCACCGGGCGTATCGAGCGCGACCATCCGGCCTGGGGGGCCGAGGTGGCGGACTCCCTGGAGACCCTGCACTACCGGCACTGCCTCTATCCGCTCTCAAGCCAGCACCGGGTCCGCTCCCACCCCCTGCGCCCCATCACCCGCGATCTGCTCTACGACCAGCAGCTCCACGCCTATCAGAATCTCGACGCCTTCCTGACCTGCCCGGACATCGCTCCCCTGGCGGGCGGGCTGTCGGGCCACACGGCCATTGTGGCGGCTGCCGGGCCCGACTTGGGCGAGCAACTCGACTTCCTGCGCCGCAACCGGGACCGGGCCGTGATCCTCTGCGTGAACAATGCCCTCAAGCCCCTGGCCGAGGCAACCATCTCCCCGCATTTCGTGGTCATCAACGACACCTCCATCGCCTCGGGCCGGGTGTTCAGCCACATCCCGGCCATGGCCGACACCGCCCTGGTGGCCCATTGCCTCTCGAACCTGGGCGGCGACCGCTTTGGCGCGACCTATCTGTTCGGCGAGTTCATGCCGGAGTTGTTCGGAACCAGGCCGGAGCTTGACGCGCACGGCTCGGTCATCACCGCCGCCTTTTCCCTGGCCGCGCACCTGGGGTGCGCCCGCTGTGTCTTTGTGGGCGGACAACTGGCCTCGCCCGACCCCTGGCGGCTGGGCTACGCCAAAGGCTCCCTCAACCACGGCCAGGCCGCTCCGGTCCGCCCCCTCATGGACCGCCACCCGCAGCTCTGCCCGGTCAAGATCCCCTCTGGCGACACCCTGTACACCACCCTCAACTTCAAGGACGCCGCCCTGTGGCTGGCCGAGACCATACGCCTGTCAGGCATGGAATGCGTCAACACCTCGCGCGCGAGCATCCTCTATGGCCAGGGCATCCGCCACGATCCGGACCCGGCCTTGCCCGATCTGCCCGCCGGGCGCAACGTGGCCAGCCTCATCCGGCGTACCCGGATACGGCCCGATGCGCTGCGGCCCGACCCGGCCAGGGTGCGTGAATTTGTCCATGGAGAGGTCGCCCGCTGGAGCGCGGTCCGCGACACGGCCCAGACCCTGCTGGCCCTGGACGGCCCCCCCCTGCTGGCCGCAGGCATGGCCGCCCTGGCCCGCTTCGACGCAGACAACACCACCTTTCTCGTGGAACGTTTCGAGGATTTCGACACCCGCCGCTTCCACGGGCTGGTGTTCGGCGCGGACCCAATCGGGCGGGCGGCAGGACTCAGGGATTATTTTGCCCACCTGCGCGACATGGCCGGGGAACTGCTGGCCGCGCTGGAACAGGCCGGAGGGTAGCTGGAGCGCCCCCGAGGCGTGCATTGACGCTCTGAAATCGTTCACTCATAAAGTAAACGGCTGAAGAGGCCGATAGTCATGGTATGGAACGGGAGCGTGTGTGTGGCTGCGGATCAAGGCGGGCAAGGCGTTGTATAGGCTCCGGGGGGGGAGTCATTCCTCTGGAAGAAGGCGCCTCTTTGTCAAAAGAAAGGGCTACATCCACGATTGCAAGTTGTTATGCGTAGAAGAGACCGGGGAGCTCCCTGCGAACGTTTGTTGGGTGAATGGTCTGGAAATTGCTTAAGTCTTGAACCAATGTCGAAAGGTTGACTTTTTCCCGTTTTCATGTGGGGGCCAGGGAGAGGAACATGAGTGAAGCTCATCTCCAGAGAGAACAGGTTGTCCAGGATGGTATAGCCAAAGGAGCATGGTGACCCAATGAGCATGTCCCGCACCGATCTCATTTCCATATTCAGGATGGAGTTGTTGTCTCGGCGATCGGATCTCAAGCAGGAGGTTTTGGACGCTGTCAGGCGTTTTGATGTCAGCATCGGGTGGCATTATATTCTCGATTTTATCTGGCTGCTCGAAGGGGTGGAAACCCTTCCCCCCGGCAGCACCATTCTGGACGCTGGCGCGGGGCACGGTTTGATGCAGATGCTGCTCGCAGCAAGAGGGCACAAGGTGCTTTCCATCGACTATTCGCCGCGAATCCCTTTTGATTCATATCGGGCGAAGGCCTCCATCCGGGTATTGTCCCGGTCGGGTTTTGACGAAGCCTACCTCGAGCGAGTGCGCGCCCGCGGCATGGATGCGGGCGTGTCGGACGAGCCGCTGGCCGTACTGGCTGAAAAAGGGGTGGATATCGTCTATTGGCGTGCTGACATCTCCGATTTGTCACCCTTGCCCAACGAGTGCGTCGATGCTGTGGTTTCAGTGTCAGCGCTGGAGCATAACTCGAAGGAAAAACTGTTGACCTGCTGCAGCGAACTGGAGCGGGTACTCAAGCCCGGTGGGACCATGCACGTGACTGTGTGTGGTTCTGACCGGGAGGAATGGTTTCATGAGCCGTCCAAAGGTTGGTGCTACCCGGAGAAGAGCCTCATCGAGTATTTTGGTTTGCGCAACCCTGAGTCGAATTTCAGCGAGGCGGAGGCTGCATTTGCCGAGCTCAAGCAGGGCGACGGCCTTAAAGAACATCTGTCGGAGTCCTACTTCGTCTCTGGCGACAATGGAATGCCCTGGGGCAAGTGGAACCCCGAGTACCTGGCCCTTGGCGTGAGAAAGAACAAAAACTGAGGGCTGTTCCGCGTGTTGAACAGGTCTTCTTCCCGCGCGACATAGGGCAGCCTGTGTGGCGTCAGGGATGATACAAGATGTTGTGGTGGGTTATGGTGAGTAAACAGGAGCCGCTCGAGTCCACAGTCCCCAGGATATCCGTGGTGGTTTGCACCTCGGGTATCCGCGCCACCATAGGGCATGCCTTGGAGGCCTTGCTCGGGCAGACGCTGCCCGCGCAGGACTATGAGGTGGTGCTGGTCGTCAACACGGCAGAGCTGTCGGACTATGCCCAGGCGAAGGCTCGCTTGAGCACGGGTCTCCGAAAGGAGCATGTTCAGGTTCGTTTTGCGCATGAGCCGTGCCTGGGGCTGTCTGTTGCCAGAAACACGGGCATCAGGGTGGCGGAAGGCAGATATGTGGCCTTCATAGACGACGATGGCCTAGCCGACCCCCGGTGGCTTGAGCAGATCGTTACCCGTTTTGAAGCGGACGAGCGGGTGGCCAGCGTGGGGGGCAATATCTTTCCGCTTTTTGAGGTGGAGCCGCCTTCTTGGGTCACCCCGCACTTGTATCCGTATTTTTCCTGCAAGACGTTCAGCAAGGATGAGGAGTATCTTGGGCCAGGGCTCTATTTTTTTGGAACCAACATGGCGTTCAGGAAAGACGTGCTGGTGGCCTCGGGCGGGTTCGATGCCTGTCTTGGCCGCAAAGGAAACAACCTGCTTTCCAACGAGGAATGGACGGTTTTTCATTACATTGATCAACAAGGGCTGCTGAAACTTTCCTCACCCCAGGTCAATGTCCGGCATATGATTCCCCCCTCTCGGCTCATGCGGTGGTTTTTTGTCCGCAGACTTTGGTGGCAGGGGGTTTCGGACACGGTGTTTCATCTATGTGTCTCGGGTCGCGGCAAGGGGTGGGTGTTGCGTAAGGCGTGGAATGATTTCATCGGATACTACGGAAACTTGAGTCAGAAAATTCGCTCCGGCGCTTCCACGCCGCACATGGCTTTTTTCAACTTCTTCAGATGGGGGGGCATCCTTTACGCCCTGTGCGCGACAGGCAAGGTCTCCCCGTGCGAAACGAACATCAAGGACTAGCATCATGACCAAGGTATCAGTGCTTGTGACGAATTACAATTACGAACGATTCATCGACGAGGCTGTCGAATCCGTGATGACCCAGACCGTGCAGCCTCAGGAAATCATCATCGTGGACGACGGCTCCACGGACGGTTCGCGTCGACGCATAGAAGCCCTGGCCCGCAAGTATCCCATCATTGAGGCCGTGTTTAACGAGAATCAGGGCCAGGGGGCGGCCCTGAATGCTGCATTTGTCCGGTGTTCCGGGGACATTGTCTATCTGTTGGACAGTGACGACACCTGGTTGCCCGACAAAATCGCCACCACTCTCCCGCTCTTTGACAAGGCAGGGTTCGTCCAGCACAATCTGCATCTGTTGCAGGGTGTCTACCGGTCATTCTTGGTCCAGGCGGAGCCTCTGCGTTACATGCAGGAATTGGGGTATGTCGATTTTTTTGCACCCACTTCTGCCCTAGGTTTTCGCCGGGAGGTGCTGGAGCAGGTCTTTCCGTTGCCGGACACGGAGTCGCTTCGCATTTGCGCCGACGCGGTCCTCACTCGGCTAGCCCTTCATTACGGCGAACTTGAAACCCTTGATGTGCCCTTGGGATGCTACCGTGTGCATGGAGATAACGGTTGGTATTCCAGCCGCTTTCAAGGTCAACATTATGTTATGAGTCTTATCGGTATATTGAACCGTTGCTTGGTGGAGCGGGGTTTTGCCCGTATTCCTGTTGAGCGCAACTGCCTTCTGCCCAGACCGCAGGGGCAGCCCGTTGAAGAGGTTGAACGGTCTCTGGCCGTGCTGCGGGAAATGCGGGAAGACCCCATACATCGGGCTGCGTGCCTGGTTCTTGAAGGGCAGTTGCTGCTGCACCAGGGGCGGGAAAAAGAGGCATTGGAAGCATTCAGTCGGGCAGCCGGGGAGGGTAGTTCTGTGCCTGAGGAAGTGCGGGTCTTTCTCAAGCTTGGAAACGGCCCTGCGCCGGGGGAGGCCGAAGCCGGAATGCTGTCAACGGAGGCTGCGGCAAATATGTTTTTCGAAATGGCCGTCTGCCTTGTGCGCCTGCGGCGATACGAGGAGGCGCTGGCGGCCTTCGTCTCGGTGCTGCATCATGCGCCGGACAGGCTTGAAATATATCTCAACCGTAGCGACAGTTTGCGCTATCTCGGACGTTTTGACGAGGCCCTGGCCGAAGTGGACGAGGCAGAGAAGAGGAATCCGGCCCTGCCTGGGCTGGCGGAGACCAGGGACAAGGTGTGCCGGGCTATGGAAGCCGCAGGGCTCTCCTGCCCGGCTCGCAACAAGGTTGACGCACAGAAGGGCATGAGCGTGCAGATTCAGACCACCTCGGTCTGCAATGGCAAATGCATCATGTGTCCATATCTCGACAGTTGGCACAAGGACAATCCTGGGGTCATGACGGACGATGTCTATGACCGGATTCTCCGCGAGTTGCAAACCGTCGATGTCGACAAGATATGCCTGTATCTTGAGAACGAGCCCCTGGTGGACCCGAAGCTGATCCCTCGAATGCAGCAATTCATCCGGGAGGTGCCTTTTCGACTCATGGAGATTTCCACCAATGCCGCGCTGCTTTCCGCCCAGAGGAGCGAGCAGCTCGCACAGACCCTGGCCAATGTTCCGCACCAGATATGGATCAGTTTCCACGGCCTTGACGAACGTACCTATAACGGCATCATGGGACTTGATTTCAACAAGAGTCTCTCCCAGGTCATCCGTTTGCTTCGGCTGGCCGAAACCGTGCCTCTCAACGTCATCATCCGCGGGTCTGGAGAGCCGCAGCATGAATCCCTGCGCCACGAGTTCGCCTTCTCGGAGTCCGACTACCGAGCTTTCTGGGCGGCCAAATTCGCTGAACACGGTATCACAAGGCCTCCCAAGATCAATTACTTCCGATACCATGATCGGTGCGGCACCATCAGGCGCAACTCCATCCGGCTTCATGAGAATGTCCGCGACACCCTGAAAGGGTTCCACTGCCCGCGGGTGGATTCGTGGCTCCACTTCCTCTATACGGGCGAATTGTGCATCTGCTGCATGGACTACCACAGGGAGCAGATTTTCGGCGACATCACCAAGCAGTCGCTTAAGGAAATCCGGGAGAGCGAGGCATATACGACGATGCGCGACAAGGCATTCGGGCGGAGGGAATCGCCCGCCGACTTCATTTGTAAGCGATGCGTGAGCCCCAACGGCTGAGGCGGGTCCGGGGCTGAGGATGAGCATGGAGACAAAAGCGAGGGAAATGGTCCACAGCGTGACCGTTGCGACCGAGACGGACAGGGATGTGCTTCTGTCGCGAGCCCAGGACGCCGTGCAGGCCGCACGCTGGGAGAAAGCCCTGGATTGCTACGGGCAGTTGCTCGCTGGATACCCTGGGGAGGTCGCGGCCTACCTGGGGTACGGGAACTGCCTGTTGCATCTGCACAGGAGTCTTGACGACGCGGAGCGCGTTTTTCGCGATGCCATGGAACGGTTCCCGGAGAATCGCCAGGCGACCGAACGCGTTGCCCATGTCGCCGTCCGCAAGGGAGAGCATGGGACCGCGTTGCAGCTGTATGACGCTTTGCGTCGGCGTTTTCCCGGATATTCGGGAGCTGTCCTGGGCTATTGTGACTCCATGATCGGGCTGGGACGTGCCCAGGAGGCGGAGCCTGCTCTGCGGGCGTTCCTGGAAACGCAGCCCGGATTCTATGGCGTGCATGCAAAGCTCATCCAAATTCTTTCCCTTCAGGGGCGGCACGAGGAGATGCTGGAAGCGGCTGTCAAGGCCCGCGAGTGTCTGCCCGACGACCCCTCGGCTCATGCCGCCGTTGCCCGAGCGCTGGTCTGCCTGTGGCGCTACGAGGAGGCCCACGATGTGTATGTCGGGATCAATGCCCGGTTTTCATCCTCGTCGGTGGGGCTGGCCGGTATGTTGTGGATTTCGTCGCTTCGTCAGATATTTCCGCTCATGGAGCGGTACTATGGAGAAATCAGACAGCGTTTTCCGACCAACCTCGACGGGCCGATGTTCGTGGCCAACAGACTCTACAAGTTGGAATTGCTTGAGCGGGCGGATGAGGTGCTCGCTGAGTTGGTCGAGGCCTTTCCCGACCAGGTCGAGCCGTTGCTGCTCCACGCCCAAGTCGCTGTGCGGGCAGATGATTTCGAAACGGCGCTCGCACGGTTTGAACGGATCACGTCGCGTTTTCCCGGAAACTACGAGGGGCAGTCAAACTATGGAAAGATGCTCTTGAGACTAGACAAAACCGAGCTGGCTGAGGTCCATTTCCGAGAGATGCTCGACCTGTTTCCCTCACGGCCCGGCCCAACGTTGCACTGCGCCCGTCTGGCCTGCAAGAACGGGCGTCATGAAGAGGGCCTCGCTCTGATGCAGGCATTGCAAACGCGCTTTGTTGGCGGATATCCCGGTCAGGTTCTATCTGGGCCGTTCTCTCCGACCCGCCTCGACTTCGATCATGAGGAGACGTTATTTACTGTCCTGGCCGACCAATTTCCGAACAGGGTGGATATTCACCTCAGTTATGCTCGAATGATGATGTAGTCATTGCGCCCGGCCCGAAGAGGGCCGGGTTGTCCTTGAGGAAACGGCTTCCGACGAGTGAGCGCATCGGGGTTCCGCTCTCCCAGAAGGGGATGCCGTTGGGGCTTTTTTTCCCTCTTACCGAGGATTCAAGCTGTTGCCTGACGCGTGTTTGGCGGAGCCTGTCCTCTTCGGTTTCGGTCCATACGCCGGACAGGCGGTCATCCATTTCCAGACAGGCGTGGAGCATTTCTTCGGGTGTGTTGGAGACAAAGGTTACTCCGTAGTTTTCCCAGCGGTCTCCAGGGGGCTGGTCCAGGAGGGCATACTCAGCAAGGCTTAGGTGGGTTTGGGTGTTCTTGTTGTAAAGGTGCGGGAGCAGGAACAGGATATTTTCCAGCCAGTGCTGGGTAAATTTTGTGTAGAAATAGTTGGAAAAAACAATGGGGCGCCTGAAGATGGATGCGATACTGGTCACACCTGATGGAGGTGCTGCAAAAAAACGGCAGGTGGCTCCGAGATACAGGTCCATGAACTCGGAGCGGTATTTGCTGGCGTAGTCGATTATCCGGGGATGGGAGGAACACAAATCCAAGTCCGAGGCGGCTCCCATCCTCAGAACAAAGTAGCCTCGATCAGCCAATGCCATGGCGGCGAGACTGAACTGGTCGAACCCCGCGTCCCTAGAGTTGCTTGTCTGTTTGAACTTGTTGGCGTTCAGGATCGTTTTCCTGTAGGCCGATGTCCTTTCCCCGATGCACACATATTCGCTCTCCGGCTGAATTCCCATGCGTTCAAGCTCACTGCGGGCATAGCGAAGCTCCTCTTCCGAGAAGCAGAGGTGCGGTTCGGTCTTTCTCCATATCTGGGCCGAGTCAGCTCCCTGGTTGGCGAAGACCTCCTTAGTGATCGAATGGGGACTGTCCCAAGGCATCATGGAGGCGAACACGGTCGCAGTCTGGGAGGTATTGAGCACCTCGTCCCATTTTCGTTTGAGTTGTCTGTTGATCACGAATTGTCCGTACCCAAAAATATCGTATGAATCCGTGAAACCTATGCCGACGTCGCGTCGGCTCAAGTAGTTTTCCGTATTCATTGACATGTGTCCGAAGTACGAGCTCTGCATTGCTCCGAAGCGCACGAGCAGCCAGGGGCGGAGTTCTAGGGCCAGGGCCATGAGCAGCGACAACTCGTCTTGGGCGCGAACATCCAGCCTCACGTCCTTCAGGTACTCGTTCATGGTCGAGTAGCAGTCGAACCGTGAATGTTTTCCTTCCTGACTGGCTGCGTGTTCCGGCCAGGGGGCTATGTGGCGCTCCAAAGAATCCATATACTTTTTGACCAGGGATTTCCCCAGCCTTTGTATGTCCGTCTTGCTTGGCTCCAGACTCTGGCCGCAACCGGCGCAGGCAGTCGTTTCCCCGGGTGCGAGTTCGTCGAGCGCAAGGGACATGGACGCGCCGCACTCGGAACAGAGGCCAGAGGCGTGCAAGGTGAGCTTGGCTCTGCCGAAATCCATGCTCGGCGTCAGCCACTGGACATGGAGCCGGGGCCGAGTTTCTTGCATTGATTGTGAGGGCATGACTATTTTATTCGTCTCTCTTTGCGGAGATGGTTTATTGAGGATGACCGGGTGTCATTGGCATGAGTTCAAGGACCTTTCCAGCTTCGGGCAACAGGAGGTTGTCCGACCTGTATGCTGCGCAGGTCGGGCATGCCAGTTTGCTGGCCACTTCGAAAAAGGGCGCGTATCCGGCAAGCTCCCCGTTGGTCGGGATGATGGCTAGGTCGTAGCGAGTGCGGAGGGATTCTGCCGAAAAAGTCGAAAAGAAACTCTCTGCCGAGAACCGGGCGGGTTCGACATAGAGCCTTTCGGCAAAAGGGAATCCGTGATCCAACGTGCTTCCCTTCTGGATGACGACATCTGCCTGGACGCCCGGCCAAGTGCGAAAGAGGTGTGCGAACAGGTCGATGCAGACCATGGGCGGGGCAGACCGAAACACGAGAACCCGGGCGGGTCGGGGCTGTTGAGCAAAGGGGGCTTCGGGCGGCAGCACCGTGTTTTCCCGGGCCGTATCCGTGCGCAGGGCGGGCGGGCAGTGGGCCAGATACAGGGCCAGGGTGTCCGGGTTTTGCAGTGCATGAGTCTGGAAAAGATGGTCGCGCAGTTCCTTCCGGTTTTCGACGTTGGGTATGCCCGCAAACAGGACCTTGGCCGCACTTGGTTTGCCCTGGGCCGACAAGCCCAAGGCGAGCAGAGCGGTTCCCGCGTCCCGCAAGGTGGCAGCATGGGCCTCGGCCTTGCGTATGGTTTCCTTGTCCCTGTTGGTTATTCTGCCGACATGGTTCCATTGTTCATTCCATATCTGACCGGTGATCTCCATGGCCTTTTCCACTGTCAAGTCCGGCAATTCGGCGCTGTTGTCGGCAGGAGCCGGATCCAGGAAAAGCCGACCATCCTGTCGGCCGAGGAATGTCCTGGCCACATAGGCATTGCTGGCTTCGAAGCGCTGAAGGAATTCCCTGGCTCCCCTGGTGGAGGTCTTATAGTGGGTGGTCGGCGGAATCGAGTTGTGCATCATCCTGCCCAGATGAAGAAATGCCGGATTCAACTCTCCGCGCACATGGCTGGGCAAATGGCGGAGCATGTGGCGCAGGAATTCCATCTGGAAGCGGTCGATGGATTTGTTTTTGTCGGGTATCGGGTCGAAGTCTTCTTTATCAAGTCCGAAAATCGAGAGAAAATCGGAAACGATATCGGCATTGACAAGTTGTTGTTTTTCAAAAGGGCGGACAAGGACGTTCTCGGCTCCGAAAACGTCCGCCCATGTTTTGGTCAGCCCTGCATAATCAAACCAGCGCATATTCGAGCCCGATTCGCCGAAGCCAAAAGCCCCTTCCGCGGATTCGTAGGAAAAGGGGGCGTCCGGATCGTTGAAAAAGCGGCCCTGGTAAATGAGTTCCCCGTAGAGGCTTGCGTAGAGGGAGTCCTGGCGCCGCAGATAGATGACAATCTGAATTTTATCGCAAACGGTGCCGAGCTGGTCGGCGAGGCGTTCCACATCTTCTTTTTCGGGGAAAAACAGGGGCAGCCCTTCCCAGGAAAGAATGCAGGCGTCTTCACGCAGATTGTTAAAGGTTTTCTGGAGCGCTTTCTGCGCCTCCTCCGCAGAGGGCAGCGTGGCTCCCTTTGCTATATGCGTTTGGGACTGTTTGTGGAATTCGACAACTTGGGGGTTGCCCACGGCGGTTGAGAACCTGATGGGCATGAGCGCGTTTCCCATGAGGGAGGGGATGGCGACCCCCCGCTCGGAGAGTTCTTTCGCATTGTGCAGCAAAAAATGCTGCAGGGTCGTGGATCCGGTCTTGAAAGTGCCAATATGCAAGTGCAGTTTCATGAATTTCCGCCTTCATGAGAGGAGGGTTCCATACCGTGCGCGTCTAGCATGTGCAGTCGTTTGTCACAGTGTGAGACCATGATGTTTGCCGAGGGGTAGAGGGAAATGCGCCGTGCGTCGAGCCGTTTTGCCGCATGGATGAATTCGATATACCCGGAGCGCTTGCCGTTGGTCGGGATCAGGGCGAGGTCATACTGTCCGGAGAGTTTTCTGTCTTGGTGGCGGGCCAGAAAAACTGTTGATGAAAATGGGCCCGGATTCATTTCGACGCGAGTCAAGGTGCGCCAACTGTATGAAACGGGGTAGTCTTTTTGAACGACCGCAACGAGTTCGCACCCCGGATTCAACTCGTAAAGCTGCGCCAGGAGGTCGTCGCAAACGGCTTTAGGCGCCGAACGGAAAAGCAGTATTCGCCGGGGGAGTTGAAGCCGGTCCACAGGCACGCTCACCGTCGCGGCACGAAGCCATCGGGACAGTGGGCGTCCATCCGTATGACCGAGGTAAAGCCTTGTGAAGGCTCTGGCGGCCTCTTGCCCGCCCGCCGCAAATTTGCATAAAAGATGCTCCCAGATATCATCGTTGTCGGCAAGGCTGCGCGGAATAGGCATAGCGTCATCCGTTCTGTGCAGGCTGACATGATATAAAAAATCGACAACCTGCTGGTTCAAAAGCGCTTCTTTTTGGAGTTCGGTGACGGTGGATCGCGCCGCATCAAGCTTGGCGGTCACCGCCTTGTTCTGTTCCATTTGGAGCATCCAGACGTCCTGTAACAGCCTTGATGACTGGGGCGTTGCGGCAGAGTCGAACGCGCTGGAGCCGTTCCCGTTGAGAGTGAGGTCGGGATGGATTTCGTCAACGCTTTCGTTTCTGTTGAATCGGTTCCAAGCGTCAATCCGTTTGCACTCCGCGTCCTGAATTGCCTCGGAGTGACGCGTGGTGATTTCAAGGGAGGCGAGCAGGCTCCGGTGGTACATGTATTGCGCCGCCGTATCCCTTATGCCCTCGATCTGCTCGTCAAAGTCCGACTCAGTGAGGGTTCCCGCACATGCCTGATCAAAGACACTAACGAGCAGGCCCAGGTTGTAGAGATGCATGGGCATTCCGTGTTTGACAAAAGGCACTCGCAGTCTCACGAGCCGTTCGTGTTTGATGCGGTCAACGTGCATTCTGTCCGGGCGATAATAGGGATCATAGGAAACATATATCCGCTTGGCGCTAGCCGATTCAACCGCTCCGTCGACGAATTCGCCTGTCCAGTCGAAACTTTTGCGCAAGGGAATTTCCCAGGGCGTGAGGGTGGGGCATGCCGTGGTCTGCGGGTTGTGAGCGATAATGACCGGACTCTCCGCCACAGAGGAAAAAGCCAAGGCGCCGTATCCGCCCATGGAACCGCCATAGAGAACCGTCTGTTTGAATTGCGAAAAGAATTTATCCTCGCGCAGTTGATTCATGAAATCATGAAAATCCTTGCCGCGGAAGTAGTCTGAAACCGCACACTTGACCCCAACGATGGTATACCCGCGACGGTGCAGGAAATTGAATCCCCAGGGCAGGGTTTGCTCAATGTTTATGTGCGGGTCGAAGTATTCCGAACTGCCGAAGCTGACTACGGCCGTTTCGTTGCCAGGAATCAAATCGCAGCAGTAGTTGCCGCCGATGCTTTCCTGGAAGAACACCGTCCCGTTGGAATAAACGCGTTTGTTTGAAAACATCCACCCTCTCTCGACACACATGTGCGGACACGCCAGTGGCGCATTCTTACGATTTGGCAACGACCTTCATTGAGTGGCAAGTGAAAAGTTCCCTGTATCCGTCGGTGGACGACATCATTTCGTCATAGAACTGGATCACGCCGGGCCATGACTGGCAGTAGTCGTGGAAGATGATGATGCCTCCCTGCTGCACGAAAGGAGACCACAGCGAAAAATCTGTTTTGACGCTGTTGTATTCGTGATGGCCGTCGATGAAGAGCAGGCGGATCTGACGGCCATCCCAGGCCTCGGCCGCCGACCGGGAGTCGGTAACTATGGGAGAGACGAAATCCTCCACTCCGAATGTACGGATATGTTCCTTGAAGAAGGGCAGGGTCGATCCGGCTTTGGCAATGGCCTGGTCCATGGGATCTTCGCTGGTAGCCATGAAGGTCATGGGCTTGAAGTAGTCTACCGCGGTGATCGCTTCCCGCCCAGCGGCCTTGGCGCCCAGCGCCAGCCAGCAGGTGGATTTGCCCAGGAAACTGCCGATTTCGACGACCGCGCCCTCGCCGGGGCCATATTCGGCGAGCAGCATGAAGCGCGACGCCTTTTTCGGGAGCCAAGTATCCGCGGATGGTGTCCGGGGTGTGCTGCATGGCCAGAAGCCGCTTGCAGCAGGCGGATGCGAACGAGATTTTGTCGGATAGGTCAGAGAGTTGTTTGTTTTCAAGTGCATGCATGGCTTGCTCCTACGTGTGTTTCTAGCGGACATCCAGATAATTGACTCGCTCGAAGATCGAGAGCTTGCCGCCAACGCCTGCGTTGTATATGCGCCGGCCCCGTCCTTCGATGAACCGCCGGGCCTCGATGTAGGCCTTTCCCACCAAGTCGAGTCGGGGATGGTGCCAGCGTTTGCCGGGGCCGAAATAGTCGGGATGGAAGTGGTTGGGGTCTGCTTCTTGAGAGGTGATCTCCGGGCCGGTGGCGTAGCCGGGCACGGCGTAGTCGAAGTCCACGCCGATGAGGTAGATGGGGTCGCATCCCATGTAGTATGCTAACTGGATGGCGAGATAGGTGACGGTCGAGCCCCAGTAAACCAGTTCTTCGGCATCAGGGGAGAACCGGGGAAATGTCTCGTAACGCCGCAAGAAATCGACCCAGCAGACATTTTCGCCGCCGCCCAGGCAATAGTTCAAATCTTTTGGCAGGAATTTGCAGTAGGGCAGGGCGTTGATTTCTTCCGGCGTGTCCTCGGCGACGAAGTTGTCCTCGACGGTGTAATATTTCGGTGTAAACCCGAACTGGTCGATACCGAGGTAAATTCTGTTCATGCAGAAGTTCACCTTGCCGTCGAGGAACCGGAGGTCCATCTGGTTCAGGCTCGGTCCGTTGCCGACTATCCAGGCGGCCTCGCCAAGGTGGGTGTCTTTGAAGTCTGTGATATTCAGCATGAAAGCTCTCCCGGAATGATGTTGTGTGGCTGAGCCGCCTCATGGCTGAGCGGCAGGATTTGCGAGTCGTGCTCTGTGTCCAGAGTGAGTGTATGCGTGGCTAGGCGGCCTTTGTCCGTGCTTATGAATAGGCGATAGCTGTCGCCGTCCCGTAATACCTGGAAGGTTCTCGCATGGATGGGCAGTTTGCCCACCACATCGGGTATGTGGAGCGAGTGTCCCATGTGATCGGCCGCGAGATCGTAGACGAAGAGGTTTGGCGGGTAGTTGAGAAAAAGCAGGTCGCCGCAGATGGAAAAGCCCCTGATGTTTGAGTTACAGATGGGCAGTTGGACCTGCCCCCACGAGCCGTCCGCCAGGGAATACTTGTTCAGGATCGCGGTTTTGCTAGATGGAAATATCAGTTGATTTCGCCAAAGCGCCCAACCCTCGAAAGGAAAGATGCCGTGGTCCAGATGGAAGAGAGTGTAGGGAAGCCCCTCGGGAGGGATCTGGATGACGACTGTGGCGTCATTTTCGCGAGTCTGGCAGGCGAGAAGGATATGGTCGCCGAGAAGGAGGAAATCGCTTGGCTCAAGGGTGTCGCCATTGGCAATGGCGGAAAGATCAAGGTCGGTTTTTTCGACAAGATCGCCAGCGGTGGAGAGGCGGAACAAGGATTTGGCCGCAGGGTCGAGCAGCCGGATGCCGTCGTCATCGGACCGCATTCGCCCTATGGATTGACAGGAGCTGCTGATTTTCCGCTGCACGAGCCAATCCTTGAGGATGAAGAGCGTGTTGGTTTCGGGCTCGCTGATGCAGTGTCCGCCATCCTGCAAAGAGGCGATGTCACCGGTTCCCTGTAACGGGCCGAAACCGAAAACCGTGCTGCGACTGATGACCAGGCGCGGGCGTCCACTTGTCCTGATGGCCGGAATGCGACGGAAGCGTATGTCCTGCAACAGGTTCCACGCCTGCCGTGTCTCGTTGACAAATGTGGCAAGCACGCTGTCCAGCGGAGTCTGCCTAGGCCCGACAGCTTCCACGAGTTTCTCGCGCAAGAGGATCTGGCCTTCCATGAGTCTTGGCCGCAAGCGTTCTTCGGCGAGTTCCAGACGTTCCTGCAGGACTTCAACTGTTGTGTCAGTGACGGTGTCTGGCGAATGCTCAACCAGGAAAACGGCGCTGTCCACCTCGCGGACGAAATCGCACAACGGCGGATTCTGGGTGGAGTTTTTATTTTTTTCAAACTGCTTGCAAAGCAAAGCGTAGAGCTCTTTGGAAGAATGCTCCCGGGGAGTGTGGCCCGAGTGCACGAACACGGGGGGCTGAGCCTGCCTGCCGTGGCACGAATCGTTTTCAACTCGACCGAAAATAGTTTTTGTATCGCATCCTTCTGATATGTCGTGGCATTCAAACGATACCTGATGGACCCAGCTGGCCGCCCCTGTGCAGGTTTTTTGCAGTAGGATGGCGCCCAGATATGCATTGTCGCAGTCTGGCGCGAGGCCGACAGGGCAGTCTGGATCCATGTGGGCAGGGATGTTGTAGAAGAACTCGTCGCAGGCCCCCGGTGCCGCCAGAGAGGCGCGGTACAGGCAGAGTATGCCCGGCATCGGCGGAGGTTGTATGCGGAGGAATATCTCACCCCGGCCTCGAGCGTTTCTGCGGAATGAGAGAAAGGCCTTGCTCGCCGACTCGTACAGCGGGATGGCCCAGGGTTCTCCCCGAGGGGTATTGTGGAAGTCGTCCGGCTGCAAAAGGCGGCGAGCCGTGTTGTTGGTGGGAGCGTCGTAGCGCAAGGAGCCTATGGCGTACGTCAGGTGCGGGTGCAGGGGGTCAGTGGCCTTTTCGGCAAACGCGCAGTAGCCTTGATAGAACGATTTGCTGAAACCGATGAGGCCGCAGTTGACCACCGGCAACGCCTGAAATTTCCAGTGCTGGGGGAACGGACAGGAAAAAAGAGGATCGTCATCCTTACGCGGGTCGGGCATAGGGGTAAAGAATGCGGCCTGAGTGATGGCAAAGCCCACGTGGATGGAGAGTGGATGCGGGACGCTGAGGGAGCTTCTCTCAAGAGAGTAAAGGGTTCCCTCTTGCCGCTTGGCGCGTTTGAGTGCTGTCGTATGCTGCATGGCTTGTTCAGGATGCAAGAGGGTAAAGATTGTTTTCCAGAATGTACCGGGCAAGCTCAAAGTCGAGTTTCGTATCAATATCCACCCGTTCCGCCGGGTCGTTGATACCGTGGACATAAGTACCCCATGTTGGGCGCAGGGGCGAGATCCAATAGCCGTTGAATACTCCGAGGAAAAAGAGCGAGCCGTGCAGGGAGTTCGGCCAAACCGGTGTCAACGGGCGTTCGTCCTGTCCGTCGCAGATGTAGTAGCGTGTTGCATTGCCTGAGCTGGTGTGGGCTGTTCGTACGCTCTTGTATCCGGCGTCGAGCTTGGAGAGCAGCATTCGCAGCAGATCGGGTGTTCTGAACGGGCTGGTTGGATAGAGTTCCGCGCAGAGGTGAAAGGATTCCCCGCGGTTCTCGAACTCCTTGAAGGCGTGATTGATGGCCCCCGCCAAAAGGGAGTCGTCCCGGGCATGCTCCTTTGGGCGCAGAAACGGCACATCGGCACCAAAGCTGCGGCTCACCTCGGCAATCTCTTCGTCATCCGTAGATACGAACACGCGGTCAAACCCCCCGCAGGCCAAGGCGGCCTGGATGGTGTGGGCAATGAGAGGTTGGCCGCAAAGATCAAGGACATTTTTACGGCGCAAGCCCTTGGAGCCCCCCCGTGCGGGAATGAACGCCAGGCGTTTGACCCGGGGAAACAGGACGGGAGGATCGCTGTTCTTGAGCGTTGCGTTCATCTTTACAGTCCAGGGATGTTCAATTCTAAAAGCATACAGAGCAGGGCTGCTCGAAGCTCATGCTGCCGTGGTCCTCTTCAAACAGTAATGGGAAAGAGCCGCCATGACAGGTCTTGGGAGCGGGTTCCCGCGTTGAGAGAAGCAACATGCATGCCACATGAGTTCCGTTCTTCAGGGGAACTCATCATGACTTGCGATTGGTTCAGGTGTCGATTCTCACGAAACCTCCCGTCGATGGATAGAGAAAGGCAATGAAAACGAGTTGTTGGTCATGACGACTTGGGCTTGCCAAGCCTTGTTCACTTGGTGAATAAACGAAAGATGGAACTTTTTGCAAGCGGCATCGGTTTCGTCCGGTGGTGACAGGAGACGTTGGGTGTGGGAAAAAAGTGCCATTATTCAGTCTTCTCTTTGGAGAAAGCCCGGATGCCCGGTCATCTCGTTCCTTGGCATGGTTCTTTCAAAGGGAGATGCGGGGAGTCAGATTATTGCCTCCGTATTAAGTAATTGAACGAATTATCCGAAGAAACGATGCAGGTAAGAAGGTTGGCACAAACCCACGCGCCTTTGTCGCGCCTCGACAGGCATTGAGCTTGCTGACCGGTTCATGAAGCCAGAAAATTTTTGACGAAGGGGGAGAACGTGAGCATCATGAGAGTATCTGATGAAGAGTGCGAGCTCTGCGAATACGCGACGTTGTTGGCGTCCAAGGGGTTGTTTCTTGAGGCCCGCGCGATTCTGGACGGGCTGCGGCTAGAATATGGGGTGTTGTCTCCCGAGGCGCAAACACTGCGCGCTCAGATTCTGCCCGAGGCCGGGGAGGGGGGGCTGGAGGCATCTGTTGCCCCTCGTCCAGGGGCGGAAGAGTCTGACGTCCCTTGTCCGGCTTGCGGCCTGCCCATGGTCGAGCATGAGCAGGCTTTTGAAAAAGACTGGCTGCTCTGTCCAGCCTGCTCCCTGTTGATGGCCAGGACTCCGCCAGGTTTGGTGCGCGCCCTTGACCGGGGAGAGGCGGCCGGGGCCATGCAGCCCGGCCATGCCCTGGTGCATCGGCGCGAGTACACTTTTTGTCGTCGATTTATTGACGGTATGGGCCTGCGCGAGGTGTTGAACTACGGGGTTGGGTGGAGTCTCGTTCCTGAAGCGTTGCGGGCCCAGGGTGTTGACGCTGTTGGCTGTGATCTTTGGCGGCCGCTCATCGAGCAGCGCAAGCGGGAGCTTGGAGAGGAGTGCTTCTTTCACCGGGATGAATTGCCGGATCGTCGTTTTGCCCTGATTTCCGCCTTTGAAGTGTTCGAACATTTTACCGATCCCATGAAGGACGTTGGTGTGCTTGTCAGACATCTGGCCGAGAGTGGCGCCATCGTCGGCAGCACGGATTTCTGGCATGGCGGGTTGTTGAGCGCTCACCCGAGCCGCGAACCCTGGTATTGGAAGCACGGTGTCCATGTGACGGCCTGGACGTGGCAAAGCATGCGGAACATCGCCGACAGGTTCAACCTTGGGGTGCGTTTTTTCAGAGGCGATTTCGACGAACACAGCTCCAAGTGCTTCTTTGTCTTGTTCAGGGGAGACGCCTTTGCGGCTTATCTGGATGCGTTGCCCAAGGTACTGCCGGAAGTCTACGGGATGAGCCTGCCCCTGTCTGTGGGTGTGGCGCAAGGGAGTTGAAGAGTGCGCGCGTCATGAAAAAGAAAAGCGTCTCCGTCGTCATCCCGACCTACAATTATGCCCGGTATCTGCGCGGTGCCCTGGACAGCGTCCTGGCCCAGGAGGCGGACGTTGCACTGGACATCATCGTGGTGGATGACGGGTCCACCGACGACACCGCGAAGGTGCTGGGTGCCTACCGGGACAGGGTGCGGGTGGTCAGCCAGGCCAATCGCGGGCTTTCGGCGGCCCGCAACCGTGGGATTGCCGAGGCCGGGGGCGATTTTTTCGTGTTTCTCGATTCCGACGACTTGCTGGCTCCAGGCGCCGTGGCCGGGCAGATGGCGTTTCTTGATCGCAACCCGGACTGCGACGTTGCGGTCAGCCCAAGCGCGTTCTTTTCCGAAACCAGGGAGGGCCGCCCGGTGGAGGCGGGTCGGTGGAACCTGTTTGCCGACGACCTGGATATCCATCTCTGTCATTTTAACATCGCGCCGCCCCATGCTTTCATGATCCGGCGCAAGGCCATGGGCGGGCTTTGTTTCGACGAGACGCTGGGGGCGTGTGAGGACCACTGGTTTTGGCTCGGCCTGCTTGCTTCGGGTGCGGTTTTTCGGGCCAACCCCAATGCCCTGGTCCATTACCGCCGTCATGCGCAGAGCATGTCTGCGGACACCCTTCGGCAGCACCGGCATGACGCCCTCATGCATCGCCGGATATTCGACCTGCTCGAACAGCGGCCCGTGGGGTTGCGATCCCGCCTGGGGCTGCGGTATCTGGCCTGTTGCACCGGTGCCTTGTGGACATTGCGCCGCATTTGCTGTCAATGTCCGCAGGAAGCTGGCGATCTGGCGCTTGTGGCGACGGGTTGTCTCGACCGGATGGACGTTCCGGCCAAGCCCTCGGAACTGTCCTGCTGGCTGACCCTGCGGGCCTGGGACGTGCTCAAGGGAATGGACGGCGAACCGCTCGTGCGCGGATTGGGGGACAGCCTCGCCAGGAGAGCGGGACAGGCTCCGCCCCACGGCGATTCCGGCGAGATGGCGCGGCAGAAGCAGATCGGGCTGCATCTGGCGGCAACGGCTGCAACCAGTGTTTCAGACTGAGACGATACGAAAAAAAAAGCGGATGCCATCATGAAAAACACCTTTCGCGCCCGGCTCAAGGCGGGCGAGACCCTGTACGGCTCGTGGCTGACCATCGGCTCCACCACCACGGCGGAGATCGTGGCCGGGGCCGGGTTCGACTGGCTGACCATCGACATGGAGCACAGCGCTATCGGCCTGACCCTGGCCCAGGAGATGATCCGGGCCGTGGAGCATCAGGGCGTCGTGCCCCTGGTGCGCGTGGGCCACAACCAGCCCAACCTCATCAAGCGGGTCATGGATGCCGGGGCCGCGGGCGTCATCGTGCCCATGGTCAACACCGCGGACGAGGCCGAGCAGGCCGTGCAGTCTGTCAAGTATCCGCCGCGCGGGTTCCGGGGCGTGGGGCTGGCCCGCGCCCAGCAGTACGGCTTCGGCTTTGACGAATATCAGGCCTGGAACCGCGACAACAGCGTGGTCATCGTCCAGGTGGAGCATATCAGGGCGGTGGAAAACCTGGAGGCGATCCTGGCCGTGGACGGCGTGGACGGCTTCATGGTCGGCCCCTACGACCTGTCCGGGTCGCTGGGCATGCCGGGGCGGTTCGATCACCCGGACGTGGTGGCTGCCCTGGACCGGGTCGAGGCCGTGGCCGCCACCACGGATGCCGCGCCGGGCTTTCATGTGGTCCGCCCTGATCCGGACGTGCTCGAAGCCAAGCGGGCCAAGGGGTATCGGTTTCTCTCCTACGGCCTGGACACCTTCTTTCTCGGCTCTGCCGCGCGCCGGGCCGTGGCCGAGGCCAGGGGGGCTGCCACCGGTCCGGACAACGGGGACAACGCCTGATGGACACCATCCTGATCACCACCTCATCCTTTGGCGTGATGGACGCCGCACCGCTCGCCGCCCTGCGCCGGGCCGGGTATGAGCCTGTGCTCAATCCCCATGGCCGCAAGCTGACCGAGGCCGAGGGCATGGCTCTGCACCAGGAGCACAGCCCGGTGGGCCTCCTGGCCGGGGTCGAGCCCCTGACGCGCGAGGTCATGCTGGCCGGGGGCAGGCTCAGGGCCATTGCCCGCTGCGGCATAGGCATGGACAGCGTGGACGCCGGGGCGGCCCGCGACCTGGGCATTGCCCTGACCAACACCCCGGACGCGCCCACCCAGGCCGTGGCCGAGATCACCCTGGGCGCGATCCTGTGCATGCTCCGGGGCATCCACAACTCCTGCGCCGGAATCCGGTCCGGCAATTGGGAGCGGCCCATGGGCGTCCTTCTTGCATATCGGACAGTCGGGCTGCTCGGCCTGGGCCGCATCGGCTCCAGGCTGGCGGAACTGCTGCGTCCCTTCGGGTGTCGGATTCTTGGCCACGATCCGTACGCACCCCCGCCGCAGGGGGTGGAGGCGGTCGGGTTTGACCAACTGCTGGCCGAGGCGGATCTGCTCAGCGTGCATGTGCCCTATTCCGAGGCCACCCGCCACATCTTGGGCGAGGCGGCCATCCGGGCCATGAAGCCCGGCGCCTTTGTGGTCAACTACGCCCGCGGCGGGCTGGTGGACGAGGTTGCGCTCGACGCGGCCCTGGCCGAGGGCAGGCTGGCCGGAGCGGCCATCGACTGTTTCGAGCGCGAGCCGTATGCCGGACCGCTCGTGGACCGGCCAGGCGCAGTGCTGACCGGGCACATCGGCTCCTATGCCCGCGAGGGGCGCATCATTCAGGAAACCCAGGCGGTGGAGAATCTCTTGAATTCCCTTGCCCGCCCAACAGGGTGAATAAGAGGGTGAACACGGGGGTGAGCATGAAAGTTCTGGTGACAGGCGGGTCCGGTTTTCTCGGCAGCCACGTGGCCGACGCCCTGAGCGACGCCGGGCACGAGGTGACCATCTTCGACGCCGTGGCCTCGCCCTGGCTGCGCGCCGATCAGGCGATGATCCTTGGCGACCTGCTCGACCGCGACGGGCTGGCCAAAGCCGTGCAGGGCATGGACGCGGTCTACCATTTCGCGGGCATCGCGGACATCGAGGACTGCGCCAAGTCGCCGATGACCACGGCCAGCGTCAACATCCTGGGCACGGTGGGGCTGCTCGACTGCTGCGTGGCGGCACAAGTGGGCCGGTTCGTCTTTGCCAGCTCGGCCTATGTCTTCAGCGAGGCCGGGTCCTTCTACCGCACCAGCAAGCGGGCCTGCGAATCCTTTATCGAGGACTATGCCAAGCGCTACGGGCTCAAATACACCTGCCTGCGCTACGGCTCCCTGTACGGCCCCCGCGCCGACCAGCGCAACAGCATCCACTCCCTGCTCAGGCAGGCTGTGGAGACCGGCGCCATCACCTACC
Source organism: Pseudodesulfovibrio aespoeensis Aspo-2 (assembly GCF_000176915.2). NCBI lineage: Bacteria > Pseudomonadati > Thermodesulfobacteriota > Desulfovibrionia > Desulfovibrionales > Desulfovibrionaceae > Pseudodesulfovibrio > Pseudodesulfovibrio aespoeensis. Next base: position 115,532 of record NC_014844.1, read on the forward strand.
ACGGCAACGGCGACGAGCTGCGCGAGTTCATCCACGTCTTTGACGCGGCCAGGAGCAGCGTGGAGATTCTGGCCCCGGAGTTCGAAAACCAGAACGTCATCCTGACCGGGGTGGAAAAGATGACCTACCGCGAACTGCTGGAGATGATCCGCGAGATATTCGGCGGTCGGGTGGAGCTGAACATCCTGCCCTCGGACCGCGCGGCCCACTACCGCATCACCCCGTATTCCTTTGCCCCCAAGCTGGGGCGCAAGCTGGTCAGCAACCTGTTCGTGGATTTCGGCCAGGGGCTTTTGCACTGCATCGACGCCCTGCACGGCGAACAGGTGGCGCGCCAGCAGCGCGAGGATGGGGAATAGCCCATGCAGGCGGTCTTCTTTGATTTCGACGGTGTGATCCTCGACTCGGTGGCGGTCAAGACCGCGGCCTTTGCCGAGATGTATGCCGACCATGGGGAAGCGGTGCGCCGCGCCGTGGTGGACTACCACCTGAGCCACGGCGGGGTGTCGCGCCACGAGAAGTTCCGCCATTTTCACGAGCAGTTGCTCGGCCTGCCCATGACCGAGGCGCTCATGGCCCGGTTGTGCGCCGCCTTCAGCGATCTGACCCTGGCCAAGGTCATGGCCGCGCCCTTCATCCCCGGCGCGCGCGAGACCCTGGCCGCGCTGGCCGACCGGAGCGTCTCGGCCTTTGTGGCCTCGGGCACGCCCCAGGCCGAGTTGGAGGCCATTGTCCTGGCCCGGCTGGGCCACGGGGTCTTTGCCGAGGTCCACGGCTCGCCCCGGACCAAGGTGGAGATCGTGCGCGATGTGCTCGCCCGCCATGGGTTTGCGCCTGCCCGGTGCGTGTTTGTGGGCGATGCCATGACCGACTGGCGCGCGGCCCGCGAGTGCGCGGTGCCCTTTGTGGGCGTGTCCGGGCCGTCGGGTCATCCCTTTCCAGACAATACCGCCGTAGTGCGCGCCCTGAGCCTCGTTGCCCTGGAAAACCCCTCACCAGTCACGGAGCCTGCATGAACGTCATCGCCCTGTTGCCCATGAAGGGCCACTCCGAGCGGGTGCCGGGCAAGAACCTGCGCCCCATGTGCGGGGAGCCGCTCTTTTTCCACGTGGCCGCCGCGCTTGAGGCGTGCGACCGGGTTCAGTCCATTGTCATCAACACCGACAGCCCGGCCATTGCCGAGGCCGCGCAGCAGCGGTTTTCCAAGGTGGTCATCCACTGGCGGCCCGAGGCCATCCAGGGCGACATGGTCTCCATGAACCGGATCATCGCCGACGACATGGCCCGCTGCCAGGGCGACCACTTCCTCCAGACCCACGCCACCAATCCGCTGCTCTCTCCACAGACCGTGGCCCGGGCCGTGGACGCCTATTGCAGCGGCCTTGGCCGGTACGACTCGCTCTTTTCGGTCACCCGGCTCCAGACCCGGCTCTACTGGGAGTCGGGCGAGGCCGTGAACCACGACCCGGCAGTGCTCCTGCGCACCCAGGATCTGCCGCCCGTGTTCGAGGAGAATTCGCTCCTCTATCTTTTCAACCGGGACTCCTTTGCCCGGTCCGGCGGCAACCGCATCGGGCGCGCGCCGCAGATGTTCGCCACGCCCCCGTCCGAGTCCGTGGACATCGACGAGGAGCATGATTTCATCCTGGCCGAGACCCTGATGGGCCGGCGCAACCAGACCGTGCAAAAGGCGGAGCTGCCATGAAGAAAGTCTCCATCGTCATCCCCTGCTACAATCAGGAGAAATATTTGGGCGTGTGCCTCGACGCGGCCTGGTTCCAGGAATACGCGTCCCTTGAGATCGTGGTGGTCGACGACGGCTCCACCGATGGCACGGCCCAGGTCATCGAGGCCTTCCAGGCCGCCATCGGCACAGAAACCGTGTCCCACGCCGCCCATCTCGACGAGGCCACAGGCGCGGTGGAGCGCGTGGTCCACCCCCGCTACCGGCCCGAAGGGCGCGAGCTCAAGGTCATCCACCACGAGCGGAACAAGGGGCTGTCCGAGGCGCTCAACACCGGCTTTCGCGCCTGCACCGGCGAATACTGCACCTTCATCGCCTCGGACGACGCGCTGCTGCCCTCCATGGTGGCAGAGCTGACCGCAGCCCTGGACGGCAGCGGGGCGGACATGGCCTATGCCGACATGCATGTGGTGGACGATGCGGGCCGCATCCTGCGCCGTTTCTCCCTGCCGGACTACACATTCGAGGCCGCCTTCTGCCACTGGTACCTGTGCGGGGTGTGCAAGCTCTACAAGCGCTCCCTGCACGACCGGTTCGGCTACTACAACCCGGCCATCTATCCTCAGGACCACGACATGTTTCTGCGCTTCGCCATGGGCGGGGCCGACATGGTCCACGTGCCGAAAGTGCTGGCCAATGTCCGCCACCACGGCCCGGAGCGCGAGGTCTACAACCATTCCAGCGACAACTGGCGGCGGCTCTTCGAGCAGTCGAGCGAGCTGGTGCGCACGGCGCGCCGCCATCTGGCCGACCACGCGAGGAAAGCATGAGCGCTGGCCGACCACGCGAGGAAAGCATGAGCGCGCGGAACATCCTGGTCACCGGCGGGGCCGGATACATCGGCAGCCACACCTGCAAGGCCCTGGCCGCGCGCGGCTACACGCCCGTCACCCTGGACACCCTGGTCAACGGGCATGAGTGGGCTGTCAAATGGGGGCCGCTGGTGGTCGGCGATATCGCGGACCGCGCCCTGCTCGACGAGGTGTTCGCCACCTACCGGCCAGAGGGGGTCATCCACTTCGCGGCCTACTGCTATGTGGGCGAATCCGTGGAGGATCCCGGCAAGTACTACGCCAACAACGTGGCTGGCACTTTGACCCTGCTCGAGGCCATGCGCGACCACAAGGTGGTGCCCATCGTCTTTTCCTCGTCCTGCGCGGTCTACGGCGCTGCCAGGATCGTGCCCATCACCGAGGACCATCCCCAGTGGCCGGTCAACCCCTACGGGTGGAGCAAGTTCATGGTCGAGCGCATGCTTGAGGACTTTGGCCGCGCCCACGGCACGCGCCACTGCGCCCTGCGCTATTTCAACGCCGCCGGAGCCGACCCGGACGGCCAGATCGGCGAGGCCCACGATCCCGAATCCCACCTCATCCCCCTGGTGCTCCAGGCCGCCCGCGAGCCGGACAGCCCGGTCACCGTATTCGGCACCGACTATGACACACCCGACGGCACCTGCATCCGCGACTACATCCATGTCTGCGACCTGGCCGAGGCCCATATCCTCGCCCTGGGCCATCTGGCCGGCAACCCGTCCCTGGCCGTGAACCTGGGCACCGGCACCGGCAACTCGGTGCGCGAGATCATCGAGGCCGCCTGCGCCGTGACCGGCAAGCCCATTGAGCCGAAGATCGGCCCGCGCCGACCCGGCGACCCGCCCCGGCTGGTGGCCGACCGCACCCTGGCAGGTAAAATCCTCGGCTGGCAGCCGAAATACACGGACATCCGCGAAACCATCAGGCACGCCTGGACCTGGATGAACCGGTAGCCGCCCGTGGTCCGGCAGATCGAATTCACGCACCCGGAACCGCCACCCCTGACAGGCCGCGTCTGGCCGGTCTTCCTGCCCTTTGCCGGATGCCCGCACCGTTGTCTGTTTTGCGCCCAGGACAAGCAGACCGGCCACGCTCCTGCCAGTCGAGATCAGGCCGATCTCCAGGCCGTTTTCGACACCCTGGCCCAAGACCTCGAATCCGCCCTGGACGCCGGACGCGCCCCCTGCGAGCTGGCCTTCTACGGCGGCACCTTCTCCGCCCTGCCCGCGCCGTGGCCCGAAACCTTCCTGGCCCTGGCCGCGCGCTATCGCGAGCGGGGATTGATCACCCGCGTCCGCTGCTCCACCCGGCCCGATTGCGTGGCCCCGGAAACCCTGGCCGCCCTGCGCGCTCTGGGTCTCGACATGGTGGAGCTTGGCATCCAGTCCTTTGATGACCGCGCCCTGGCCGCCTCAGGCCGGGGCTACACCGGCAAAACCGCCCTGCGCGGCTGCGAGTCTGTGCGCGAGGCCGGGCTGGCCCTGGGCATCCAACTGCTGCCCGGATTGCCCGGCGACCATCCCGGACTCTTCCAACACGATGCCGCCCTGGCCGCCGACCTCGCCCCGGAGATCGCCCGGCTCTATCCCTGTCTCGTGGTGCGCTCCACCCCCCTGGCAACCCTGTGGGAGCGCGGCCAATACACCCCGTGGTCCCTGGATCAGGCCAAAGCCGAACTCGCCGCCGCCCTGACCCTGCTCTGGGCGCGCTCCGTGCGCGTCATCCGCCTCGGCCTCGCCCCGGAAGACACCCTGGAAGCCAACATCCTGGCCGGTCCCTGGCACCCGGCCCTGGGCCAGTCCGTGCGCGGCCTCGCCCTCCTGTCCCTGGTCCGGGACGCCGTCCGTCGCCTGGGCCGGTCCCCCTCACGCCTCGACGTCCCCCGCCGCCACCAGGGAGAACTGCTCGGCCACAGTCGCGAACTCGCCGCGCACTACCAAGCTCTCGGCCTGGACCGCGCCACCATCCGCTACGTCGATACCCCCTATTTCGTCCTGACCTGACCCACGCCCCTAATGCCTCCGGCGGCCAGGGCGCTGCCCTGGACCCGCCAAGGGCCTAAGGCCCCTGGACCCCAAGCGAGCCTCCGGCGGTAAGAGCCGCATGCAATGGAACCGGCTCGTCCATCCCGTAAGGGTGGGCGAGCCGGTTCCATTGCATGCAGCAGGGGTTTAATTCAAAAGAAGACCCCGATCTTTTCTTATGTCCTGCCCAGCCACGCCATCTCCGCCCTCCCTTCGACAGCCCCGCAATGGGCGGGAGCGTCGTGGCACCAGTTGCATCGGCCTGCGGCAGGGCGAAACCCGGCGGAGGCGGAGTCTTCGACGCCGACAACTGTTTCGCCAGCAGGTCGATGATACTGGTGTCCGACGCGGGAGACCCGATCACACGTCTTCAAAAGCGGTTTTTGCTTACTTTTGGCCGCTTTGGCCCAAAAGTAAGTCGCGACGGAGGAGCGAAATCCTCACCCAACTCCCCATTCCGCCGAAGGCGGCTTCCTTGTCTCTCCCCTCTCTCCCCTTCCTTCCAACGCCGCTCCGCCCCTTACAACCGCCTGACCCCCTCACCCCGCAACCGCCGCATCCCGGCCAGAGCGGCGTCAATCTCTCCCAACGCCGCGTCTTTCCCTGACGGCAGCCGCACCTTGAGCGGCAGATAATTGGACGCATGGTTGGCCAGAAACAACCCCCGCGTCAGGTGCAACCCGGCCAGCATCTCGCGAATCTCGGCCAGCATGCCGTGCGCATCGGGCAGGACGAACTCCCCCCTGGCGTGCCGGGCGTGCAGCGGCGTGCCGGGTACGAGCATCAGGCTCAGCGCGCCGATCTGATCCGGGTCCATGGCGTTCAGGGCCGTGGCCGTGGCACGGGCATGGGCCAGCGAGCCCTCCACCCCGCCCAGTCCGTTGATGACCGTGACGTTGAGCTTGAACCCGGCCTGGCGGGCGCGCCTGCCCTGCTCCACGATGGTTGCGCTGTTGCCGTTCTTGCCCATGGCCGCCAGCACCATGTCGTCGCCCGACTCAAGGCCCATGTAGACGATGCCAAGGCCCATGGCCCGCAGCTCGGCCAGCTGGGCATCGCTCTTGGAGCGCAGGCTCTTGGCGCTGGCATAGGTGCCGACGCGCGTGACCCAGGGCAGCTCGCGCCGGATGTCGGCCAGGATTTCGAGCAGACGCGGCTGCGGGAGGATCATGGCGTCGCCGTCGCACAGGAAGACGCGGCGCTGGCGGCGGCAGTGGCGTGCGGCAAAGGCGATGTCGCGGACCACGGTCTCCCGGTCCTTGATGCCGAACCGCTTGCCCTGATAGGCCCCGCAAAAGGCGCACTTGCCGTGGGAGCAGCCCAGCGTCACCTGGAGCAGGATGCTGTCCGCCTCGCTGGGCGGTCGGATGATGGTTCCCTGATAGTCCATGGTGTTTTCTACCATTCCCGGCCAGGATTGCAAACGGGCCAGGGCCAGGATTGCAAACCGGGCCGGGGAGGGCAAAGCCGCCGCACAAAACAGAAAATACCATTGACCAAGGCCCTGCCGTTCTCTACGGTTGCAGGGTGGACTGTTCCCTGTCGGCCCTGCCGCCGGGGCAATGTCCGGATGAAGACAAGACGGATACGGGAAGATCATGGCATTCACGCTCCGGCCCGCAAGGCCCACCTCATATGTCTCCATGGACGAGACCTCCAGGGCGCTCCTTGACTCCTCCATGGAGTCGTCGCTGGTCATCGATGTGAGCGGCTACGTGCTGGCCGCCAATCTCATGGCCGCCAATCTCTACGGCATGGAGTCGGTCAGGGAGCTTGAGCAGGCGAACATCTACGACCTGCTGCCCCGCGACTCGGCGGACTCGCGCCGCGAGCGGTTCAGGGAGGCCATAGACAGCGTCAGGGCGCTGCGTTTCGAGGAGGAGGTCAACGGCAAGTCTCTGGTCCATTCCATCGTGCCGGTGACCAACCCGTGGGGCGAGGTGTCGCGGCTGGCCATCAACACCCTGGACCTGACCGAGCTGCGGCGCACGGACGAGGATCTGCGCCGCGAGCAGCAGCGGCAGATATTCTTCATGGAGTCCCTGCCGGGCATTGTCTACCACCTCTATCCGGACCGGACCATCCGCTACGCCAACCGATATTTCCGCAAGTATTTCGGCAGCCCCAGGGGCAAGCTGTGCGCCGACGCCCTCAACTGCGCCAACACCTCCTGTATCGGGTGCCCGCCCATGGAGTCCATGGAGACCGACCGGACCGTGGAATGGGACTGGACCGACGCCAGGGGCCGCACCTTCCACCTGCAATGCAGCCCCATGACCGATTCGTCGGGCGAGCGCATGATCATGGTCCTTGGCATCGACATCACGGACCGCAAGCGGGCCGAGGACGCCCTCAAACTGGCCCACGACAAGTCCGAGGACAAGGTGCGCCGCCGCACCCGCGAGCTGGAGCGGGCCAACGAGGAGCTGACCAGCAAATCGGCCCGACTGGTGGCGGCCATGAAAAAGGCCGACGCGGCCACCAGGGCCAAGTCCGCCTTTCTGGCCAACATGAGCCACGAGATCCGCACGCCCCTCAACGCGGTGCTGGGCATGGCCGAGCTGGCTCTGCGCGTTCAGGACGAGGCGCGCAAGAACGAGTGCCTTGAGCGGGTGCTGGAGGCGGGCACCTCGCTGCTCACGGTCATCAACGACATCCTGGATTTCTCCAAGATCGAGGCGCGCAAGCTCACCCTTGAGCGCATTGATTTCGACCTGCGCGACATTCTGCGCACAGCCCTGGACATGCACCGGCTCCACGCCACGGACAAGGGGTTGGGCCTGACCGCCGAGGTGGGCGACGATGTGCCCGAGGCAGTGCTGGGCGATCCCGGCAGGCTGCGTCAGGTGCTGGTCAACCTGGTGGCCAACGCGGTCAAGTTCACCGATGCGGGCGGCGTCACCGTGCGCATCGGACTGGCCCCGGATCAGCCCGCAGACCTGTCCGGCCTCGCGCCCGGCCAGCCGCTCAGGCTCCGGTTCGAGGTGGCGGACACGGGCATCGGCATCCCCAAGCGAAAGCGGCGCGCCATCTTCAAGTCGTTTCTCCAGGCCGACGACTCCATCACCCGCAAGCATGGCGGCACGGGCCTGGGGCTTGCCATCTGCAAGCTGCTGGTGGAGCTGATGCACGGCAGCCTTGATGTCGAGAGCGTGGAGGGCGAGGGGAGCACATTCTTTGGGGCTGTGCCAGATAACTAGCCCATATACCTTCTAACCCACTGTTTCAGCTGTTTAAACTGACTTCGCGGATTGCTGTTATTAAAACGCCACTCGCATTCCTTTAAAAACAGAGAAAAATGCTTGGTTGGAATGCCGTTGAATTTCCTCATATGGCGTTTGGCCTGGTTCCAAAAATTCTCGATTCCATTGATGTGGTTGTGGCTATCTGCAAACAGCTTCGAGTGGTTGATTCGGAAGTGTTTGAATGCTGACACATCGAGGACATTGTAGCCATACCAGCAGTCCGAGTAAACCACACTGTCTGGCTGGATTCTTTCCTGAATAATGGGAAGCAAGGTTTTACCTTTTGCATCAGGAATCACCTGTGTATATACCTTCCCACCCCTTTTAAGGATTCCAAAAACAGGAACCTTACCAGCCGCCCCACGTCCTCTTTTGCCCTTTCGCTTGCCACCGAAGTAGCTTTCATCGACCTCAAATTCGCCAAAATCCATCCCTTCACAGGACTCTTCTTCCGCTATGATTTCCCGGAGCCGGTGAAAGTAATAGGCGGCTGTTTTGACGTTCACACCAACCAGATCAGCAGCACAACGAGCTGTCGTGCCGGCAACAAAATGTTCGATTAAACGAAGCTGCTTGTCCTTGCTCAAACGACTTTTTCGCATTGCCATACTGATAACCCAGAGGAGTTATCTGGTACAGCCCCAAAAACATAACCTTATTGACATACTGGTCATTGCCGTTTGCGCAGTTATTGCCAATGCTGAGGGGTGGGAGGATATAGAATGCTTTGGAATAACGAGGGAAAAATGGCTGAAAACATTTCTTGAGCTTCCAAATGGCATTCCATCCCACGACACGTTTGCGCGCGTCTTTGCCAGACTGGAGCCCATCGAATTGCAACAAGCGCTGTCGAGTTGGCTTTCGGCCCTACAGATCGAAATGCGCGGCAAAGTTGTGGCGTTTGATGGAAAGACGGTGCGGCGATCGTTCGATAGGGCAACGCAAAAAAACTCTCTTCATTTGGTCAACGCATGGCTTTCACAGGACAACCTTATCCTTGGCCAAGTGAAAGTGGATGACAAGTCGAATGAAATTACTGCAATCCCCAAGCTGCTTGAAATGCTGCATCTTGAAGGTGCAATTGTCACCATTGATGCCATGGGGTGCCAAAAAGCCATAGCCAAGCAGATCGGATCAAAAAAAGCCGACTATGTGCTTGCCGTAAAACAGAACCAGCCAGAACTTTATGAATATATTGATCTTTTGTTTAACGAGTCCAAGGTCAATACATCTTTGCTACATCAGACGCGCCGGACAATCGATTCCGGCCATGGCCGAATCGAAACCCGTGAATACAGCACCATTGTGGGTGACGATCTTCTGGCAGGAATAACAGGGTGGGACAATCTCAATGCCATCGGCATGGTTGAATCAAAACGCGAAGTTGGCAACACCATATCGAATGAAAAAAGATATTTCATCATGAGTATCAACGGGCACGCTCAACGTTTCGGCGATGCCGTCCGTGAGCACTGGGGGATAGAAAACACAGTCCATTGGGTGCTCGATGTCAGTTTCGGCGAGGACCAAAGTCGTATACGAAAGGATAATTCGCCGGAAAACCTCTCAATGTTGAGGAAAATAGCGCTCAATTGTGTGAAACAAGAGTCTACGAAAACCAGCATGAAGAGAAAGCGCAAAATGGCTGGCTGGGACAACTCGTTTCTTATCAAGGTGCTGACTGGAAATTAGATGCGGTTGCCCTGCCCGGAGGCCCAAGCCCTAGAAGCGTTCAAATCCGCTGTCAGCATCCATTTCCAGGGCGATCCCGGTTGTGGCTCCGGGCAGTTGCCTTGCACTGCCAGTGCGCCGGGGGGCGGTCATTGGTCCCTGAGGCCTGGCTGGCGTCTGCCGCGCCTTGGCCTGTTGGGCGGCCTCATGCGTTTCAACCATGAAGAAGGACATGGCCTGCTGGAGCTGCTGCCCTTGGCCGGACAATTCCTCGGAAGTCGAGGCCATCTGCTCCGAGGCCGAGGCATTGAGCTGGATGACCTGATCCAGCTGCTGCACGGCTCTGTTGATCTGGTCGGCGCCCGTGTTCATCTCGGTGCTGGAGGTGGTGATCTCCTGTACCAGTTCGGCGGTGCGCCTGATATCCGGCACCAGTTGCTGGAGCATTGCGCCCGCCCTGTCTGCCACCGAGACTGTGGAGGAGGAGAGCTCGCTGATTTCGCTGGCGGCCACGCCGCTGCGCTCGGCCAGCTTGCGCACCTCGGCGGCCACCACGGCGAATCCCTTGCCGTGCTCGCCTGCGCGCGCGGCCTCGATAGCCGCGTTCAGGGCGAGCAGGTTGGTCTGGCGGGCGATCTCCTCAATGACGGTGATCTTCTCGGCGATGTGCTTCATGGCGGCCATGGCCTGATTCACGGCCACGCCACTGGCTTCGGCATCGCTGTAGACCTTCTCGGCCAAGGTCTCCGTCTCCCGTGCGTTGTCTGCGTTTTGCCGGATATTGCCCGACATTTGTTCCATGGTCGCAGAGACCTCTTCCACGCTGGCCGCCTGCTCGGTAGCACCCTGGGAAAGGGAAAATGCCGTGGCGGAAAGCTCCTCAGACCCGGAGGCCACATTGTCCGTGGCCGCCTGCACCTGATGCACAACTCCGCGCAGCTTGGTGACCATGTCGTTGAGCGCCCTGGCCAACATGCCGATCTCGTCCTTCTGGTCGATGTCGAGCATCCGGGTGAAGTCACCCTGGCTCATGGTCTGGGCAAAGGCCACGCCAAGGAGTACCGGGCGGGTGATGGCCCTGGTGATGGTCATGGCGGCGATCAGCCCCAAGAGCAGGCTCAAACAAGAGATGGCAAGGAGCAGCATGTTGGAAAAATTCATTTCGTCGAGCATCAGCGTCTTCTGGTCCGCCCGCGCGACAGCGCAGACCTCCATGGCCTTTCTGGCAGCGTCGACCATTTGCCCGTCCGCCTGGATTTCCGCAGCCAGGGCGAGGCTATAGCTGTCGAGCACGGCTCTGAACCGCTCTACTGCGGCGGCAACGGGCGCGTGGCCCAGTGTCCCTGCCAGGGCAAGTGCTTCGTCCAGATGGCCTGTTGCCAGGGCGAGATCCTCCTTGCCGCGGGAGAGGAAATACGCCCGTGCCTCCATCTGGGCCCGGTCCACCAGCCCCATGAAGGAGAGGATGGACCGAAGGGATGCATCGTCGCTGTCGGCGATGAGCCCGTCAGCCAGGGCGATCAGGTCGTGCCCGGCCTGGGTGGTCTCGCTGCGGATGCGCGTCTGGTTGCCGATGGCTGTTACCAGCGCATCAAAAGCCTGCTGGTATGCCGCGACCGAGGCGGCGACTTCGTCCATCTGGGCCTGGTTCGCAGGGTTCACGAACTTGTCCTTGGTGGTCTGCGCCTGATTGATCAATGTCGTGACGGTGTCGTGTACTCGATTGGCGTATTTCATATCGCCACGGATGATGTAGTTCTTTTCATCGCGCCTGCACTCCAGGATGAGCCGGACGAGTTCGCTGACATCGTCGGCCTTGTCCACACGGTCGACAACGGAAAGCATCCCGCGCCAGCCGACAAAGGCGACAACCGCAGCCAGAATGAGAACCGTACCGAAACTGAAACCGAGCTTCATCGCCAAACGAAGATTTTTCAACATGGGAACTCCCTTGTCTGTAGCATTCATCACGCAAGAACAGGGACTGCACAAGGTGTGCCACATATCGCGCAAAAATCGCCAGACGACCCCCTGCAATCATTGGAATAAAATATCAAATCGCGCAAGCCGCCATGGCGGACAGAGACCGCGGGCCAGTACTCCCACCCCAGGAGCGGCCCGCCTGTTCCCCAGACATCGCGTCGACCGGCTCCTGTTTGAACATCGCGCCAGGGCACATCGGCATGGCACCCAAATTGCTTCGACAGCGAAACGTGCAGGGCCATCTGACCTTGCGACAACAGGTAAAAAACAGGTGCAGACGATGAAGGCAGGCAAGGCGACAATAGAGGCGCTTTTGAACGCGACCGAGGATTCGGGAATCCTCATAGATCTGGATGGCCGCTTCATCGCGCTGAACAATGAGGCTGCGCGCCGCAGGAACACGACCGTTGAGGCGTTGATCGGCAAGAGCCTCTATGCATACCTGGATCAGACGGTGGCCGAGCAGCGGAGGGCCTGCATCCGGGAGGTCGTCATGACCAAGACGCCCAATTGCGCCGAGGAGTGGATCGGCGACCGGTGCTACCGCGTCAGTTTCTACCCGGTGATCGACGATACCGGGGATGTGGTGCAGGTGGCGAGCTATTCGCGCGATCGCACCGAGACCAAGCACCATGAAGCCGAGCTGATCCGCGCCAAGGAGATGGCGGAGTCCGCCAGCATGGCCAAAACGCAATTCCTCTCAAACATGAGCCACGAACTCAGAACGCCGCTCAACGGTATCCTGGGGATTTCCCAGGTCGCCTTGGGCGAACCCCTGGATATGGAAACCAGAAACAACTTCGAGATGATACATGAAAGCGGGCTGAGGCTGCTCAACGTGCTGAACAACCTCTTGGATCTGGCGGCCATCGAAAGGCGTTCCATCGAGCCGGTGGTCAGGGAGTTCGATCTGTCCGGGCTGCTCTCCTCCACACGCAAATCCTTCTCGCTTCAGGCCAACCTGAACCGTGTCGAGTTGCTCTTCGCCGTGGACCCCGACCTGCCGTGCTGCTGGTTCGGCGACGAGCACCGGCTGGGGCAAATCCTTTCCAATCTCATCTCCAACTCGCTGCAATGCACGCGCGAGGGCGTTGTCAGAGTGACTGTGACCGGGGAAGGGCGCAGGCGGAGCGGCAGACCGGACTGCGCCGGTTGGCAGGATGTGCGCTTCGTCGTGGAGGACACCGGTCCGGGAATAGACGAACAGTTCCTCTCCACCATATTCGACAGTTTCAGCATCGCCGAGCAGGTCATGACCAAGCGATACAGCGGGGCGGGTGTGGGCCTGAGCATCGTCAGGGCTCTGGTCGAGATGATGGGCGGGTCCATCCGGGTGCAGTCCTGTCGTGGTCAGGGTACCGAGGTGGCTTTCTTCATACCTCTGGCAGAGTCGGGCAATGACTGCGGGGAATCCGGGAGGCTGTCGCCCTGTCTGATTATTCCCGGTATGAAGCTGGCCAATATCCTGGTGGTCGATGACGACCCTATCAACCTGTTCACGACCACGAGGATGCTTGTCCGCAGCGGCTTCAGCGTCCGCGAGGCGGCCAACGGGGCCGAGGCTTTGGATATCCTGCGCAGCCACGCCATCGACCTGATCCTCATGGATATCCAGATGCCGGTCATGGACGGGTTCCAGGCCGCGAGCCACATCCGCAATGGCGAGGTGCCTGGCGTGGATCGACATATCCCCATCATCGCCCTGACAGCCTACGGCGCGCATGGCGACTGCGACCGCTTTGCCCGGCACGGGATCAACGACTTCATCACCAAACCGATCTCCCCATCCGGGCTCGACAGCATCCTTGCTCGCCACCTGGCTTCGGCCTGACCCTCCCCTCGACACCCAATCTCGCAAGGACTGGCTGGCAGCCGCCAGGTCTTGCGAGATTTTTTGCGCGTATTTAAACAAGTAATTCAGCTGTTTATCGCGCCAATGGCCGGGGTGGAATTTGGAATGGATGTTGCTCATCTCCAGACATGGCCCTGGTGCCGCAACTGTATCGTGCTCAGGGGGCGCGCAACATGATCGACAAGAAATACTCGGGGCTTCGCTGGAAGATAATCGGCGGAACCATGGCTTTCTCCCTCATTCCCCTTTTTGCGATCGGGCTGTTCGTCCACAACGACTTCCAGAGTGCCTACCACGCCAAGATCACCAAGAACCTCTCCACCATGGTCGAGGACAAGCAGCGCGCGCTGGACATGTTCCTGAACGAGCGCGCCGCCCAGTTGCGGACCATTCTCTATTCCCACTCCCCTGACAGTCTGGCCGACAAGACCTATCTCCAGAATCTGTTCAACGCCACGCAAACCAGCGCGCAATCCTTTGTGGACATGGGGTTCATCGACCAGCAGGGGGCGCATCTGGCTTATGTCGGCCCCTTTGCGCTTGGCGAGGTCAACTACCGTGAGGCGGAATGGTTCCAGAAGACCCTGCTCAAGGGCATCAACATCAGCGACGTGTTCATGGGGTTTCGGAAGTATCCCCATTTTGTCATTGCCGTGTCCCGAAATGAGAATGGAAAGACCTGGGTGCTGCGGGCCACCATCGACTCGGATGTTTTCGACCGGCTGGTCCAGGCCGTCCAGGTGGGCCGCCGCGGCGACGCCTTTGTCGTCAACGAGAACAACCTGCTGCAAACCCATTCCCGCTTTCTGGGGCCGATCCTGGAGACTTCCCCGTTGCCGACCCAGCCGCGCTTCAAGGGAGTGCGGGTGGAGCATATAACCCTTGCGGGCCGGAACATGTTCCTTGGCACCACCTGGCTCGACAGCCTGCGCTGGCGGCTGGTCATTCTGGAGGATCCTGCCGAGGAGCTCTCGTCCCTGTGGCGGACCACATGGCTCCTGGTCGGTGTCTGTCTGATCGGGGTGCTCGTCATCTTCCTGGGCGCAACGCTCATGGCCCAGGCCATCGTGCGCAAGGTCATGCTGGCAGACCGGGAAAAGGCGATTCTTGACGCGTCCCTGATGCAGTCGAGCAAGATGGCCGCCCTGGGCAAGCTCGCGGCGGGTGTGGCCCATGAGGTCAACAATCCGCTGACCCTCATCCGCGAGGGCGCGGGCTGGCTCAAGGACATGCTCGCCGATGAAGATCCGCAGACCATGAAGAACCATGCCGAATTCGCTCGCAGCCTGGACATGATCGAGCTCCACGTAGACCGGGCTCGCGAGGTCACCCACCGCATGCTCGGCTTCGGGCGGCGCATGGAACCCCTGCAGGAGAACGTGGACCTCAATGTCCTGGCTGAGCAGACCATCCGTTTTCTGCGTCAGGAGGCCCTGCACCGCAATATCGCCATCACCACTGACATGTCCGGGAACCTGCCCAGGGTGACCACGGACGGCAATCAGTTGCAGCAGGTGATCCTGAACATCCTGGACAATGCGCTGGATGCCGTGGGCCAGCAGGGAGAGATATGGGTGGGCACCGGAACCGACGATGAGCGGGACGAGGTGTTCCTGAGCATCCGGGACACCGGGCCGGGCATGCCCTGCGAGACCATGGAACACATCTTCGAACCATTCTACACCACCAAGGCCGTGGGTGAGGGAACCGGACTCGGCCTCTCCATCTGCTTCAGCATCATTGAGAAGCTCGGCGGCCATATCGAGGTCCAAAGCGCGCAAGGCGAGGGATCGACATTCACCATCCGCCTGCCCAGACAGCGGGCGTGAACAGGGAGGTCGCGGCAATGGAAGACAAGATAACGGTCCTGGCCGTCGATGACGAGCCCTACTTTCTCGAACTGTTCGCCAACCGGTTCAGGCGGCGCGGCATCGAGGTGCTCACGGCACAAAACGGCAAGGACGCCCTTGAGATTCTCGCCGCGCATTCTGTGGACGTGGTCGTGCTCGACGTGCTCATGCCGGGCATGGACGGCATCGAGACCCTCAAGGAGATCAAGAAGCGCCACCCGCTCATGGAGGTCATCATGCTCACCGGGCACAGCTCGGCGGACATGGGGCTCAAGGGCATGCGCCACGGGGCATACGATTACGTCATGAAGCCGTTTCGCATCGACGACCTGCTGGGCCGCATCCAGCGTGCCCACGAACGCCGTCGGCTCAATCTGACCTGCGCCGGGGAACAGGCATGAGCCCCCTGCGGTCACTAGCGTCTGCGGCCCGCCCGTCGGCCCGCCTGTCGACCATGTCGGCCCGCATGGGCCTGGCGGCCCTGGCCTGCGGCCTGGCCCTGGCAGCCGCCGGGCTTGACGGCCCGTTCGCGCTCGTCGCGGCCCTGGGCGCTGCCGCATCGTCCATCCTAGCTGTCGCATGCCCGTGCCCCATGGGTCCCGATGCCGGGAGGCAGCCGGACACGGACATGGACACGGACACGGACATGGACGACCTCCTGATCCATTCCCAGAAAATGTCCGTGCTCGGAGAGCTTTCCTCGGGCATCGCCCACGAGATCAACACCCCGCTGGGGATCATCGGACAGGAGACCGAACTCCTGCACATGCTGGCTGGCCGGTCCGAATACGCCGCGCTGCAAAGCCGCCCGGAACTTTGGGATCGCATCGACCAGATCTCGACCCAGGTGGAGCGGTGCGGCGAGATCACCCACCAGTTGCTCGACTTCGCGCGCAAGACCAGGGCCGTGCTCCAGACGGTCAATCTGGGCGAACTGGTGGAGGACATGATCCGGCTCGTGGAGCGGGAGGCAGGATACCAGAATATACAGATCAAGCGGCACTTCCATGACCAGGGTCGGATCATCTCGACCGATCCGGCCCTGGTGCGCCAAGTGGTGCTCAACCTGTTGCAAAACGGTGTGCAGGCTGTGGGGCACGACGGCACGGTCACCGCCAGTACGCGGGTATCGCCGGAGCGCGCCGAGATTCAGGTGTCCGATACCGGGTGCGGCATAGCCCCGGAGAATCTGCAACGGATATTCGATCCATTTTTCACCACCAAGCCGCCGGGCCAGGGCACAGGTCTCGGGTTGTCCATCTGCCTGAAGATCGTGCACCGGCTGGGCGGCCATATCCGGGTCAGAAGCAAGCCGGGCCAGGGGGCCGAGTTTACCCTGCTCCTGCCGGTCGGTGAGCCTGATTCGACATGTGCAACCGACAACCGCCCGAGCACCTAAAAGGAGAAGGTCATGAGTGAAAAGACAACGGTTCTGGTCGTGGACGACGAAGAGCGTTTTGCGAGTAACATGGTCACGCTGCTCCAGGAGCACGATCTGGCCGCCAGGGCGGTCCACTCCGGCGAGGAGGCCTTGGACATGCTCCAGCGCGAGGACTTCGACGTGATCCTGCTGGATGTCAAGATGCCCGGCCTCTCCGGCATCGGCACCCTTGAAAAGCTGAACAGGATGGGCGTGGACAGCAAGGTGATCGTGCTCACCGGTCACGCTTCGGTGGACGACGCCGTGACCCTGCTCGACCTGGGCGCGGTGGATTATCTGCTCAAGCCCTCCAAGACCCACAAGGTGCTGGAGATGATCCGGCTGGCCAAGGAGGGCAGGGACCTGCAAAAGCAGGCCGGCAAGTGACCGGTCCTGGCCGTCAATCGGCGGTCACAGTGCCGCCGGTTGACGGCTGGCCGTTGTGGCTGAAGTCGCCATTGAGGAAACTTCGTGCCAGCCGGTCAACGCTCCCTTCGTCCTTCATGAGCATGTCCATCTGCCGGGTGTAGATCAGGAGCCTGCCCACCCCTTCCAGGCGTGATGCGATCTCTTCGCACGGATACTTGGCGAAGCGGGCTTTGATCGTGTCCTTCTCGACCTCCACCCGGAAGCCGAGCCCCTCCAGCATGATGCCAATGGCCCGCGCGCGCCTGTTGCGCCGGATGTCGTCGGCGGCCCCGCCCTTGAACTGGAAATTGATGTAGTTGCTGTTCACGGTCTGGCCGCAATAGGCGTCGAGCACCCCGTAGTGATAGCCCACCCGCGAGCTGAAATTGAGGTATTTGTCGGTGATGATGGCGTAGCTCTTCTCGCCGAAGCGCTCTCTCTCGGTGGAGAACATCTGCCGGGTCATGACCGACATGAATCCGCCCATGTCCACGGGCCGGGGCTCCTGCGACCGGAGTCGCTCATCCAGCATGCCCCGGAGCAGCGCTGCAAAGGGAGCGGACACGACCTGGTCCACCCTGATGTTGCGGGAAAGGGCAGCAGCGTCCAGCCCGCCGCCAAGGTCGATGACGTGGAGATCAAGGGGCAACGGGGCCTCAAGCTTGCGGGCCATCTCGCCCTGGTCGCTGGCCAGATCGCTGATAGCGAACATGGCCTCATAGCATCGTTCATGCACGTAGCGCATCACATCATGCACGGTACGGCAGTTCCCCGGCTCAAATCCTGGAGCCTTGGGGTCTGTCAGGTTCAGGGGCAGCACCAGATCGGCCAGGGAGCGCAGGGCCGTATGCACCGGCGTCCCCTCCATAAGTCCCCTGGCCTGCTCCGGGGCCAGGGTCAGGAGCGGCTCCACCCGGCCATCCAGAACCCGCCCCAGCCAGGCGTCCACAGTCACCACTTGGCCGTTCCGCAGCGCGGTCATCGCGCCTGCGGCTCCAAGCAACGCGGGCAGACGGTACTCCCTGGCCAGGGAGGCCATGTGCCCGGTCACGCTGCCGTGCTCTGTGACCACTGCCGCCGCCCGGGTCATGACCAGCGAATAGAGGGGGGAGGAATGCTCGGCCACCAGCACCGCGCCAAGCGGGAACCCGGCCAGATCGGCCTCGTCGCGGACCATGTGGATCGGCCCGGAGCCCACGCCAGGGCAGGCCACCGCCGCACCCTCAAGGAGAGCGGGGGCGTCCACGGCAGGCAGATCAGGCGGCACAAAGGCCCCGCCGGCCATATGCAGGGGGCGGCATTGCAGGAAGAGCAGCCCGCCCGAGTGGTCCAGAGCCCACTCCACGTCCTGGGGCGAACCGAAGTGCTCCTCAAGCCGCAGCAGACATGCGTTCAGGGACCGAAGCTGATTCGGGGTCAGACAGGGCTGACCTTGGTCCTCTTCTGGAACCGGACGTTCCTCCACACCGCCGCCGGGCCGCAGGGAAAGCATGACCGTCTTGACCGGTGAGGACGACGAGATAATTTCCGGCGGATCGCTCCGGGAGAGGCGGTATGTGTCCGGGTCCACCCGTCCATCCACCGCGTATGGACCCAGCCCCCAGACCGCGTTGATCACGGTCTCGGCCTTGCCCGGAGCCATGGGGTCGCGGGAATAAGCCACGCCGCTGGCCAGGGGGTCCACCATTTCAAGGCAGGCCACGCCCATGGCCGTTTCCTCGGACAACACGCCGTTGGCCAGCCGGTAGGCGATGGCTCTGGGCGAAAAGAGGCTGGCCAGGATGAGTTTGTAGCTCTCCACCAGCCGGGACGGTGTCAGGCCGAGAATGGTCTTGTACTGTCCGGCAAAGGACAACTCGCCGTCCTCGCCGATGGCGCTGGAGCGCAGGGCCAGCCGCAGGTCATCGCCCAAGCCGAAGACTTCCAAAGAGGTGGCCCGGATGGCTCGATCGAGCTCCGGGGGCACCTCCCCATGCAGAAACAGGGTCTGGATGATCTGACTGGCCTCCATCAGGCTTTCGGGCCTTTCGGGGTCTACGGCCCGGTGGGCCTTGTCGATCTCCGGCCCCAACTGGTTGTGGTCCAGAAAGGCCTGGTAGGCCGCCGTGGTCAGGGCGAACCCGCGCGGCACAGGCAGGCCCACGGCCCCGGCCATCTCGCCCAGGTTGGCGTTCTTGCCGCCCACGCTGTCGATCATCTGCCGCCCAACGCGGACATGCGGCACCGTCAGCTCGGCCACGGACGGACGATGGCCAATATCGCCCAGCAGGGGGGCCATCCCGCCGCGCAGGGTTTCCAGCGCCAGATGGAGTCCCGGCTGTGCGCGGCCGGACAAGCGCTCGTAGGCCTGCACCATCCGGGCTGCGTAGAACAGCGCCCGCGCCCCTTGGGAGCGCACATGGGCCATGCCGAACAGGGTTTTGCCCTCAAGCATGCGATCCATGGAGGAGAGCAGCCGCAGCAGCTCCGAGTTGGCGTCAAGGATTGCCTTGAAGTTGGTGTAGCGGTCCTTGAACAGGACATCCACCCCGGTGTCACGTCGGCGGGTGAAGAGGCGTCCGAAAAAGCCGAACATGATTTTCCCCTCGCTTCAGTTTCGTGACGGCTTGCGTGCCATTTTCAATTCATACCGGGTGGCCGGGCCGCTCCCGACCTTGACCAGACAGCCCTTCTTGACCAGATCGTTCAGATCGTAGATGGCGGTTCTGGAGGGAAGTCCGTCGCCCACGAAATCCTGGTATTCGCTCCGGGTGATGCCCCCCCTGGCGACGAGCAGGGGATAGACCTTGCTCTGGCGTTCGTTGAGCCTGATTCCGGATGGGTGGAGTGCCGGGTCGGGGCCGCTGGCCGGTTTGGCGCTCGGCGTGGCTGCAGCAGCAAAGGGCGGGTCTGCCGACACGTCGCCTCCCCATGCCGCCGCCGGGGCGGCCACAGGGACAGAAGACAGTGTCAGGGGATGCCAGTCGGCCAGACGCTCCTCCTCAAGCTGGATGTCGTTGGCCTGGATCACCTCGTTCTCGACCATGACCGCTGCCCTGGTGATGCAGTTGACCAGCTCGCGGATGTTGCCCGGCCAGCCATAGGCGTTCATCTTCTCGATGGCCCCGCGCGACAGCGCCAGCCCCACCTTGCCCACGAGCGCCTCGGCCTGACGCAGATAGTACAGGGCGAGGCTCGGAATGGACTCCCGGTGCTCGCGCAGGGGCGGGACGTTGATGGTCAGCACCCTGAGTCGGTAATAGAGATCCTCACGGAAGGTTCTGTCCTCGATCATGGCCGTCAGGTCCACATTGGTCGCGGCGATGAGGCGCACGTTCACGTCCACCTCCCGGTCACTGCCAAGCGGCTTGATCTTGCGCATGGCGATGGCCCGGAGCAGCGCCTGCTGCCCCATGGGCGAGGTGGCCTGGATCTCGTCCAGGAACAGGGTGCCGCCGTCCGCCTCGAGAAAAGCGCCCTTGCGCTCTCCCTTGGCCTCTGTATAGGCCCCCTTGGTGTGGCCGAACAGGGTGTCCAGCAACAGGTTCTCATCAAGTGCTCCGCAGTTGATCGAAATGAAGGGCCTGCCTGACCGCGCGCTGTGATTGTGGATGGCCTCGGCGGCCAGTTGCTTGCCCGTGCCGGTTTCGCCGACCACCAGCACGTCCACATCGACCCGCGCCGCCTTGAGTATGTCGGATTTCATCTGAGCAATTTTCACGCCAGACCCGATGATCTCGGGCAGTGGCGAGATGGCTCCGCCGTCCGTATGGCTCTCGTCGATGCTTGCCCGTTCCTGCATGCTGACCAGGAGCAATTCCTGATCCTTGCGCCAGGTCTGCTCCATCTGGTCCCGGAGCCGGGCCACGAGGCTGTTCACTGCGGCCTTGAGGTTGTTGGTTTCAAAGCCTGCGGCTGGCAGTTCCACCTCTTCGGGCCGGGTCAGATCCATGTCGCGCACAGCCCTTGCCAGTTGGAAGATGGGCAGGGTGATGTACCGGGAGAGCAGGTAGACCAGCAGGGTCATGATCCCGATGGTGGTGATGGTGATGATGAACATGACGTCCAGATGCCGGTATCCGGCCACCAGGGTCAACTGGCTCCTGTCCACAAAGGCGATGCCGCCGACGACCTGCGCCTGCCCGCCTCCGCCGCCATAGAACCTGACAGGTGCATAGGCCAGAAAATGCGAGTTGACCTGATTCAGGCTCTTATCCTGATCCTTGAGTATCAGGCAATTCTGCTGCCCGGCCCGGATGTCCGTGATCATGTCCCAATAGGCCGCATCAGCCTTGTCCGGGAGAAATGCCGTAGCCAGGCCGGGCTTGCCCAGGGTTCCCTCGTGGCCGCCGCGGGCCAGCATGGTCGATATTTCGGCCCCGGACTGCTCGATGGACTCCGACTGGAAGAGCATCCAGCCATCGGTGTCGATCATATAGGAGAAGCGCAGTTCGTTGCTGCGCGAAAAGGCGTGCAGCGGGGAACGGGTCGAGTTGAATATGGACAGGATGTTGCGCAATTCCCTGGCCTCAAACCCCAGGAACAGATACCCGCGCTGGCCGCTGTCGCCCACAGGAACCACGGTCGCCATCCGAATGACCGGTGAAAAAACCCTGTTGTTGGCATTGGTTTCCAAGGGGAAGGGATACTCGGCCTCCTCCACCGGGAACAGCATCACCTCGCCGGGCGCTAGGCGGGAGAGGGCCTCGAAATGCAGGAAATGGCTCGGCTTGACGGCATGGAGCATGGGCTCCGGCACCTCGAACGCGGCGCTGCCGCAGGCGACCATGAAAATATGGCCCGTCAGCTCGGGCGAAAAAAAAGCCAGCTCCCGGACAGGCAATCCGCCCGAGGCGTCCTTCCTGGCGAGATGGTCGCGCAAGCTTTGCGCGTCCAGCTGGCCATGGGCGATGAACAGGAGCTCCTGGCGGTATGCGCCAAGGCGTATCTCCACCTCGTGGGCCATGGCCAGCGCCTGGAGCCTGGCCGTACGTTCAAGTCCTATCTCTGTGTATCTGTTTGATATTTGGTAGTTCAGATATCCTGTGATCAGCAGGATTCCCATCAGTGTTGGCAGCAGTGTGAAGAGGAGCTTTCTTCTCAGGCTTAAGGAAAGGAACCATCTGAAAATACCGTGCCCTGATGCCTGTCCGTCCTGTCTCATGCCGCGCCTCCGCTCGCTAAATGTCTATGCTCTTGCACAATCTCACAATCGCGCAAAGATGGTCAACGAAAATATTTCCATTATTTTCAAAGTGTTGACAAAATTGATTGCGCGATAGTCGTGGCATGTGCCTTGCTTTGGTGACAAAAAGGACAGTTCCCATGCGGGGCGATGAAAGAATGACAATTCTAACAGCGAGGCAATGAACATGGTCATTTTGGTAGCTCTGGACGAATCAAGTTTCGCCAAGGCTGCGCTGGAGAAGGCGTTGGAACTCGCCTCTCCTGGCAAGGCCGAGGTGGTGGCGCTCAGCGTGATTCCCCACCTTGGGGTGGTGGAAGGGGTGCAGGACAAACTGATCGCCCGTTTCGAACGGGAGGCCAAGAGCCTCATGGACGAGGCAAAAGCCGTGGCCGCCAGGCACGGCGTGTCGCTCAAGACCAGGGTGGAAAGCGGCATCTCCCCGGCGGACACGATCCTGGATGTGGCCAAGGAAGTCCGGGCGGACCTCATAGTGGTAGGGCATCGTGGCAAGAGCAACCTGGAGAAATTTCTCATCGGCAGCGTGGCAAGCGCACTGGTGACCTACTCTCCCTGCTCGGTGCTCGTGGTCAAGTAAACACAACGGAGGAATTCAATGCACAGAATGTGGAAATTCGCAACGCTGCTTGCGGGCCTGCTGACTCTGATGCCCCAACTGGCTCTCGCGGCAGGGGAAAAGGCGGCTGAACTGATAGTGGTGGCGGACACCAGAGTCCTGGACAGCGGCATCATGCTGTACTTCGCCGACCTGTACAACACCAACCTCCTGCTCTTCGCCGTGTGGGCGGTGGCACTGACCGCAGGCTACGGCGTCTTTCTTGGCCTGCTCATGGATGTGATCATGGCCAGGACCGGGCTGGATCTCAAGTCACGCAAGATTATCGAGCACTAGGAGGAATCTGTTATGGAATTCTTAGGCGACACCAGTTGGATGTATATGTACATGCCCATTGCGGGCGTCACGATCCTCTGGCCCGGCCTGGTGCTCATCGGTTTCTCCGTGGGTGTCATCGGCGGGTTCTTCGGCATGGGCGGCGCCTGGATGGTCACGCCCGGCCTCAACATTCTCGGTTTTCCCATGGCCTTTGCCATCGGCACCGACATTGCCCACATCGCGGGCAAGTCCATGGTTTCCACCATGCGCCACTCCAAGTTCGGCAACGTGGACTACAAACTGGGCTTTGTCATGGTCGTCGGTACCATGGTCGGCATCGAGATTGGCGCGCAGCTGATCATGTACCTAGAACGCCTCGGCAAGGTCGGCGACGTTGTTCGCTGGGTCTACGTGGGCTTCCTGGGGCTGATCGCCCTCATGGTCTTCTATGACTACTTCAAGGCCGTTTCCAAGAAGAAGCACGGGCAGGTGGACGGCGAGCACGGCACCGAGGGCATCACCTGGTACAAGACCCTGCACAAGATCCGCATTCCCCCCATGATGCACTTCGAGAAGGCCGGCTTCACCTGTTCGGCCTGGCTGCCCATTCTCGTCAGCCTGCTGACCGGCATCCTGGCCGGCTTCCTGGGCATCGGCGGCGGCTTGCTGCGCATGCCCGCCCTGGTCTACCTCATCGGCTGCCCGACCCACATCGCCGTGGGCACCGACCTCTTTGAGGTCATGATCTCCGGCCTGTATGGCGCCTTCACCTACACCCTGAAGGGACGCATCGAGCTGGTGGCCGTGTTCGTCATGCTCACCGGCGCGGCCATCGGCGCCCAGATAGGCACTGTTGCCACCAAGTACGCCAAGGGCTACGGCATCCGCGTAGCGTTCGGCATCGCCGTGCTCTGCTGCATGATCTCCATCATCCTCAAGCAATATGGTTACCCGGTTGCATCGGCTGTCCTCATCCTGGGCACCATCTCGCTGATCTGCATCTACATCATGAAGATCATGTTCGTTGGCGCGGCGCAGGAACTGCGCGAGAAGAAGCTGCGGGAACAGGGCTAACCACAACGGCATCTGTAAAGGAATAATGACATGCGAAATACCAAGATCATCCTCCTGAACGCGGCGCTGCTGGTTCTCCTGGCATGCGCCACGGCCTGGGCGGCGAATGTGGCCCAGGGGGCCTGCGTCTCCTACGACGCCGACAAAAAAATCCTCGTCATCGAGGAATACGATCTGAACTTCACCCCGGAGCACAAATACGGACAGCCCACCGGCACCATGATCGAATTCGACACGACCACGGCCAAGATAGGCATACTGCCCGAACCGGGCGATGTGCTGCGCCTCTCCTATGTGCCGTCGGAAAAGAAGAACACCGCCCTCAAGGTGATGAACGTGTCCAAGCAAGACCTCATGAAGAAGTAACCACCCTACCCCCCCCTCCGGCGGTCCGCCCGTGGTCACCCCATTGGCGCGGGCGGGCCAGCCGGAGGAACAGGAACGACAATGAGAACCAAGCAACCCCTGAAGACATCCCAGCGCGTGGTGGTGATCATCATGGACGTTCTCCTGATGACCGAACTGTGCCTGGCCATGTACTGGTGCAACCGGGACCCGGAGACCATGGTGGCGACCTTTCTCAAGACCTACCTGCCCGCCGCGATGATCACCCTTGGCGGCGCGTGGATGACCATCAGGCGGCTGTCGCCGCCCGAGCCAGAGCCGGTACTCCAAAAGGGAGCGTGATCATGAACCAGCTGATACTGCTTTTTCTTTCTCTGGGTCTCGGATTGATTGTTGGTGTGGCCCTGGCCGCATGCGCGAGGAAATTCCGCAGGTTCTGGGCCGACCAGTCAACCAGAGGCAAGGCGTAATCCATGAGCAGCAAGACATTCAACCGCATCGCCCTGATCATCTTCGCCGTGGTCCTGTTGTCGGTGATCGATTCCTGCAGCGCGGCCTTTGGCCCGCCCAGGGTGTTTCGGTTGACGCCGGGCGAGACCATCCCCATCAGCGGGGATCTGGACGACGCCCCGATGATCCCCAACCGCTGGCTCGAAGAGCCGGACATGGAAACGATCCGGGGCCATCTCGGCTACACCACGAACGCGGCTGGCCTGACGATCCGTTTTGTCGAACTCAGGGGACGCCTGTGGCGCGGCGAGCTTGATCTCTCCAATGCAGACCCCGGCGACTACACGCTCCAGGTCTTCAACGCGGCGTCCAAGACCAAGGACATGGAACCGGTCTACACGGTCCGTTTGTTCCCGGATCTGGCGTCGCTGCGCGCCGATCTGCCGTCCTTTTCGGAACGCCACCTGGACATCAAGCCCATCATGATATTCTTCATGGCCCTGCCCCTGGCTCTGGTCATGCTGTTTCTCTCGCATCTGCGCTCCGGCAGGGATGAGGCGGCGCTTCAGGCGCGCGGCATCGGCTCGGTCTACAAGCTGGCCAAGAGCAAGGCAGGGTGGGAGATCATGGTCGGGCTGGGCAGCGCGCACGGCGTGCATCCAGGCGACCGGCTGCGCATCCTCGACAAAAACATGCGGGACGTGGGCGAACTCCAGGTCAGCAGGGTGGGGCGCGAGGGCAGCAACGGCGTCCTGCCTCTGGATGCAAACATCCGGTCCGGTTATTTCGTGGCCCTGGCGGATTCCGTGCCCCACGGGGCGAACCGTTCCTGACGAAACAAGGAAGCAAGGCATGGCTGATCCCATTTCCGTATTGTTGGTGGACGACGAGCCTGATCTGCTGGACTTTCTCTCCAAGCGGCTGAACCGCCGCGGATTCATCGTCCAGACGGCTTCCAATGGCCGACAGGCGCTGGCCGCGATTGGCGTTCTCCCGCCGGATGTCGTCATTCTGGACATGCTCATGCCCGGCGGCATGGACGGGCTGGCGACCCTCAGGGAAATCCGCCGTCTCTTCCCGCTGGTGGAAGTGCTGCTGCTCACGGCCCACGCATCCACCGAGGCTGCTTTGCGCGGCATGGAGCTTGGCGCATACGACTATTTGATCAAACCGGTGGCCATCGGCGAGCTGGTGCTCAAGATTGAAGAGGCCTCGGGCAAGCGTGGCGTCATGGCCAGCCCCCTGGACCCGGACGTGAATCACGACGCCTGACTCTCCAACCCCGCCTTGCGAGGTATGCCCATGACCACGTTCTGGACCAGGATTTCAAGGCTTGTCGGCTTGGCCGACCCCGAGGAAATCGAAACGCTGGAGCGTTCTCTGCGCCTCGATTTTCGCAAACGCTGCTCCCTGTTCCGGCAGCTTGTCGGCTCCAACAACCTCGCTCTTGAGGTCATGAGCGAAATCGAGGAGCTGTTGCGCGGCGCCACCCCGTTCGGCGTGCCGCAGATACGCGGCATGTGTGCACTGACTACGGCCAACGTCTTCAAGATGATCCGCTGCCTTAATGGCATGACCAATGGCCGCTACAACGCGCTCTTTGGCCGTTTGCGCGCCATTCAGGAGGAGATGGGCCGTCATGTGGAAGGTGGCCGCGAGCCTCTGGCCGGACCGCTGGTGCTCCCGCTTGGGCAGATCGGCGCTGCGGATTCGGGCGAGGTCGGCCCCAAGATGGCGAATCTTGGCGAGCTGGGCCGGATCGGACTGGCCGTGCCCCGCGGATTCGTGATCACGGCCAGTGCGTTCCGACGTTTTTTTGAACATGCCGGGCTGACTGCGGAGATCGAGGGCCTCATTCGGGAGCGGCAGGTGGACCGGTTGGACGAACGCTACGCCCTGTCCTCGACCATACAGGAAATGATCGTGGCCGCGCCGCTGCCTGACGACTTGCTCCAGGACATCGAGGGGCACTGTCAGGCACTCGCCCGCGACCATGGCGACGAGGTCCGGCTGGCGATCCGCTCCTCGGCTCTTGGCGAGGATCTGCCGGATGCCTCCTTTGCAGGACAGTACCGCACCGAGCTGGGCGTACGGCTGGAGCAGGTAGCCCGCTCATACAAGGAGGTCGTTGCCAGCAAATACGGCGTCGCGGCCATGACCTACCGCTGGAACCGGGGCATACCCGACGAGGGCATGGCCGTGTGCGTCGGGTGCCTGCTGATGGTCGATGCGGCGGCAGGCGGCGTGGTCTACACCCTTGACCCAGTCAACCCGGTCGATCACAGGCTGGTCATCCACGCCGCGCCGGGTCTGCCCACGGCGGTGGTGGACGGCAACATCCAGGCGGACCGATACCTGGTCTCGCGTGACGATCCGCCAAGGATCGTGCAATCCCATGTCCCACGGAAGGATTCCATGGCCCAGCTGGACGCGCAAGAGGGTATCGCCCACATACAGCTGCAAGGCCGGGACGCCCTGGCCCAGGCCATAGACACCCCGGTGATCCTTGACCTGTGCCGAAAGGCGTTGGCCGTGGAGCGCCACTTTGGCCAGCCCCAGGATGTGGAGTGGGTGCTCGACCGCCAGGGAGCCCTGGTCTTTCTCCAAGCACGGCCCATGACCAGCCACGCCTCCATTGTTCTGGAAAATGAGGACACTCCCGGGCTGCCCCTGCTGCTCTCCGACGGCGAGCCCGCCTCGCCCGGCGCGGCCTGCGGCAAGGTTTTCGTGGTCCGCAAGAACGCCGATGCCTTTTCCTTTCCCGAAGGGGCAGTGCTGGTGACGGCCCAGGCCCTGCCGCGCTGGGCGCCTCTGCTCTCCAAAGCGGTCGCAGTGGTCGCCGAGACCGGTAGCGCAGCCGGGCATCTGGCAAACGTGGCCAGGGAGTTCGACGTGCCCGCAGTCTTTGGGCTTGAAAACGCGGTTTCGCTCCTGGAAGGCAGTGAGATGGTCACTGTGGACGGAACCCATGGCCGGGTGTATTCCGGCTGTGCCGAGAGCCTGCTGGCCGATCAGGCAGAGAAGAGGCCGGGATTCATGCTCGGCAGCCCGGTCATGAACACCCTCGCCAGCGTGGCGCGGCACATAGTGCCCCTGACCCTGCTCGACCCCGAATCGCCCGATTTCACCCCGGAATACTGCCGCACCCTGCACGATATCACCCGCTTCTGCCACGAGAAGTCCGTTGGCGAGCTGTTCGCCGCCGACAGCGGGCCGGTGCGCAATCGGCTGGCCAAACAACTCCGGTACAGGGGCAGGCCGCTCAAATACTGGCTCATCGACCTGGGCAACGGATTCAGGAATCCGCCCCAGGATCGTTTCATCGATTTCGAGAACATCGCCTCCCGGCCCCTGCATGTGCTCTGGGAAGGCATGACCGCCAAGGATTGGAGCGGTCCGCCGATGCTCGATGTCAGGGGATTCGCCGCCATCATCAGTCAGGCGGCCACCAATCGGGACATCGAGCCGGCCATGGCCTCCAGCTTTGAGGTCAAGAACTACTTCATGATCACCGACACCTTCCTCTCGCTCCAATCCCGGTTCGGGTTCCACTTCTGCACACTTGAAGCCCTGCTGGGTGACGTTGCGGAAGAGAACTACGTCAGTTTCCGCTTCAAGGGCGGTGCGGCGGATCTGGATCGGCGCATCCTGCGGGCCGAGCTGGTGGCCGACATCCTGGAGGAATACGGCTTTCGCACCGAACTGCGTCAGGACGCCCTGCTGGCCAGGGCCGAGGGCCTGCCCCGTCCCGAGCTTGAGGAAAAGCTCAGAATTCTGGGATTCGTCATGATTCACACCAAGCAACTGGACATGGTCATGAAGAACCGAAGAATGGCAGTCGCCTACGAACAAAGGCTGCGGCGCGACCTGGAAATCATGATCGGAAGCCACCAAGGTACAGTCGGCTAGGAGCTGAAGACGCCGCTGCCGCGGAATTAAGGTCTCTTCAGCCCGTTTCATCACTCAGCTTGACAAGCAACTGAAATCACACAATGGGCGTTTCAATATGGGAAGCGGACAACTAGGCCCAAGGCCTACGGGGAGGAACGCTGGGCCAAGACTTGCTCGAACTGTGTCAAGACGGCAAGGAATCCGGAATCGAAAAAGCCGTGTAGTCATCCCGTCTCGAATGCCTTTGGCCGGTAGAACGCTAAGTGGCCTCGGTCAGCTGCCCACGACCTCAAATGCAAGACAGCCCTTCCCTTCCTGAAGCCGGGGCAAAGTGCTAGGTCATTCCTCATGCAGGAGGGACACGCCGAAGCAGAATAGACAAATAAAATCAAAGCATTGCCGCGATGCCGAAAAGCAAGACGTTCCGAGTCTTCCCTTCGGCACTTGAGGTTTGGGCCCTCGCTTTTCATGGGCACACGAAGTATTGTAGCTATTGTCGTTATCCGCATGTTGACGAGGTTTAGTTTCTTGGCTGTGATTGCTTGAAATACGTAGACTATTTGTGTTGAGCCTGTGTGAAAGTATGTGTTGATTCTGTTCCAAAGTCACCAGGAATAGTCTGCAATCGCTGAGAATCGCCAAAAGTAAGTCCCCGCCATGTTGGGAAAACACGGCGGGGACTCGCTTCTCGAATACGCGGTGGGTCTTTTTGGAAAAGTTTTCCCCCCGGACCCCCCTTTCAAAACTTTTGGGGCTGTACCAGATAACTCCTCTGGGTTATCGGTATGGCAATGCGAAAAAGTCGTTTGAGTCAGAAAAAGCAGCTCCGATTGATTGAGCATTTTGTAGCTGGCACCACTGCCCGCTGTGCAGCTGATCTGGTTGGAGTGAACGTCAAAACAGCCGCCTTTTACTTTCATCGGCTCCGGGAAATCATAGCTGAAGAAGAGGCCGGTGAAGGGATGGATTTTGGCGAATTTGAAGTCGATGAAAGTTACTTCGGAGGAAAGCGGAAGGGCAAACGGGGCCGAGGGGCCGCAGGCAAGGTGCCTGTTTTTGGAATTCTTAAAAGAGGCGGGAAGGTATACACACAGGTGATTCCTGACGCCAAGAGCAAGACGTTGCTGCCTATTATTCGTGGGAAAGTGCAACCAGACAGTATCGTGTACTCAGATGCTCTTTACAGCTACAATGTCCTCGACGTTTCCGAGTTCAAACACTTCAGGATCAACCATTCGAGGTTGTTTGCCGACAAGCAAAACCACATCAATGGGATTGAAAATTTTTGGAACCAGGCCAAGCGCCACATGAGGAAATTCAACGGCATTCCGACCAAGAACTTTCCTCTATTCTTGAAGGAGTGTGAGTGGCGTTTTAACAACACCAATCCACAAAGACAGTTTAAGCAACTGAAACAGTGGGTTAAGAAACATATGGGCTAGTTATCTGGTACAGCCCCAAACTTTTTGGGTCTACGCCGCCAGGAAGGGCGAAGGGCAAGCAAGGGCTTGATGGCGGCGTAGGGGGCTGCGCGTCCGCACGAGGCAGGCTTCTTTTTGTTCATACTTTCTGTAAAAGCTCTGCCTTTCCGCTCATCCACGCCCTCTCCGCCGCTCTCCGCCGCTCTGTTCCCCCAGTCTCGCCTTGCGGCGGAGCGCCACAAAGTTCTGGAAGGGGGGTCCAGGGGGGGAAACCTCTTCCAAGAGGTTTCCCCCCTGGCCGCCGGAGGCATCCCTCCTCCGCGCTTTTCTCCGTATTGGAAATCGGGTACGTAGGGTGCCATGCCGGAGTTGCCAGAGGTTGAAGTCATTGCCCGTGGGCTGCACGCCGTTTTGGTGGGGCGGGTCATTGCGGCTGTGGAGCCGGTCGATCCCACGCGGTTGAGTGAGGACGGGGCTGCGTTGGCGGCCAAGGTGGTCGGGGCCGGGGTGGTTCGGGTGAGCCGCCGGGCCAAGGTGCTGCTGATCGGGCTTGGCAACGGCGCGACCCTGGCCTTTCATCTGAAGATGACCGGGCGCGTGGTCCATGGACCCATGCGGCCTGTGGAGCGCCATGACCGGACCCGGTTCATATTGGACGACGGGTCGCTCCTTTGCTTTGCCGACATGCGCCGATTCGGGTATGTGCGCGCCTTTGCGCCGGGCGGGTTGGAGACGTGGGATTTTCTGTGCCGGGTCGGGCCTGAACCGTTGGACACCCCCCCTGCGGCCCTGGCCGGGCGGGTTTTGTCGAGATCGGGGCGGATCAAGGCGCTCCTGCTCGACCAGGCGGTGGTGGCAGGCGTGGGCAACATCTATGCAGACGAATCCCTGCACCGGGCGGGCATCCATCCGCAGACGCGCGGCAACCGGCTGGGCCGGGCCGGGGCAGAGCGATTGTTCGCCCATCTTCAGGACGTGCTGCGCCAGGCCATTGCGGAGAACGGCAGCTCCATCCGCGACTATGTCAACGCCAGCGGCGATGCCGGGGCCTTTCAGAACAGCTTTGCCGTGTACGGCAGAAAGGGCAGTCCCTGCGCGGTCTGCGGGGCGATCCTGTTTGCCGTCAAGGTGGCCGGGCGCACCTCCACCTTTTGCCCGCGCTGCCAGCCGGAGCCATGACGGCAGACCGCAACCGTCTGCGAAAGTCCGTTGTGGTCTAAAGGGGCTGCACAGACCGCGACCGGTGGGGAGAGGCCGCTGTCGTCGAGCAGGGCAGGGGCTGGGCAGGCTGGCTGGGAGGTTTCTTCGAGATTGGCCGACGATGCTGGCATGATGTATGATTCTAAATGTTTATGATGTATTCTGACAGAATCGGTACACAGGGCTCCAAGCGGGCGATGCCCGAGCCAGATCAGAAGAAGAGCGAACGAAATCGAAATATTAAAGTTTCTCTAGTAAAAGACTAGAGAATGTGGTCAACGTGATTTCAACCAGTTAGCGCGACGCCTTTGCGGCGGAGAAAAACAGTGAGCAGGCACGGCAGGGACATAGCCAGAAACGCCGCCGTGGTGGCGGGCGCGACCCTGGTTTCCAGGGTGTTGGGGTTTGTTAGGGATATGATCATGGCCTTTGCCTTGGGGGCCGGGATCTTTGCCGATGCCTTTTTCGTGGCCTTCCGCATCCCGAACCTGCTGCGGCGGCTGTTCGGCGAGGGGTCGCTGACCATGGCCTTCATCCCGGTCTACTCCCGGCTGCGCGAGGAGGAGGGCGAGGAGGTGGCCCAGGCCATGGCCCGTTCGGCCATGATCTGGCTGGCGGTCATTCTCTGCGGAATCACCCTTGCCGCCGAGTTGCTGGCCGGGCCGCTGACCCTTGCCATTGCGCCGGGGTTCACCCGCAATGCCGAGCTGTTCGACGTCACGGTCGATCTGGTGCGCATCTGTTTCCCGTATGTGGTCTTTATCTGCGGGGTAGCCCTGTGCATGGGCGTGCTCAATGCGGAGGGCCGTTTTCTGGCCCCGGCCATGGCTCCTTCGGTGCTCAATGTGGTCATGATCGGCTCGGCCCTGTTCGGCTACTGGACCGGGCTCAACGTGGCCTATTCCATGGCCTACGGCGTACTCATCGGCGGGTTCGGCCAATGGCTGTCCCAGCAGTCCGCCCTGCGCGCGATCGGGTTTTCCTGGCGCGGCCCCTGGTCGTGGCGCAACAAGGGCGTGGCCCGCATGGGGCTGCTCATGCTGCCTACCGTGTTCGGCGCGGCGGTCTACCAGCTCAACATCCTGCTCGGCACCCTGCTCGCCTCGTTCCTGCCCGTGGGCTCGGTCTCCTACCTCTATTATGCGGACCGGCTGGTCCAGTTCCCGCTCGGGGTGTTCGGCCTCGCCATCAGCACCGCGGCCCTGCCCAGCCTCGCCCGGCTGGCCGCGCGGGGCGAGATGGACGAGTACGACTCGGCCATGTCCCTCTCCCTGGGGCTGACCCTGTTCATCGCCCTGCCGTCCGCCGCCGGGCTCATCGCCCTGGCCGCGCCCATGATCTCCCTGCTCTTCGAGCGCGGGGCGTTCACCATCGAGGCTGTGACCGCCACCTCCCGCGCCCTGATCGCTTATTCCGTGGGCCTGCCCTTCATCGCCCTGGCGCGCCCGCTGGTGGCCGGATTCTATGCCCTGGAGGACACCCGCACCCCGGTCCGGATCGCCGTGCTCTGCCTTGCGGCCAACATCGGCCTTGGGCTGCTGCTCATGCGCCCCCTGGCCCATGTGGGGCTGGCCCTGGCCGTCAGTCTCTCCTCGATGCTCAATTTTGTCCTGCTCCACGTCTATCTGTCGCGCAAGCGCAAGGCGTCCCTGGTCCCGCTGGTTGCGTCGGTCAAGACTCTGCTCCTCAGCCTCGGCGTGGGCGTGGGCGCGTATTTCTCTGCCTCGTGGGGCCTGTGGTGGCTGGCGCTTCTGCCCGTATGGGCGGCGGCCTACCTGTTCATGGCCCTGGTCCTGGACATGGACGAGGCGCGCCTGTTCGTGGACATGGTCCGCTCGCGCGCCCGGCGCGGTCTGAAAAGGAAAAAAGGATGACCGCGCCTGCCGCGCCCCGAATCGACACCCAGGCCATCCTCGCCCGGCGCGACGCCTTCCCCAGAGGCATGATCCAGCCCGAAGAAGGCTACCGTTTCTCCCTTGATTCGCTGTTGCTGGCCTGTTTTGCCCGGCCCGGACGCGAGCAGGTCGGCATCGACCTCGGCTGCGGCTGCGGCGTGGTCGGCCTGGCCCTGCTCCTGCGCCAGCCTGATCTGCGTCTGACCGGGGTGGATATCGATCCCGAAAGCGTGCGCGTGGCCGGGCTCAACGCGGTCAATCTTCACTACGCCGACCGCTACGCCGCCACCCTGGCCGATGTGGCCCAGTGGCGGTCCGAGCGGGTGGTGGATTTCGTGGTCGCCAACCCGCCGTACCGGCCTCTTGGCTGTGGACGCGTCAGCCAGGGCGAGAGCCGGGCTGTTGCCCGGTTTGAGAGCCGGGGGGATTTCGCCCTGTTTGCCCAATGCGCTGCCGTGGCCCTGCGGACGCGGGGCCGGTTCACCTTTGTCCATCTGCCCGAGCGGCTGTCCGAGATCATGGACGGGCTCTCCAAGGCCGGACTCGCGCCCAAGCGGCTGCGCCTCGTCTACGGCAGGTCGGACCAGGAGGCGCGCATGGCCCTGGTGGAGGCGGTCAAGGCGGGCAAACCCGGCCTGCGCGTGGAGCCCCCGCTCATCCTGCACTCTGGATCAGGCAGGCAGACGCGGCTGACCGACGAGGCCATCGGGTTTTGTGCGTTTCTTTGTTCCCAGGGCGAACCCGACACTCATCACACTCCAAGCGAGGATTCCCATGCTTGATCATCAGAAATCCGTTGTCGCAGACCTTTTCGGCAGCGGCGCGCTCTATTGCGCCGAGATCGCCCTCAAGCTCATCGCCGAGGCGGGGGGCCGCGATCCCGGCCCCCTGACGCCCATGGCCACCGGCTTTTGCAGCGGCATGGCGCGCTCCTGCGGCCAGTGCGGCGCGGTGTCCGGCGCGGTCATGGGCATCGGCCTCTTTGCCGGGCGGCCCGCGCCGGGCGGCGAGCACGACCCGGCCTACGCCCTGACGCAGGAATTCCAGGACCGGTTCAGAACGGCCTTCGGCTCCATCAACTGCCATGACCTGACCGGCTGCGACTTTGCCACCCCCGAGGGACAGGCACAATTCAGGGAGCAGAACGTCAAGTCACGCTGCATCGAGTTCGTGGTCCTGGCCGTAGACACCGCCCTGGATCTGCTGCGCGACTCCGGCCACCTGCCTGCCGAAGCCGACTTTGTCCGCTCGCGGCTTGCGCCCTGCGGCCTGCTCTGTTCCTCCTGCCTCGCCTTTGACGGCGGACCCATCCAGCAGAACGCCCGCGCCCTGCAAGCCGCCCTGGGCGACAACTTCGCCGCCTACGCCGAGCGGTTCGCGGCCATGAATCCGGTCTTTGGCGACTATCCCGCCTTTCGCAGGCTCCTCGACTATCTCGCTTCCGGTTCCTGCACCGGCTGCCGCGAGGCCGGGTGTCTCTTCAAGTCCTGCGGCGTGACCGCCTGCGTGCGCGAGCGCAGCCTCGACTACTGTTTCCAGTGCGCCGACTTCCCTTGCGACCATCACGGGATGCCCGGCCCCCTGGCCGAGCGCTGGCAGGCCAATAACGAGGCCATGCGTGCTCTCGGCCCCGCCCCCTGGTTCTTTACACGCCACCCCAAACCGCGCTACCCCTGAAGGGGGTTGAAAAACGCGCGATTGCGTCGTCGCTGCGATCCAGGCAGACCCTCGCGTACCAGGAGTAAGCGTCGGCCCTGCCTGAATCTTGCTCCTAGCACTCACACATTTTTGAACCCCCTTCGGGATGGTGTAAATGGCCCGATTGCGTCGTTGCTTCGGAAGATGCAGATCCTCGCGTCTGGCACTCGAACCATTGCCACCGCCTGCTCGCCAGGCTTGTGAGACAGAGAGCTTTTATCAAATATTTTGATGAGTTGAGCGATTTGACCTGGACACTATGATACGCACCATCATTCTTGAAAATTTCATGGCCCACGAGCGGACCGAGCTTGAACTCGGGCCGGGGATCACGGCGTTGACCGGGGCCAACAACACCGGCAAGTCCGCCATTGTCGAGGCGCTTCGCTGCGTGGCCACCAATCCCGCGCCCAATCACTGCATCCGCCACGGCGCCAAAGAGGCGCGGGTCACGCTCACGATGGACGACGGGGCCAAGGTCGTCTGGATTCGCAAGAAGCGCAGCGCGGGCTACGAGATCACCCTGCCCGGCAACAGCGAACCCGAGGAGCCCTTTTGGAAGCTCCAGGGCAAGGTGCCCGACGAGGTGCGCGCCCTGCTGCGGCTCGATCTGGTGGAGCTGGAAACCGGCGAGCCCATCGACGTGCACGTGGGCAACCAGCGCGAGCCGGTCTTTTTGCTCAACCGGCCTGACTCCAATGTGGCCGCTTTTTTTGCCGCGTCCACCGAAAGCGCCCACCTGCTGGCCATGCAGAACGTCCTCAAGGCGCGGACCACCGAGGCCAAACGGCGCGAGCGCGAGCTTGAGGCCCGAACCCGCCGCATCGAGGCGGAGCTGGACACCCTGGCCGCGTTGCCGGATATCACCCTGCGCATGGGCGAAACCCGCCAACTGGAAGCCACCGCAAAGCAACTTCAAGGGGCCATGCCTATCCTTGAACAGCACATGAAGGATATTCGCCGCACAGAGGCCGGGCGCGATGCCCTGGGCCGGTCCGCAACCATCCTCAAGACTCTTGGGAGCGTGCCGGAACTCAGCCCGGTTGCGGGTTTGCGCGCCCTTGTCGCGGACATGGACCGTGCCAGCGACCGCCTTGCAGCTGCTGGACGGACACGCGCAACCCTGGCCCCGCTGGCTGCGCCACCTCTCTCCGAAGATACCGGGCGGCTGGCCGAGCTCTGCGAGCGTCTGCAAAAAACGGCGGCTGGCTTGCGGAAGGCTGAGGTCAGGAACCGGGCCATGGCTGATCTGCTCACGCCAACGGCCATGGAAAACTCTGCTTATCTCGTTGCCCTTGTTGATGAAATGCTCGCGGCCCGCTACAGGTTGAAGCGGGTGGCCCGGCGGGAGGCCGTGTTGCGGACCATTGCGGAGCCGCCCCGGCTGGAGCAGGACGCGCGGCTGGGATCGCTCTTGGCCGACCTGCGCCGCCTGACCGGGTTGCGACAGGCCGCAGAGGGTGAACTGGCCGAGTTGGAGACCCGGTTGCAGACTGTCAGGGACACCCTGGGAGCACGGCTGGCCGAGCTGGGCGGCTGCCCCACCTGCGGGGCGCGCATCGACGCTGATTCCTTCCTTGATCGGGGGCATGTCCATGGCCGTTGAGACCATCCGCGCCAACGGGCTCTTCCTGGTTGCCGACCCGCATCTGGCGGACACTCCGCCGGGCCAGCGGCTCGACGGCTATCTTGAGCAGATCATGAGCAAGCTGACCGCCTGCCTGGACCGGGCGCGCGAGCTCGGCATGGTCCCGGTGCTGCTGGGCGACCTCTTCCATCGGCCCCGCGACAACTCCAACAGGATGCTTGTGGAGCTGATCCGCCTTTTCGGCTCGCGCACCGGGCCGGGCAGGGTCTGGGCGCTGGTGGGCAACCACGACAAGTACCAGTCGCGCCTTACCGAGGACGTGACCATTGCGGTCTTGGAGGCCGCCGGAGTGCTCCGGCTGATGAAGGAGGAGGGGCCGCAGTTCATTCTCGAAACCGACGCCGGCAGCGCCCTGGTCTGCGCCAGCCCGGACGGCGCGCCCCTGCCCAAAGGGTTTGAGCGCTCGCCCGACGATCCGCAAACCGTGGTCTGGCTCACCCACCACAACATCCGGTTCCCGGAGTTCGACGACCGCGCCTACGCCATCCGCGAGCTGCCCGGCATCGACTGGATCATCAACGGCCACATCCACCGGCCCCAGCCCACGGTGCGCCAGGGGCAGACCACCTGGGCCAATCCCGGCAACATCACCCGGCTGACCTTCACCCGCCGCTCCATGGTCCGGCAACCCGCGGCCGCCATCTGGAGGCCGGGCTGCGTCGAGCTGGAGCGGTGGGAAGTGCCGTACCTGCCCTTTGACGCGGTCTTTCCGGATCAGGAGCTGCCGCCGGAAGTCCAGGAGACCGAGGGGCAGTCCAATTTCATCAAAGGGCTGGAGCGGCTGGCCTGGAAGCGCACCTTTGAGGGCATGGGGTTGCGCCAGTTTCTGCAGGAAAATTTGTCCAGGGAGACCCCGGAAGGGGCGCTCATCTGGGAACTCTACGAGGAGGTCACCCATGGCGAATAGCAACCCCAACAAGACTGGCACAACGCGGGATGTCGAACTGGAACAGGAGCTTGCCGAGCTTCGCAACGACTACGAGCGGCTGCGCGACACGCGGGTGCGCACCGAGCAGGACATCGCCCATCTGACCAGCCAGCTCGAAGCGCTCAAGGCCCAGGCCCAGGCCGAATACGGCACCAGCGACCCTGAGGCACTGCAAGGACTCCTTGAGAAAAAACGCGAGGAAAACGAGCGGGTTGTCGCGGCCTACCGCGAGCATGTCCAACAGATTCAGGCTGACCTTGCCGCAGTGGAAAACCGTGTGGAGCAGGACGGCTGATGCTCTTCGGGGCTGAATCCATGCCCGACCTTGGCGAGGCTCGGCAGCGGCTGGCCCGGCTCTCGGCCCTGGCTGAAACCGGGCATGCCGAGCATGGCCGGGTGCGCGCCGAGCTGGCCGGGGTACGCGATTTTCTGGCCCTGGCCCCGCGCGCCCGCGACACCCTGGAGGAGCTGTCCACGGCCCTGTTCGGCCAGGTGCTCGACGAGGTGGAACTGAACCTGACCCATGCGGTGCGTGAGATTCTCGGCCAGGACCGGGTGGTGGCCACCCGGCGCGAGGTGCGCAACAACCGGCTCCAGATCCATTTCGAGATCCACAACCAGGGCGACGGCGAGCGGGTGGAGGACATCATGACCGGCCAGGGCGGCTCGGTCTGCAACATCCTGTCCGTGGGCCTTCGGCTCATCGCACTGTCCCAGCTCCAGCCCGAGGCCCACCGGCCCTTCCTGGTGCTCGACGAGCAGGACTGCTGGATACGCCCCGCCCTGATCCCCAGATTCATGCAACTCATCAGCGAGATCGCGGCCCGCCTCGGCCTCCAGATCCTGGTCATCAGCCACCATCCGCTTGATCTCTTTGCCGACGCGGCCCGGCACATCTTTGAACTGCGGCCCGACCGCGAACACGGCGCGTCCATCCGTCAGGTGAAGTAGGGGGTTCCTCGCGCGAGCGGCGGGTCCACCCCGTTTACGGGGTCACCCAGACAACACCCATACCAATCAGGATCGCCGTCCGCATCGCCCAGGGGATCGGGCGCGGTCCATCTGCCGGTGAAGGTATCGTAATCCCGCCAGCCGAAGCGGACGAAGCCGAGATATCGGTCGTGCAGCCCGCCCGCGAAGCCCAGCGGGATGCGCAGGGCCGGATTGGTGGACTCGATGATCCCGCCAAATGGGTCGTACAGGGTTTCCTGTATCACGTTGCCGCGCTGGTCGGCAACAGCGCGCAGGGAGCCGATTTGGTCGTAGTGCAGGGTGAAGGTTTGGCCGTCGTCGCGCTGCATGGCGCGGAAGTATGCAAGACTAAAACCGCCCCGGAGTTCGAAATCTGCCGGGGCGGTTGGTCATTTGTCTTTCTTCTCGGTGCGTGAGGGTGATCGCAAGAGCCAAGCCGATAACGGCGTAGCTACTCCAACAGAAATAAGAACCCATGCAAAGACTCGCGGGAAAAGGATTGGAACCCCATAATGATGCATATCCCCATTTAGCAGGCCAAACACTCCTCCCACGATGAACGCCACGCTGATTCCAAGTTCCGAAAGTTTTACCCTCATCTTTTCTGTCCCCAGTCTTCTATCTCGTCGTAAGCTTTTCGTACACCACTTCCCCAGTATCCCGCCGGAGAGGACTCGGGCGGACCTTCAACAAGAGCGCTTGAGGCAAAATCCGCCGCCGCCTTCGACCCCGCTGCCAGCTTCTCCGGATGCTGCATCGCTGCCGCCGCTGCCGCAGGAGCCGCCTTTGCCGTACCTGCTGCGCCGACAATGCCGGAATTGATCCCGATTACCTTGCCCATGGCATCATGGACGCCCTCGGTGGCCGTGGGCTTATCCTTCCCGTGGTTCTTGCCAGCCTTTTCTCCAAGCCAATCGGCCACCTTTGCAGCACTGTATGCCCCCGTCGCCCCGATGGCTGTGGCACCGGCCATGCCCGCCACAAAGGGCAGGAACCAGACTAGCAACCCCAGCGGGTCCACCCCGTTCACGGGATCATCCAGACAATACCCGTACCAGTCAGGGTCTCCGCCCTTATCGCCCAGAGGGTCGGGTGCGGTCCAGCGACCGGTGAAGGTGTCATAATCACGCCAGCCGAAGCGGACAAAGCCGAGATCCCGGTCGTGCAGGCCGCCTGCGAAGCCGATGGGGATTCTCAAGCCAGGGCAGGTGTCCTCAATGATTCCTCCGAACGGATCATACAGAACTTCCTGTATCACGTTGCCGCGCTGGTCGGCAACCACGCGCAGGGAGCCGACTTGGTCGTAGTGCAGGGTGAAGACCGCGCCGTCGTCGCGGCGCATGGCGTGGGGCGTGCGTTCATCGCTACGGTAGACGAAGACGAATTCGTGTGTGCCGTCGTGGAAGGCGGCCAGACGGATGAAGTCGCGCCAGTGGTACGCTTCGATCAGCGTGCCGTCCCGGAACTTGGCCGCGCGCTGGCCGTTGTCGTCGTGGGCGAACTCGAAGACCGTGCCGTCCCATTCGCGGGTGGCCCGGAGCAACCGATGGTCCGTGGCGTACTCGTAGCGTGTATAGTTGCCGCCGTGGTTCCAGAGGAGGCGCATCCCCTGCTTGTCATGGGTGTAGCCGTTGTTGCCGGCGGACTGGAGGCGGTTTGCCATGGTGTAGCTGAAATTGCGGATCTGGCTGCCATGGGTGCGCGGAAACCAGTCGTGGCTGCGGCACCCCTGTTTGTCGTACCGGCACTGGCAGACGAAGCGGCCATTGAGTTTGGCCTCGGCCAGCCGTCCGGCATGGTCGTAGGCATAGGTCCAGACAGCGGGCGCTCCCTGGACGGTCTCGGTTTTCTCGATGATGCGCCCCTGCGCATCATGTCGCAATGTATAGGAATAGGTGGAATGCATGCTCCCTCCGGGGTTTTGTTCCCGAAAGTCGTTTCCGGGAATCCGGGGAAGCGTAGCATGGGGTTTTCGGCCTGATGGAAAGCGGGCGAAACGGGGTGGAAAAGGGGGCTTGCAGGGGCAAAAGGGAGGGTTGACGGGGGCGGGGCGGCGTTACTTGACGGCCACCCAGCTGCTGGTCATGGCGACCAGGGTCACGCCTGCGGCCAGCATGAGCATCTGCTCAAGGGGCAGGAAGGGGATCTGGATCAGGAACGGCGGGAAGTTGAGGGCGTCGGCGGCCAGGACGTGGACCCCGGCCAGCAGCCCAAGGCCTGCGGCTGCACCGGTCAGCCCCTGGAGAAATCCGCTGGTGAGCAGCGGCCAGCGCACATAGGCCGGGCTTGCGCCCACCAGGGAGAGGATTTCGATCTCGTCCATGCGCGTGAGCAGGGAGAGCTTGATGGTGTTGTGGACCACCAGCGAGATGACCAGGGCGAGAAAGGCGAGGATGGGCCAGATGAAGAGCTGTGAGACGGTCATCCATCCCTGGGCCAGATCGGTCTGGAACGGGGTGTAGTTGACCTTGTCCACGCCGGGCAGGGACTTGAGGGTCGTCAGCAGCCGGGCGGCCCACCCTTCGTCCTGGGCCTCGGGCGGCACAGAGAATCGGACCAGCCCGGAGTGGGGCAGGGGGTTCTCCTCGGCCAGCCAGGAGAAATCGCCGGACTCGCCCAGGGATGAGGCCAGCTCGGTCAGGGCGTCCTCAGGGGTGAAGCTGGTGAATTCGGCCACATGCTCCATGGCCGCGATGGCGTCCCAGTCCGCGCTCACGGTGTCGGACGGCTCGCCCTGCTTCCAGTAGAGCTGGAATTCCACCTCGCCCCGGCTCTTGACCAGTTCGAGGTTAACCGTGTTCAGCCCCATGAGGATCAGGCCGGTGAGCAGCGTGACCATGGCCACGGCCACCATGGTCAGGAGCTGGGCCACGGGATGGAGCCGGAAATCGGCCACCCCGCGCAGGGTCAGGCGCAGGAAGCGGCTGATCATGGCCGCCCCCCGGCAGGGGAGAACAGGTCGTCCGGGCTGGCGTCTCCGGCCTCGGACACGGCGTCGCCGCAGGCGCAGGACTCGTCGGGCTGCGGCTGCTCCCCCTGGCCCATGATGCGCCCGTCGTGCAGGTGGAGGATGCGCGCCTCGGGCACGCAGTCGAGCACCTCGCGGCTGTGGGTGGCCATGATGATGGAGGTGCCGTAGGTGTGGAACTGCTTGAAGATGTCCATGAGGTGCATGGTCAGGTCGAAATCGAGGTTGCCCGTGGGTTCGTCGGCCAGGATCAGCTCCGGGTTGGCGACCATGGACCGGGCGATGGCCACCCGCTGCTGCTCGCCGCCCGAGAGCCGCTCGCACGGCGAATAGCTCTTGGCCTCAAGGCCCAGAGCGCGGACCACGGCCCGCACGCGCCGCTCCAGATGGGCGCGCTGCATGCCGCGCACCTCCAGGGCCATGGCCACGTTGTCGAAGACAGTGCGGTTGGGCAGGATCTTGAAGTCCTGAAAGACCACGCCCACCTTGCGCCGCAGTTTCGGGATGTGCCGTTTCTTCAGGGTGTTGAGAGACATCCCGGCCACTGAGACCCGGCCCCGGAGCACGGGCAGCGCGCCGTAGAGGAGCTTGAGCAGGGTGGATTTGCCCGCCCCGGAGTGGCCGGTCAGGAACAGGAACTCCCCCCGCTCCAGGGTGAAGGAGATGTCCTTGAGCGCCCAGTACGGGCCGAAATTGTGCGACAATCGCTCCACGTTGACCATCATGAGCGGCAATGTACCCGTCTGTGCGCCAATTGTACAGGGTGGCCGGAACCCGGTGAAAAGGGAGTTTCCTTGACGCCGGGGCCGCGAGGGGTCACACCTGCCTGCATGACACACACAGACCCCGCATCGACCGGCAAGGATTCCGCCTTGAACGACGCTGTCGGCCCGCGTCCGGAACATGTGCAGGCCATCGCGGCCGAGCTGTCCATCCCGCCCGCGCGGGTGGCTGCCGTGGCCCGGCTCCTGGACGAGGGCGGCACGGTCCCATTCATCGCCCGCTACCGCAAGGAGGCCACCGGCTCCCTGGACGAGGTGGCCGTGGCCGCGGTGCGCGACCGGCTGGAGGAGCTGGCCGCGCTGGACAAGCGGCGCGAGGCCATCCTCGCCTCCCTGGCCGAGCGCGACCTGCTCACCGACGCCCTGCGCCGCGAGCTGGAGGCGGCCACGGACAAGGCGCGGCTCGAAGACATCTACCTGCCCCACCGGCCCAAGCGTCGCACCCGGGGAGCCATGGCCCTGGAGCGCGGGCTGGCCCTGCTGGCCGACGCCCTTATGGCCCAGCGCGGCATTGATCCCGTGGCCGAGGCGCGGAAGTTCGTCACCCCGCCCGACCTTGTCCATGACGCTGCGCCTGAAAAGCTCGTGCCCGACGTGGTCGCCGCCCTGGCCGGGGCGCGCGACATCATCGCCGAGCGTGTCAGCGAGAATCCCAAGGCGCGTCAGGCCATGCGCGCCCTGTTCGCCAAGCGTGGTCGGTTCGGCTCGCGCGGGGTCAAGGGAAAGGAAGAGGCCGGGGCCACCTATCGCGACTGGTTTGACTGGGATGAGCCGCTCAGCGCCGTGCCGAGCCACCGCGCCCTGGCCATGTTCCGGGGTGAGCGCGAGGGCATGCTCAAGCTCTCCCTGCGCCCGCCCGAGGACGAGGCCCTGGGGCTGATGCGCCGCTCGCTCCTGCGCGGCGCACACCCTGACGTCCGCCCGGACGCCCGCGAGGTGGGCGCGGCGCTCGACGATTGCTACAAGCGGCTGCTCGGCCCGTCCATCGAGAACGAGGTGCGCGCCGAGGTCAAGGCGCGGGCCGATGGCGAGGCCATCCGCGTGTTCGCCGCAAACCTGCGCGAGCTGCTGCTGGCCGCGCCCCTTGGCCAGAAACGGGTGCTGGCCCTGGACCCTGGCTATCGCACCGGGGCCAAGCTGGCCGTGCTCGACGCCCAGGGCGCGCTCAAGGAGCACACCACCATTTTTGTGGTCGGCTCGAAAAAGCAGCAGGACGAGGCCGGGGCCACCCTGCGCACCCTGTGCGCCCGGTACGAAATCGAGGCCGTGGCCGTGGGCAACGGCACTGCGGGCCGCGAGACCGAGGCCTTTGTGCGCGGTCTTGGCCTTGGCATGCCTGTGGCCCTGGTCAATGAGTCGGGCGCGTCCATCTATTCCGCGTCCGAAGTCGCCCGGCGGGAGTTCCCGGACCTGGACCTGACCGTGCGCGGCGCGGTCTCCATCGGGCGCAGGCTGATGGACCCCCTGGCCGAGCTGGTCAAGATCGACCCCAAGTCCATCGGCGTGGGCCAGTACCAGCATGACGTGGACCAGGCGGCGCTCAGGCGCGCCCTGGACGACGTGGTGGCCAG
The DNA here is from genome assembly GCF_000176915.2 of Pseudodesulfovibrio aespoeensis Aspo-2. NCBI lineage: Bacteria > Pseudomonadati > Thermodesulfobacteriota > Desulfovibrionia > Desulfovibrionales > Desulfovibrionaceae > Pseudodesulfovibrio > Pseudodesulfovibrio aespoeensis. Next base: position 159,446 of record NC_014844.1, read on the forward strand.
TTGCGTCAACTCCATTGGCGTGGACCTGAACACGGCCAGCGTGGAGCTGCTCTCCCATGTCTCGGGCCTTGGCCCGGTCCTGGCCGCCAACATCGTGGCCCACCGCGACGAGCACGGGCCGTTTCCTTCGCGCCGGGCGCTGCTCAAGGTCAAGCGGCTCGGACCCAAGGCGTTCGAGCAGGCCGCAGGATTCCTGCGTGTGCGAGGTTCCGATCCCCTCGACGCCAGCGCGGTCCACCCCGAACGGTACGAACTGGTCAAGCGCATGGCCCGCGACGCTGGACAAACAGTGGCCGATCTGCTCGGCGACGAGGCGGCCCGGCAGCGCATCATCCCGGAAAAATACGTGTCCGAGGACGTGGGCCTGCCCACCCTGCGGGATATCCTGGCCGAGCTGGCCCGGCCAGGCCGCGACCCTCGCGCCGGGTTCAGCGTCTTTGCCTTTGACGAGAACGTCAGCGACATCAAGGATCTGCGTGAGGGCATGCGGTTGCCGGGCATTGTCACCAACGTGACCAAGTTCGGCGCGTTTGTGGACGTGGGCGTACACCGCGACGGACTGGTCCATGTCAGCCAGCTGGCGGACCGGTTCGTGCGCGACCCCTCCGAGGTGGTGGCCGCCGGACGCGAGGTGATGGTCACGGTCATCGGCCTGGACCAGAAGCGCGGGCGGATCAACCTGAGCATGAAGCGCGACCCGGTCATCGGGGGAGACTAATGTCCCGGTGCCCTGGCGGGCGTATTTTCGTCCAACCGAGGTTGTCAACGTCCGGCGGTTGGGCTAGCATGCCCTTCAATTTGCCATCAACCTGAGAACAACATATTTGGATTCATGAATTTTTTTGTAAAAAATTGGTTTTTTGCGCTGGTTGCGGGCCTGCTCCTGAGCGCGGGGCCGGGCCGGGCCGGGGACACGGCGTATCTGGACCGCATGGCCCGCGAGTCGGAGATCAAGAGCATAGCGGTGGTGACCAGTGTCCAGCGCATGGGGGCCAACGCGGACGGCACCTTCCTGCGCGTGACCTTCAGGAACGAGTACGCGGTCACGCCCTTTACGCCGGATTCCTTTGTGGGCGGCTGCAAGGCCATGGAAAACAACTGGCAGACGCGCTCGCCGGGCACGGTCTACTTCTCTCCCAAGCGGGGGCAGAAGGTGTTCGTGACCATCTCGACCAACGGCGGGGCCATCACCAGCTTCACGCCCCTGACCCCGCAGCTCGACGCCGCAGTGCGCAACGACCCCTGGCGGATCGTCTTCAGCCGGGGCCGAGCCGAGGCACCTCTCCCTGACGACTAGGTGGCGACGGCCCGGAGGCCATAGGCGTGCCGTGGGGCGGAGTTCGGCATTCCGTGGCAGGCGTTGCGGACCGGGCGTTTGTGCGGTCATGGAGCCGCTTGTTCTTTGCTGTCGCTGCTGATACATACCGGCCATATATGAAAAACACCGCCTTCATACCGGCGCGGGCAGCGGGCCTGCCCAGCCATGCGCTCCTGCTTGGAGCCGTGGCCGCCCTGGTCCTGCTCCTGGCCCCCCTGGCGGCCCGCGCCCAGACCATCAACCTGATGGCACCCTCCATCGCCAATGTCTCCGGCATGCTCACGGCCCGGTTCGGCGTGACCGTGGTGGAAAAGGTGATGCTCAAGGGCGAGCTGCAGGACGGGGCGCAACTCGCCCTGCGCTGCGCGGTCAGCCTCTACAAGGCCCGGGACTACTGGCTGGACGGCCATCTGGCCTCGTCATCCTTCGAGAGCGTGCTTTCGAGCGATCCCCTGACCGGCGAGTTTCTTATGACCCTGCCGGGCCGGTCCACCCCCCTGCGCGCCAAGGACATCGAGACCCTGCTCCGCGAGGGGTGGGGGACCATCGAGGTCTCGCTTGGCCCGTGGGACATGCTTGAGCGCGGGCAAAAATACAGCCTCATCCTCAACACCTCCATGAATGAGGCGGACGCGCCGGACGGGGTGTCGCGGTTCATCTATTTCTGGTCCTGGGATGCCGGGGCCGACGCGTCCTTCCAGCTGGATTTCACCTACTAGGCGCGCCATGACTCCCGATCCCATCCGCATCAATCCGACCACCCGAAGCGATAGGAAACGGCACAAGCGGGAATACGTCATCGCCCTGGTCTTTCTGCTGGTCATCGTCGGCCTGACCTGGGCCGAGCTCAAGTACCTGAGCGGCGACTACTACCTCATCCTCAACCTGCTCATCCTCAACGTGGTCCTGCTGCTGGCCATGCTCTTCTACGTGGCGCGCAACGCCGTGCGCCTGATGCTGGAGCGCCGCCGCAAGGTGCTCGGCTCCAAGCTGCGCACGCGGCTTGTCCTGGCCTTCATCTCCCTCTCGATCATCCCCACCGCGCTCATCTACCTCGTCTCGGTCAAGTTCGTGCAGACCTCGGTGGACTACTGGTTCAAGGGGCAGGTGGAGGAGTCCATGGAGCAGGCGCTCGAACTGGGCCGGGCCTTTTACGGATCGGCCCAGGAGCGGCTCGAGCGGCGCGGGGCCAACATGATCGCCGAGATCAAGCGCAACGGATTCGCCTGGGGCGGCAAGGCCATGGACAACTACCTGAGCGAGAAGTTTGGCGAATACGACCTGAGCCTCGTGGGCGTCATCAACCCGGAGGGCGCGGAGCAGAACACCCACGCCACGGCCCAGTGGACCCAGGCCTGGCCGGAGATCAAGGAGAAGATCGACTGGCAGAGTCTCAAGGCCGACCCGCGGTCGTGGACCACCATCCTGCCCACGCCGGGCAGTGATCTGGTGCTGGGCGTCACGCCTGTTGACGAGGGCCGCTCGGGCTATCTGATCATCGGCGAGACCGTGGGCCACGGGCTGATGCACCGGCTCGACCAGATCGTGCGCGGCCTGGACGAATACAAGAAGCTCAAGACCCGCAAATATCCCTGGAAGATGAACCTGTACCTGACCATGGGCGTCATGGCCATGCTCATCATCCTTGGCGCCATCTGGTTCGGCTTTCGGCTGGCCAAGGAGCTGTCCGCCCCGGTCCAGGCCCTGGCCGCAGGCACCGAGCGCATCGCGCGCGGCGACCTGTCCGTGCGCCTGGAAGACCGCTCCGACGACGAACTGGGGTTCCTGGTCCAGTCCTTCAACCGCATGGCCGAGGACCTGGAGCAGAGCCAGAAGTCCGTGCAGCAGGCCAATGTGCGCCTGGCCCAGCAGAACCAGGAGCTTGAGCGGCGCGGCCAGTACATCGAGGCCGTGCTCAACAACATCACCTCGGGTGTCATCTCCATGAACGCCGAAGGACGCATCGGCACGGTCAACACCGCTGCCGAGCACATCCTGGGCGTGCCCGGCTCCATGCTCATCGGCAGAAAACCGCAGTCGCTCCTGTCCGGCGAGTTTGCGGACATGATGAACGAGGCGCTCTCCTCGGTCAGCGCCAACCCCGGCACCCTCTGGGCGCGCCAAATAGACCTGCCCGTGCGCGGGCGCAATATCAAGGCCCTGGTCAACGTGGTTTCCCTGCACAACGTGGGCGGGCGCGAGGCCGGGCATGTGGTCGTGCTTGAAGACATCACCGAGCTGGAGAAGATCCAGCGTCTTGCGGCCTGGCGCGAGGTGGCCCGGCGCATCGCCCACGAGATCAAGAACCCGCTCACGCCCATCAAGCTCTCGGCCCAGCGGCTCCAGCGCAAATACGGCGAAGAGGTGAACGAAAAGGTCTTTGACGACTGCACCGAGCTCATCGTCAAGCAGGTGGAACGGCTCCAGAACATGGTCACCGAATTCTCCACCTATGCCAAGCTCCCGGAGGTCCAGCCCAGGCCGGACACTCTGACCCCGGTCCTTGAAGAGGTGGCGGCCATGTTTGAGAACACCCACCGCAAGATCGACTGGAGTCTGGAATTCATCACGCCCATTGACGCATTTCCCTTTGATCGCGAGGCGATCCGCAAGGTGCTCATCAACCTCTTCACCAATGCAGCAGAGGCCCTGCGCGGCCAGCGCGGCGGGCAGGTGAAGGTCAAGGCCGCCCATGACAAGGGTGCGGGGTTGGTCTCCATCACCGTGGCTGACAACGGGCCGGGATTGCCCAAGGATTCCTCGCGCATGTTTGAGCCGTATTACACCGAGAAGAAGGGCGGCACCGGGCTGGGGCTGACCATTGTCCGGTCCATAGTGGCTGATCATCGGGGGCAGGTGCGGGCCAAGCCGAATTCGCCCAAGGGGACGGTGTTTATTGTCGAGCTGCCGGATGCGTAGCTGGTTGGGGATGGGGAAAGAGGGAAGAGGGAAGAGGATAGGGAAGCCGCCTTCGGCGGGATGGGGAATGCCAGAGGATTTCGCTCCTCCGTCGCGACTTACTTTTGGGCCAAAGCGGCCAAAAGTAAGCAAAAACCGCTTTTTAAGAGTCTGTGATCGGGTCTCCCGCGTCGGGCACCAGTAGCATCGGGCCGCTGGCGAAACAGTTGGGAGCGGTCGAAGACTCCGCTCCCGCCGGGTTTCGCCCTGTCGCGGTCCGACGCAACTGGTGCCTCGACGCTCCCGCCCATTGCGGGGCTGGCGAAGGGAGGTTGGGGTTGGTGTGGCTGGGCAGGACATAAGACAAGATCAGGATACTCTTTTAAAATAACCCCTGCCGCGTGAAACAGCGATGGCTTGTCCATCCCGAAAGGGTGGGCAGGCCATCGCTGTTTCACGCGGCTCTTGCCGCCGGAGGCATTTTGGCGGGGCGACATGATAAATGGGTCAACGCGGTGGCGGGTGTGGGGAAGGCGTGGTATCATGGCTGCGGAGTCTGGAGAGTGGACAGGAAAGGGGGACTGAGCGATGCGGGCAATCATTGCCGGGGGGACCGGCTTCATCGGGCAGGCGCTGGTGGGCGAGTTGCGGGGCGCGGGGTGGGAGATCGTGGTCTTGTCGCGTTCGCCGGGCAAGGTGGCCGAGGTGTTCGGGGCGGGGGTCATCGGCATGCGCTGGGAGGGCGGCGACTGGGCGAGCCTGCTTGGGCCGGACACGGTTATCGTCAATCTGGCGGGCGAGAACATTGCTGCCGGGCGTTGGACCGGGGAGGTCAAGGCGCGCATTGTTTCGAGCCGGGTCAATGCTGGGCGGGCGCTGGTCCAGGCGGTGCAGGAGGCCGGGGTTCTGCCTGGGGCCTTTGTGCAGGCGTCCGCCGTGGGCTATTATGGGCCGCGCGACAACAATCCGATCGATGAGACAGCCGAGTCCGGCTCTGGGTTTCTGGCCGAGGTCTGCCGGGCCTGGGAGGCGTCCTCTGTCGCGCTTGAGGCCATGGGCGTGCGCCGGGTGATCGTGCGCACGGGCATGGTCCTGGGACATGGCGGCGCGCTGGCCCGGATGCTGCCGCCGTTTCGATATTACATGGGCGGGCCGCCCGGCACGGGTTTTCAGGGCGCGTCGTGGATTCATCTGGCCGACGAGGCGGGCGCGATCCGTTTTCTCATGGAAACCCTGCAAGCGCAGGGTCCGTATAATCTCACTGCGCCGAACCCGGTCCGGTTCAGGCGGTTCGCCCGCGTTCTTGGTCAGACCCTGAACCGGCCATATCGGCTCAATGTCCCGGCCTTTGCCCTGCGTCTGCTTTTTGGCGAGATGGCCGACGAGGTGTTGCTCTCCGGCCAGCTGGCCCTGCCGGGGAGGCTTGTTGAGGCCGGGTACGTCTTCCGGTTCCCCGAGCTGGAGGGCGCGCTCAAGGACCTGCTGGGGTAGGGCCGTGACTGTGGCGCATGGTAGTCATGCGCCTTGAATCAAATCGCGCAGTGGCTTATGGTGCGCAATCGGCGGGTCGTTTGGCCGGGCCATTTCACCCCAAGGAGCATCGATGGGCGGGCAGATACTGATCATTGACGACGAGGAGGGCATCCGCTTTTCCCTGCGCGGCATCCTTGAAGACGACGGGCATGACGTGATGGAGGCCGAATCCGGCGAGCAGGGCTTGGAACTGCTCGGCGCCCATGTGCCGGACATGATCTTTCTCGACATCTGGCTGCCCGGCATGGACGGCCTTGCCGTGCTCGACACCCTCTCGCGCGACCACGAGGGGCTGCCCGTCATCATGATCTCCGGCCACGGGACCATCGAGACCGCGGTCAAGGCCCTCAAGAAGGGAGCCTTTGATTTCATCGAGAAGCCCCTGTCCCTGGAAAAGGTCGTGGTGGCCACGCGAAACGCCCTGGAATTCTCGCGCCTGCGTCAGGAAAACCTCGCCCTCAAGACCCGCATCACCTCGGAGCAGCCCGTGGTCCTCACCGGTAGGTCCGAGGCCATCATGTCCCTCAACGGCGTCATCTCGCGGGTGGCCCCCACCGATGCCTGGGTGCTCATCACCGGCGAAAACGGCACCGGCAAGGAGATCGTGGCCCGGTCCATTCACAATCAGTCGAGCCGCCGCGACAAGCCCCTGGTGGCCGTCAACTGTGCGGCCATCCCCGAGGAACTCATCGAGAGCGAACTCTTCGGCCATGAGAAGGGCGCGTTCACCGGCGCGGACAAGGCCCAGGCAGGCAAGTTCGAGCTGGCCGACGGCGGCATCCTCTTTCTCGACGAAATTGGCGACATGAGCCTGAAGACCCAGGCCAAGATCCTGCGCATTCTTCAGGAGCAGTCCTTCGAGCATGTGGGCGGGCGCAAGACCATCACCGTGGACGTGCGCGTCATCGCCGCCACCAACAAGGATCTGCTGCGTGAGATGGAGTCCGGGAACTTCCGCGACGACCTCTACTACCGGCTCAAGGTCTTTCCCCTCGAACTGCCGCCCCTGCGCGAACGCACCGAAGACGTCTCCCTGCTCATCAGCGATTTCATCGACATGCTCGTGCGCCAGCACGGGTTCAAGCCCATCGCCTTTGACCCGGCGGCCATGGACGCCCTCAGGGTCTACCCCTGGCCCGGCAACGTGCGCGAGCTCAAGAATTTCGTCGAGCGCATGTTCATCATGTATGCCGGGGAAACCGTGACCCCGGACAGGCTGCCGCCGGAATTCAAGCCCGCCCAGTCGGCCCGGCCCGCCCTTGTCCTCCACGATGTGAACCCCAACGACCACGATGGGGTCGGGGCAATCGGCCTCGACACCCTCATCGCTGAAGGGCCGAGCGACCTCAAGGAGGCGCGCGCCCAGTTCGAGGCCCGTTTCCTCGAGGCCAAGCTCCGGGAGTTCGACGGCAACATCACCCAGCTCGCCAAGGCCGTGGGCCTGGAACGCAGCTCCCTCTACCGCAAGCTCAAGGCCTACCGCATCCAGATCGACTGACGCCGGGCCGATTCGCGCGGCCCACTGTTTACACCGCCCCGCAAGAAGGTCATACTCGCACAGGGAGTGACCCTGGCTCTGTTTTCAGGCCCGGACGCCACGACACCCGGAGGGAAGCATGGATTGGGACCCGGAACGTTACGAGCAATGGTTCGACACGGCCGAAGGACGGTTCGCCCTTGATTGCGAGACGCGGCTGCTCCAGTCCGTGCTCGCGGGCTGGCCCCGGCGCGGACACAAGTTGCTCGAACTGGGCTGCGGCACCGGCCTGATCCTCGAAATGCTCTACCAGATGGGCTTTGATGTCACCGGCCTGGATAACAGCCCGGAAATGATCATGGCCGCGCGAAGAAGACTCGGCAACCGCGCCGAACTCCACCTGGGCAACGGCGAACTGACCCCCTACGCCGATAACGAGTTCGACTATGCGCTCATCTGGGCCACGCTCGAATTCTCCGACGACCCCGCCGCCATGCTGACCGAGGCCGCCCGAGTGGCCGAAAAAGGCGTCCTCGTCGGATTCCTCAACAAGCACTCCCTCTACTATGCCATGAACGTGCGCAACACCGGCTCCACCCTGGACGCCGGCACCTGGCACACCTGGTGCGAAATCCAGGACATGATCAAACGCGCCACCGGATTCCGACCCACCACCGCCCAATCTGTCCTGCCCGGCCCCCTGCAAACCTGGAAGGCCGGACGGCTCGCCCAATGCGTCAACTGCGGCCTCTACCCACCCTTTGTAGGAGCCTTCGGAGCCGCACGAGTCGATTTTGTCAACATGAAACCCCTCAACCCCCTCTTCGCTTGGCGCACCGAACCCGAAATGGGCTGACAACCCGCCAGCAGCGCAGAATAAATGCCTCCGGCGGCCAGGGCGCTGCCCTGGACCCGCCAAGGGCCTAAGGCCCCTGGACCCCAAGCGAGCCTCCGGCGGTAAGAGCCGCGTGAAACAGCGAGGGCCTGCCCACCCTCCGGGATGGACAGGCCCTCGCTGTTTCACGCGGCAGGGTTAAATTCAGAAGAATCTTTTGATCTTTTCTTTATGTCCTGCCCATCCCCGCCCTCCCCGCCCTCCCTTCGACAGCCCTGCAATGGGCGGGAGCGTCGTGGCACCAGTTGCATCGGCCTGCGGCCCGGCGAAACCCGGCGGAGGCGGAGTCTTCGACGCCGACAACTGTTTCGCCAGCAGGTCGATGTTACTGGTACCCGACGCGGGAGACCCGATCACACGTCTTCAAAAGCGGTTTTTGCTTACTTTTGGCCGCTTTGGCCCAAAAGTAAGTCGCGACGGAGGAGCGAAATCCTCACCCAACGCCCCAGTCCGCCGAAGGCGGCTTCCTTATCCCTCCCCCTCTTCTCTTCCTCCCCCTCCCTGCTCACCCCCTCCCCATCACCATCCCCACCAGCTCCGGCACCAGCACCCCTGCCCTGCCCTGCAAAAAAACATCACTGAACCCATACGAATACCGTGTCTCATACAAATTGATCTCCACCACCTTGCCCCCGGCGTTCCTGACCTCATGCGGTATCCGCCCGGCTGGCATGACCTCCCCGCCCGTGCCCACGATGAGGCAGACATCGCTCTGCCGGGCCAAATTCGTGGCCGCCTGGTGGACCTCAAAGGGGATGGGTTCGGAGAAGAACACGAAGTCCGGCTTGAGCAGCCCGCCGCAGGCGGGGCAGGGCGGCGGCAGCCGGTCGAGCGGGATGGAGGCGGAGTCAAAGAACGCCCCGCAGTCGAGGCACTCCATCCGCCGGGTGGAGCCGTGGTATTCGTAGACGGTTTTGCTGCCTGCTGCCTGATGCAGACCGTCGATATTCTGGGTGATGATTGCGGCCAGTCTGCCCGCCTCTTCCAGTTTGGCCAGGGCGAGATGGGCCGGATTGGGCCGGGCGCGGCCCAAGGTGTCGAAGAAAATTTCCTTGAGCAGGGGCCAGACTTCCTGCGGATGGCGTTGGAAATACGTCTTTTCGAATTTGTCCGGGTCGTGTTTGGACCACACGCCGCCCGGCCCGCGAAAGGGCGGGATGCCGGATTCCACGGAGATGCCTGCGCCGGTGAAGGCGATGGCGCAGCGGGCGTTTTTCAGGATGGTGGCGGCGTTCTCCATCGCGTGGTTGGACACGGGCTCCTCCTTGGTCGACCCATAGCACGAGGCGCGGCCAAAGAGAAACCCGGCGCTGACACGGCTGGGGAAGCAGGGGTGCCTAGAGGTTCTGCCGCACCCAGGCCTCGATGTCGCGGGCGTTCATGGCTCCGGGCTGGCGGGCGATCTCGCGTCCGGCGCGGAACAGGATCAGGGTGGGCACGGCATGGATGCCGAAGCGCGCGGCCACTCCTTGCTCCTGCGAGGTGTCGATCTTGGCCAGCCGCACGGCGGGGTGGAGCGCCTTGGCTGCGGCCTCGAACTGCGGGACCATCATCAGGCACGGGCCGCAGGTTGGGGAGTAGAAATCCACGAGCACGGGCCCGTCGTTCTTGGCGATGTGCCGGTCAAAGGTCGCGCCCACCAGTTCCAGGGGGTGGGTGTCGAACACGGTGGTCTTGCATTTGCCGCAGGTGGCCTGGGATTCGCGCCCGGCCTGGACGCGGTTGAGCGCGCCGCAGCCGGGGCAGACAAGGATTCGCGTGGTCTGGGTCATGGGATTCCCTCCGGGGTGTGTTCCCTGAGAATAAGCATGTCCGGGCCGTTGGCAACCGGGCGGCGGGACTTTTGCGCGGGGGATCAGACCATCAGGAAGGTGGCCGTGGCCCTGGCCGCCTCCTGTCCGGGGCCAGCCTGGTTTTCGAGGTTTGATCCCAGGTCGCGGATCACGGCCTCGGCAAAGGCGACGCGCTTGCCGCGTTTGATCACGCGGGCCTCGCAGATCAGGACGGTATCGACGGCCACCGGGCGCAGGTAGCTGACGTTCATGTCCACGGTGGTGGTCTTTTCGCGCGGGGCGTTGCCTGCCAGCACGGCATGGGCCATGGCCTCGTCGAGCAGGGTGGCCAGGACTCCCCCGGCGACCATCCCGGCCCCCTGGATCATATCGGGCTTGGCGTGCAGGCGCAGCCTGGCCCGTTCGGGCTGGAGCGCCTCGACCTCGATGCCGAGGAAGGCGAAGAGCGGGTTTACTTTCTGGTCCGGGCAGCAGACCTTTTCGAGATAGTTGCGCGGCATGCGTTCACTCCGGGGTGCTGGCCAGGTGGCGTTCCATGTCCTGGCGGAGGGTGGCGAGCAGGGCGACCGTACCGTCGATGTCGTCGGGAAAGGCCGCTGGTTCGAGTTCCAAAGTCACATAGCGCGAGTAGCCCCGGCTGCCAAGATGGCGCAGAAAGTCGGCAAGGGGCAGACACCCCTTGCCCGGCGTCAGGTGCTCGGTGTGGCCCCTGGCGTCCGAGTAGTGGACGTTGTAGAGCATGTCCATTGGAACTTTTGCGATGGAATCCATGACGTTGCGTCCAGAAACGCCCATGTGGCAGACATCGAAGGTCAACCCGACGTTGCGGTCGCGGCACTGGTCCAGGAGCTTGTCCAGGGGATCGCGCGAAAAGGGCGAGCCCTCGGCCCAGGGCATGTTCTCAAGGGAGAAGCGGATGCGGCCCCTGGCGTCGAGGAGCAGGGGCAGATCGCACGCCTTTTCGAACCAGCGGTTGGTGATCATGTTGGCCAGCTTTGAGCCGGGCGGGTGCATGGTGATGTGGTCGGCGTGGGGCAGGGAGTTGGCCAGGGCCGTGGTCGCCTTCCACGAGCCGAGGTGGCCGCCCCAGGCCGCCCAGTCGCGAAACGGCGCGTGCAGGCTCATGATGGGCAGCACCTCGCTGATACGTTCGAGCTCCGGGCCGGGCACGAGCTTGGGCGAGTTCATGATCAGCTCCATGCCCACGAATCCTGCGTCCCGCCCGATGCTCGCGATGCGCTTGAGCGGGAGGTGGAAGAGGCAGCCTGCCGAGAGCAGGATGGTGGGGCCGGGCCCGGAGCCGGATGGCGCGTTCATGCTCCACCAATACGGCAGACCGGGCCCTGGCGCGACAGGAATTTCGGGGAAGGGTGCAATCCGGCTGGTAAACGGCAGGCCCAAGGCTCGGAACACGGCCAGGGCGTGAAGGCCCGCCTGGGCAGGCACCGCGGGCCGCCGCCGGGCAGACATCCGAATGCGGCAGGGAACGCCGCAATAATCGGCAGCGTAAAAAACAATGAATTAAGCTAATTGCCTGTTCAGCAGTTATCGACGCGCTTTGGTCGGTGATTTCTCGATGAGGTCGATGATGACCAGTGCCCAGGCCATGTCGCGCTTGTTGTCCTCGGTCATGGCGTCCAGGAGCCACTGCTTGACGGGCCGGAGGGTGGCCTTGAGCTGGTCCGGGCCGTGGGTGTCGATGGCATAGGCGGCCTCGAGGCCGTCCAGGCACAGGGTGTCAAACAGCGGGTCGAACCCGGCCATGTGGTGGGCGGCCAGATTGCGCACCGTGAGCAGGCCGTAAACGATGGCCTCCACCTCGCGGTAGTCACGGCCCCAGATTTCGGCCCCGGAAATATTTGGCCGCGCGGGCCTCTCCGGCTGGCTGCGGGTCTTTGCCACGGACTCCCTGAAGGCGTCCAGGGCCACGATGCTTCCCATATTGGCTCCTTGTGCTGTGCTGGTCTCCCCTCTCATCGGTCAACTCGGTTCGTAGCTTAAGAGGTCGGCCCGTATCTTCAGAGGCCGACCCGGAACCGACGAGGCTGCCGCGCGGCTCGACGACGGGCGCATCCCCTGGCCGCACTGGCCGGCGGCGTGGGTAGCTCCTAAGTGTTAGCCTTGAGCCCACCGCTGTCGTCATTTGTTAATTGAATTAAATTAGATTTTTATAAGTTCGCAAGGTTATCGGTAAGCAAGGCGTGCTCCGCAAAAAAAGGGGGCTGCAGGAGATTCCAGCAGCCCCGGTGACGTGTCTGGCGAAAGGGGTTAGACCACGCGGTGGACCGGGTCGGTGACCCAGTAGACCACGTCGAACTTCTCCTCCATCCCGGCCTTGATCCGCTTGAGGTCGGGTTTTTCCATGTCGCGCATGCGGATGTAGACGTGCTTGAAGCCGACATCCTCGGGCACGTTGTGGGTCATGACCGACATGATCCGCGCGCCGTTCTCCTTGAGATAGTCGAGGACCGGGGCAAGGCTGCCGGGGCCGGTGGAGATTTGCAGGCAGACCTGGACGCCGCCCTCGTAGACGCCGGATATTTCGACCAGCACCTTGAAGATGTCGGTGTCGGTGATGATGCCCACCACCTTGCCGTCGCCGTCCACCACGGGCAGGCCGCCGAAATTGCCTTCGAGCATGAGCACGGCGGCCTTTTCCACGGTCTCGTCGTCGCGGATGGTGGTCACCTTCTTGGTCATGATGTCTTTGATCTTGACCTCGGAGAGCAGGTAGTACAACTCGTGCATGTCCAGAGTCGTGGCCTTGGACGGCGAGGCGTCCTTGATATCGCGGTCCGAGACGATGCCCGCGATCCGGCCCGATTCGTCCACCACGGGCAACCGGCTGATGCCGTGGTCCTTCATCAGCTTGGACGCCTTCATCATGGACCGCTCCGGGGTGATGGTCACCACGTTCTCGGTCATCCAGTTCTTCACCAGCATATGTTTTCCTCCTGTGTGATTCTGTTTGGCGGTCCGCTCTCCGGCAGGCAGCCGGGGTAAGGCGCGTCGGTTCCAGACGGGGCTTGGACGGGCTTCAATCCATATATCCGCAACTTGCCGTTTTGGCTAGTCTTGAGGCATTGTCGCCGCAGGGAATCATGCGGGACATGCGGGCCGGCCTCAGGTCGGCCCGGCAGGCGCGGGGAGGCAGTTGGGTCTGAATCGTGGGCAAATGGGATTGTCTTGTGTTTTTGCATTGGCGCCAGTAGTGACGAAACAGGTGTGTCCCGAAAAAGGGAAATGCACAAACCCCCGGAGTCTGACCATGGGCAAACCGTTGTGGACCTTCGTGCTTATCGTGTTTCTCATGGGCGTGGCTGGTTGCGACTCCACGGGCGAATCCGATCCCGCGCGCAGCGAGACGCCCGGCGTTTCCAAGGACGAGATACGGCTCGGCTCGTCGCTGGCCCTGACAGGCCACGCCGGGTATCTGGGCACCCAGACCCTGCGCGGGGCCGAGGCGTACATCCGCTTTGTCAATGAGGGCGGCGGCGTTCATGGCCGCAAGATACGCATCATCTCCTATGACGACTCCTACGATCCGCCCCGCTGCCTCTCCAATACCCAGGAGCTGATCATTTCCGGCGATGTCTTTGCCCTGTTCTGCTATGTGGGCACGCCGACCACGGTCAAGGTGCTGCCTCTGGTGGAGGAGGCGGCCATCCCCCTGGTGGGCATGTTCACCGGGGCCAACGCCCTGCGTGAGCCGTTCAACCCCTATGTGGTCAACATCCGCGCCTCCTACTATCAGGAGACCGAGACCGCCGTGCGGCATCTGGTGGAGGATCTGGGCATTTCCCGCATCGCGGTCTTCTACCAATACGACGCCTACGGGTTTGACGGGCTCATCGGCACCGAGCTGGCCCTCAAGGAGTATGATCTCGAACCCGTGGCCCGCAGCTCGTACATCCGGGGCACGCAGAGCGTGGCCGAGGGCATGGAGAAGATCAGGGTCACCGGGGCCGAGGCCGTGGTCATGATCGGCACCTACGACGCCTGCGCCCGGTTCATCTCCGTGGCCCTGGCCGCCGAGTACGACCCCATCTTTTACAACGTCTCCTTTGTGGGCGCCGAGGAGCTGGCGCGCCGGGTCGGCCCGGACGTGTCGCCTGTGGTGCTCATGTCCCAGGTGGTGCCCCAGCCAGTGGCCGGGGCGGACGGGGCGGACGATGTGGCGTCCCAGTATGTGCGGCTGCTGGCCCGGTATTTTCCCGACGACACGCCGAGCTTTGTCGGGCTTGAGGGGTTCCTCAACGCCCGGATCATGGTCGAGGGGCTGGAGCGGGCCGGGCGCGACCTGACCCGTCAGGGCCTCATCGCGGCCATCGAATCCATCCGCGACTACGAGCTTGGGCCGGGGCTGTCCATCACCTATGGCCCGGACGACAGGCAGGGGCTGGAAAAAGTCTATTTCACCCGGCTTGAGGGAGGGCGCTTCGTGCCCCTGGTCGATTGGCAGGCCCTGGTCAGAAGGCCCGGAGGTGAGCAATGAACATCAGCCAGCGAGTCGCCTTCCGGTTTTCCAGGCTGGGGTTGCGCGAGAAGATCCTGTTTTCCATGCTCGTGGCCGTCTTGTTCATCAGTGTGGCCATCGCTTTTGTGGCCCGCTACATCCTGGTCAGCTCGCTCACCCACGAGCTGGAGATGCGCGGCGAGGCCATCGCCTATTCCGTGGCCGAGCGCGGCGGCTCGCACATCCTGGACAACAACGTGCCCCAGCTCCTGGCCCTGATCTTTGACGAGACCCGGCTGCACCAGCGCAAGTATCTGGTCTCGTACATCTTCATCGAGAATCAGGCGGGCGAGATACTGGCCCATACCCTGACCAGGCCGCTGCCGGAAAACCTGCTGACCAACCGGCTGCCCGCCGGGGCGCAGGACTCCATCAAGCTCGTGTACCTGGACGGCGAGCCGGTCTTTGATCTGGCTGCGGCCATCAACGAGGGGCTGTACCGCATCGGCACGGTCCATGTGGGCCTGAACAAGAGCCACATCGACGCCCTGGTGGGCAAGCTGCGCGTGGCCTTTCTCGGCTTCATTTCCGGTGTCATCGCCATCACCATCTTTCTCAGCTCGTGGCTGACGCGCTACATCACCCGTCCTGTGTCAGACCTGACGCGCCTGTCCGACGAGATCAGCCGGGGCAACTTCGACATCCCGCTCAAGCTCGGCCCGGACGAGGACTGGGACGCCTCGAGGTGCCCGGCCTTCACCAACACGGACCTGCCGTGCTGGCATTTCGATCAGGCCCGCAGCACGGCCAGCCCCGGCGGGGAGTACCGCAAGTGCGCCAGTTGCACCTTCTATCGCAAGCACGAGGGCGACGAGGTGGTCCAACTGGCCGACTCCTTCAGGAACATGGTCTGGTCCATCAAGCTCTATCGTCGCCGCCTGCGCGAGTCCGAGGAGAAGTACCGCTCCCTGTTCGACTCCGGTCCGGACCCGATCTTCGTGGTCGATTGCGAGACCGGGGAGATTCGCGACGCCAACCCCCGCGCCGTGGAACTCTACGGCTATTCGAGGGCGGCCCTGCACGGCATGCGCTTTGTCGAGCTTGGGCCTGATCACAACGAGAAGTGCGTGAACTTCTTTGTCGATGGTGGCGGGGGATGCGTGTATTTTCCCAAGCAGATCCACTACAAGCGTGACAACGAGCCGTTTTTCGTCAACATGCACGCCTGCCCCATCTCCTACCGGGGCCATCACGCCATCATCATCGCGGTCACGGACATCACCGAGATGATCGAGAAGGACGCCCAGCTGATCCAGGCGAGCAAGATGAAGTCCCTGGGCGAGATGAGCGCGGGCGTGGCCCACGAGATCAACCAGCCGCTCAACGCCATCAAGATGGGCAGCGACTTCCTGTGCCTCATGGGCGAGGAGAACGCCGACGTGCCCAAGGAGCATTTCATGGAGGTGGTGCGCGAAATCTCCATCCAGGTGGACCGGGCCGCGGAGATCATCAACACCCTGCGCTCGTTCGGGCGCAAGTCGGATTTCATGGAAGAGCGGGTGGACCTCAACCAGCCGGTGCGGGCCGTGCTCTCCATGCTCAGGCGGCAGTTCGAGCTGGACAACATCAGCTTTGATCTGGAGCTGACAGAGGGGCTGGCACCGGTCATGGCCCACTCCAACCGGTTGCAGCAGGTGGTGTTCAACCTGGTGGCCAATGCCCGCGATGCCATCAACGACAAATCGTCGCCCCATGACGAGGGCTCGGATCGGCGCATCTCCATCCGTTCCGGGGCCGAGGGGGCATCGGTGTTTATCGAGGTGGAGGACACCGGCTCAGGCATTGACGAGGAGGATCGCGAGAAGATTTTCGAGCCTTTCTTCACCACCAAGGAGGCAGGCCAGGGCATGGGCCTTGGGCTGGCCATCACCTATGGCATCGTCAAGGACTACGGGGGAGATATCCGCATTCGCAGTGAAAAGGGCAAAGGCTCGGTCTTTCGCATGCAGTTCCCGGCCGCAGTGGCCCGGGGAGGCTCCAGACAATGAGGGACAAAACCGTGAAAGAAACGATACTGGTCATAGACGACGAGCGGCCAACGCTCAAGATGTTCACCCTGCTGCTCTCGGCCCTGAATTACGAGGTCATCACCGCGGAAAACGGGCTGGAGGGGCTGAACCTGTTCAAGGAACATCATCCGCCGCTGGTGCTGACCGATATCAAGATGCCGGTCATGGACGGCATTGAGGTGCTCAAGGAAATCAAGAAGATCAACCCCATGGCCGAGGTGGTGGTCATCACCGGCCACGGCGACATGGACCTGGCCATCCAGGCCCTGAACCTCGACGCCACGGACTTCATCAACAAGCCGCTGCGGCGTGAGGCGCTGGAGCTGGCCCTGTCGCGTGCCGGGGAGCGGCTGGCCATTGCCAAGAGCGAGATGGAGCAGATCGGTCTGGAGGAGCGGGGCGACGCGGTCATCATCCGCGTACGTGGCAACATCACGGGCAACACCGTGCCCCATCTGGCCGAGAGGCTGGCCGAGGCCAGACGGCTCGGCAGGAGGGTCATCCTCATGGACTTTGACGAGAATTCGTCCATCAACGGCGCGGGCATCACCGGGCTGACCACCCTGCTCAGGCAGTGCCGCGACGCGGACGTGCGCGTGATCCTGGCCGGGCTCTCGGACAACTTCCGGGCGGTCTTCGAGTCCGTGGGCATCACCCGGCTGGCCGAATTGTTCGACTCCCAGGCGGACGCGCTGGACACGCCGGGCAGCCGTAGCGCCTAGCCGACCGGGACACGGGACCAAACGATTGATCCGGCGGCCACACCATGTGGCCGCCGGATCAATCGTTTGGCGATGCCGGATTGCGGAGCCGGGTGCCTGTCAGTCGAGTTTTTCCACCTCCCGGACCAGCAGACCGAGGTCGGGCCGGGTGTTGATGTCGTGGACCTCGATGAAGCGAAGCACGCCCTGCTTGTCGATGACGAACAGGGCGCGTTCGGCCTCGCCGCTGGAGCGCAGGATGCCGTATGTGTCGGCCACTGCGCCGTGGGGCCAGAAATCCGAGAGGACCGTGAACCTCAGCCCGCCCATGGCCTCGACCCAGGCGCGCTGGCTCGGGGTGTTGTCCACGGTGATGCCAAGGAGCACGGCGTCGTGTTCCTCAAGGATATCCGTTATCAGATTGTAGCCCGGCCATTGGTCCGAGCAGACCGGCGTCCAGGCCGCGGGCACGAAGGAGAGGACCACGTTTTTCCTGGCGCGAAAATCGCGCAGGCGCACGGGCGTGCCCGCCAGGTCTGGCAGGGTGAAATCCGGGGCCATCTCGCCCACGGCCACCCGGAGCACGCTGTCCATGGGCTTGGCCGGGCCGCGCGCAGGGTCGCCCAGGGCCGGGCCGTGCAGCGCCAGGGTCAGGGCCAGAGAGGCCAGGGCCGCCACGAGAATCCGGTCGGCGAAACGAGTGTGCATGGCCTGTCCTCCCTATCTGGCCTTGGCCAGGGTCATGATGGTTTCAAAGATGTCCTTGGCAAGCTCCCCCTCGGCCTCGTAGAGCAGTTCCGGTGCAGGGCCGCTGGTCCTGACGATGTAGTAGGTGGGCGCGACCGGCTCGCCCAGGGCCTTGTGGATGGCGTAATCCTCGTCCTTGAACAGGGGGAAGGGCACGTTGAATTTGTCCTGGTAGAAAGTGGTCTCGAATTCCGTGTTGCCGAGGGCAAGGCCGATGACGCGGATTCTGCCCTCCGGGTCGGCTTTGCCGAGGCGTTGGAATAGCTCATTGAGGGCCGGGGCGTCCTGCTGGCAGATGGGGCAGTACATGCTGTAGCCCTCGATGAACAGGATGTCGGCCTTGATTTCCGAGAGCCTGAAGGGGTTGGTGTCCACGCCGAGATAGGTCTTTTGGGCGTCTGTCAGCGGGCCGGTGAGCGTCAGATCGGGAAAAGTCTTGGGGGATTGGGCTGCGACTGTGGCCGTCATGACCAGCAGGATCATGGCCGCGAGCAGGGAAATTCGCATTGTCATCCGGTCCTCGTGTCCTGTTGCGGTTGGGGCCTGACTCCCTGGCGGCGCAAAGCGGCGGGTCCGGCCTGGGGGGGGGCTGTGTTGCCTTTTCATAAGTATAATGGGCCCCGGCACAATAGCAATGGCCGGGGCCCGGAATTCTCCGTGTGCCGCGTTGCCGCAGGTCCGATACGGCAGGCTTACGGAGGTGTTCTGCCTGTAAAATTGGTGATCCCCCGGCGCGGGCCATTGGTCCGCGCCGGGGGGATTGTGTTGTTTAGCTGTTCATGCGCTTCAGCGGCGCGGCGAGCTTGGCCAGGAACTGCTTCCTGCTCATGGGGCCCTTCTGGATGGACGAGGCGTCGGCCTCCAGATACTCGTAGTAGCTGCTTGCCTTGGTCTGGATCAGATAGATGACCCGGACCATGTCCACATCAACCAGTTCGGCGTTCGGGTATCTCTTCTGGGCCGCTTCAAGGTTCTTTTCGGCCAGTTCGAGCATGTCGTCGCGATTGCCGAAGTTCATGGCGCCCGTGGGACAGGTCAGCACGCAGGCGGGCAGCATGCCCATCTTGACGCGGTCGTTGCACATGTCGCACTTGACCACCATCCCGGTCTCTGCGTTGACGCGCGGGATGTTGTAGGGACAGGACATGGCAAAGGCGTCCTTGTTGGGCTCCTTGGCCGTGAGGCTGGTGTAGACCACGGCCCCGGTCTCCTGGTCGTGGACGATGGAACCGGGCACGGTCATGGCGTCCAGGCAGGGCGGCTCAATGCAGTGGCGGCACTGTTCGGGGAAGAACAGCCACTCCATTTTGCCGTTGGTCTCAAGCTCGTTGAACCGGACCAGTTTGAGGGTTTTCCCGGAGAGATCCTTGGGGTTCTGGCGTGATCCCCAGTTCTCGGTCTTCTCGGCGGGGAGCTTTTTCCACTGTTTGCAGGCAACCTGGCAACCACGGCAGGCCGTACACTTGGTCAGGTCGATGAAGAAGGTCTTACTCATTTCATTCCTCCTTTACGCCTTGCGGACGTTGACCATGAAGGCCTTGGTTTCAGGGATGCCGGTATTGGGATCACCGACGGACGGGGTCAGGAGGTTGGCCGAATCGCCGCCGTCCTTGGGCCATGTCCAGCCGTAGTGCCAAGGCAGGCCCACCTGATGGATGACCGTTCCCTGGACGTCGAAGGGCTTGAACCGCTTGGTGACCATGGCCTTGGCCCAGAGCGAGCCGCGCACGCTCTCGACGATGACCTTCTCGCCGTTCTTGATGCCCCTGAGGGCGGCCAGTTCTTCGCTCATTTCCACGAAGATCTGGGGCTCCATCTCCACCAGCCATTCCTGGTTGCGGGTCATGAGACCGGTCTGCCAGTGTTCGGTGACGCGATAGGTGGTGCCCACAAAGGGGAACCTGGGATCGCACACGGCCTTGTCCTCGTCAGCGTAGGAAAGGGCCGTGGGGTTGTGCAGGGTGCCGGAGAACGGATGGGTGTTCACCGGGCATTCCAGCGGTTCGTAGTATTCCGGCAGCGGCCCGTCATCGCGGCCAGGGCCATAGAGCTGACCAAAGCCGTGCTTGCGCATGATGAAGGCGTGCTTGTCGCCGGGAGCCCAGCCGCCGTCCGGGACATCGCCGACCCATTTTTTGTCTGGGCCCTCCCAGGCGATAACGGCCTTGTCAGGGTTCCAGGGCTTGCCCTGAAGGTCCACGGACGCCCTGTTGTACAGGATGCGCCGGTTGACCGGCCAGCACCAAGAGAAGTTCGGGTACAGCCCGATCCGCTCCTGTTCCGGGGTCTGGGCCAGGCTGCGGCGTGCGGCCATGTTGCCCTTGTCGGTGTAGGAGTTGCAGTACAGCCAGTTGCCCGAACAGGTGGAGCCGTCGGCCTGGAGCATGGCAAAACTCGGCACCTGCTCGCCTTTTTTGTAGACCGTGCCCTTGATATCCACGTCGCGGGTGAAGTGGCCGTTGATCAGCTTGGCGGTCTTGTGCGGGTCGAACACGCCGTTGGTGGCGATGGCGTCCCAGTTGAGCCGGAGAATGGGCTCGGGGTAGACGCCCCCATCCTTCTTGTACAGGGCCTGGATCTCATGCATCAGTTCGTACATCAGGTCGCCATCCGGCTTTTGGCCGTTGGGCGTGTCTGGACCTTTGTAGCGCCACTGCATCCAGCGGCCCGAGTTGCTGATGGAGCCTTCCTTCTCGATGGACACGGCGCAGGGCAGGAAGAAGACCTCGGTCTTGATCTTTGCGGGATCCATACCTGGGCCTTCCCAGAACCAGCCGGTCTCGTTGGGGAAGATGTTGACGTTCACCATCCAGTCGAGCTTGGTCAGCGCCTGGCGGGTTTTGTTGGAGTTGGCGCCCGAGCAGGCGGGGTTCATGCCCCAGGCCAAGAGCCCCTTGAACTGTCCCTTGTCCATCTTGTCGAAGATGGTCAGCCAGGAGTATTCGGCTGCCGAGGCGGAATCGAGCTTGGGCAGGTAGTTGAAGGAGACCGCCGGGTCGTCGTCCATCCACATGGCCTTGAGCAGCGACGCCGAGTATTTCGGGAAGTTCTGCCACCAGTTGGCGGATTTGGGGTCGTTTGAGACCGGGGTGTTCGCCTTGTTGTACTCCTCAAGCGACTGATGGATCGCCTTGGGCGTGGACAGGTAGCCGGGCAGGATGTGGTAGAGCAGACAGTGGTCGGTCGAGCCCTGGACGTTGGCCTCGCCGCGCAGGGCGTTGACGCCGCCGCCAGCGATGCCGATGTTGCCCAGCAGCAGCTGGATGATGGCCATGGTGCGGATGTTCTGCACGCCTACGGTGTGCTGGGTCCAGCCCATGGCGTACATGATGGTCCCGGCCTTGTCCTTTTTCCCGGTGGCTGCGTAGGTCTCGTAGAGCTTGACGAGGTCCTCGCGCTTCATGCCGGAGATGTCCACGACCTTGTCCAGGGTATAGCGTGAGTAGTGCTTCTTGAGCATCTGGTACACGCACTTGGGATCCTTGAAGGTCGGGTCTTTTTTGGGCACGCCGTTTTCATCCATGGCAAAGGCCCACTTGGACTTGTCGTAGGTCCGGGTCTCGGCGTTGTATCCCGCGAAGATGCCGTTGTCGAAGGCGTAGCCGTCGCCAACGATGAAGGAGGCGTTGGTGTAGTCAAGGACGTATTCCTTGAAGGTCAGGTCGTTTTCGAGGATGTAGTTGATCATGCCGCCCAGGACGGCGATGTCCGCGCCGGAGCGGATGCCGGCGTACATGTCCGCCTTGGCCGAGGTCCTGGTGAAGCGGGGGTCCACATGGATGACGGTGGCACCCATTTCCTGGGCCCTGGTCACCCACTTGAAGGAGATGGGGTGGTTTTCGGCAGCATTGCTGCCCATTATGAGAATGCAGTCACTGTTCTTGAGGTCGATCCAGTGATTGGTCATCGCGCCGCGTCCGAACGACTCTGCCAGAGCCGCAACAGTTGCGCTGTGTCAGATACGCGCCTGGTGCTCTACGTACACCAGGCCGAGGCTGCGGAGCATGGTCTGGTAGGCCCAGCACTCCTCGTTGTCGAGAGCGGCGGAACCGAGCGAGGCAATATTGTCGCACCGGTTGACCATCTGGCCGCGAGAGTTGACGTGGGTGAACCCCTCGTCGCGGGTTTTCTTGATGTTGTGGGCGATCTTTTCCAGCGCCCAGGACAGGGAGACCTTCTTGAACTTGTTGGCATAGGGAGCGCGGTAGAGGACGGAGTCGGGCCTGCGGTCGTTCTCGGCCAGCTGCCAGATGGACGCGCCCTTGGCGCACAGCGCGCCTTCGTTGATCGGGTGATCCGGGTCGCCTTCGACGTTGATGGCCCGTTTGGTCTTCAGGGACGTGTTGACGAGCAAACCGCAACCCACTGCGCAATAGCAGCAAATGGTCGTGGTCTGCTTGCTCCATTTCGGGTCCATGGCCGCTGCCCGGTCGACCACGTCGGCCTTGGGCGTGCAGCCAAGCCCGAGTCCGCCAAAGGCCGTGGCAACGGCTGCGGTGGCGGAGAGCTTGAGGAAATTCCTTCGGTTGGTGTGCATGAGACCTCCTGATGTTGAGTGCGGCTCAACGCCCGCGTATCTCGCGACACAATGTCACGAGAAGCGAGTAGCCGCTTGGCTGCGCCACAAGGGCCGGAAAGGGCAGGCTCGGACCCGCGTCGCCTGACTGGCGATGGCGCACCGGGGCCATGCCCCGCGCCGCTTCCCGGACTCCATCCATGGCGAAGCCCAGCCCGGCAAAGGGGTGGGGCGTCGCCGTCTTGGCAGCCGCTGTCTGGTTGAATGAATTTCGCATACGCGTACCTCTCCCATGTATCATTGATACCCTTATGGGCGGCCTGGGGAAAAACGGCAACCATATCAGTCTTGCGCGTGGTGTCGCACAGCTGTTTTTCGTCGGTTTTCGCGCATCGTCCCGGAATCATGGACGTTCAATTGTGTCATTTTTGACATAGCCAGTTTTCTTCGTTGCGTTTTTGCACCGAATCGGCAGCTTGGCGAGCGGGCTGGGGATGGATCCTGGCGGGTGTTGCCCCTGGTGGCGGGGCGGCACGGTTCTGATAAAAAAACGAGTTCCGGCAGCTGGTTGTGGCCGGCAGGAGTGCCCAGGTTCAGGGCCGGGGTCTTGGGCGGGCCTGGGTCAGGCTAGTCGATGGTCGGGACCAGGGCGCAGAGGTAGGCGGCCAGGATTTCGCCTATGGGCCGTCCCTCGTTGTTGAAGCGGAACTCCAGTTCCTTGAGATAGAGGGGGAACCGCTGGCAGGAAATGCCGCGAAACCGCTTGATGCGCTCCTGGGCAAAGGCCCAGAACTCGTCGTCCACCGCGTCGATGTAGGGCTTCTCGTCATAGCGGCGGATGATCTCGTAGGGCAGGGAGTCGTTGCCGCAAAAGAGCAGGGCGTCGTATTCCTTGTAGCGGTCGGTGTAGACGAGGTTGCCTGTGCGGATGAGCTTGAGATGGAAGTTCATGTGGAAGTGGAAGAGGGTCTCGGCCTGGAATCCGGGCACCAGATCGATGAAGACCAGCCCGTCGCGGCGCAGGATGCCGTAGACCGGGATGGTGTCCATGCGCATGTCGCGCGGGCCGCCCGTGAGGCGGCTGCCCTTGATGTAGGAATCAAGGCCCGTGGCCCGGCCCAGCACCTGGCGCGCGTCGATGGCGTGGGCCACGATGGCAAAACGGATGGCGGTCAGCGCCTTGTACACGGTGTTGTAGGACAGGCCGAGGCGCTGCTTCATCTGGTGGACGCTGCATTCGTCCACAAACAGGGTGATGAGGTTCAGCCACTCCAGGGAGGTCAGTGCGCCATTGTTGATCCAGCGGCCAGAAAAGGGGTGGAAGGTGTACTTGCAGTCCGCACAGCGCAACCGCTCGCCCGACAGGTCGTAGACCTTGCGGTGGCCGCATCTGGGGCAAAAGGGCGCTCCCGTGGGCCAGGTCAGGTCCAGCAGGAAGTCGCGCGCCCGCTTCTCGTCGCCGAGCAGGGCAGAGAAATCCGCAGGCTCCACCTGCGAGGCACAGTGCGGCGGGGCTGTGGCCCGGCCTGCCCCATGGGCGCATCGGGCGCTGACGCCCGACGGTTCCCTGGTGGTCGTTGCTTCGGACATGGCTGCCTCCAGTCTCAGAATCCCCAGGCGGACAGGGTGGCCCGCCGATATCCCTGCCCCGCTGCCACATAGTCCAGCGCCAGGGAGTCCAGGTCGTCGAAGACAGGCAATGGTATCCTGTCGAGCGCGCGAAAGTCTATGGTCTTGATGTAGGTTTTGCAGCTTTCACAGACATCGACGCGGAAGCCGGGTTCCTCGTCCACGGTGAAGAAGGTCAGTTTCTTCTGGTCCTCCTCGCCACAGACCGGGCAGGCGATGCGCCGGATGCGGTAATCATGGCGACAGAACGAGCAGGAGGCGTGGCGGAATCCCTCCTTCTCCTTGAGCAGCGAGATGAGTGGCAGGCTGCCGCAGATGGGGCAGGAGCCGACCTGTGGCGTCTTGGTCGGGGGTAGTTTGCCGACCAGTTGCTCGGCAGCGGCCTCTATGGAGGGGCCGAGCGAGGCCAGGGCGAGGAAGGGGAGCGCCTTGGGCGCGCCCGGCGTGCGCTCCACCCAGGAGGCAAAGAAGGTAATGTCTTCGGACAGATAGCGGCGGAAGAGCTCTTCAGGCGTCATCTCGCCGCTTGTGAGCGCCTTGCCCACGGTCTTGGCCGCCTGCCCCAGGGGGCCGCCCGCAGCCTCAAGCAGCCCGATCAGCTGGCCCAGTAGGTCCGCCGCCTGGGCCGGATCGTAGGGAAAACACTCGCGGGCCACCAGGGGCACGCCCTGAAGCACGGCCTGGGCCGGGGCCAGCTCAGCATCGGGCGGCAGAACCACCTTGGCCGTGGCGCGCGCCTCCAGTTGCAGGTGGGCCACCTTGTCCAGGAGGTCGACCAACTCGGCCGAGATGTAGGATTTCCCCCGCAACTGGGAAATCTTGGTGTCCAGAGTGCGTCCGGCCTTGTCCTTGTTGAATTGCATGGGTGTGTCCTTATGGCTGTTTCCCCGTGGGGTTTTCCGTTCCAGGATAATCCTATGGGCCTGCCGTTGGTCTTGCCAACGGTTCTGCACTTGCTTGCGTTCTGGCACAAATAATGTAAAAGATCAATGAATTCAATAAATAACAGAACGGAAACTATGCCTATTTCGGCATAATTCTGACTTGTTTGGTCAACAATTCAGGGGCTTCCGAAAAGTGAAAAAAACCGCATTTTTGTGTCGGAAATGTGAATCGGCCCGGAGGAGTGTCCGGAATCGGGGCGGAATCGTCGGGGCAAGGCGGACGGACCGGGTTGCCGGGCACATGGCTGGCCGGTTCAGTACAGGGTGGTCAGCACCTCGACCTCGTCACCGGGGAGCATGGCCGCGTTGCCTGCAAGGACCACCGCGCCGTGGGCCAGGGCCATGGCGAGCATGGGGGGCGAGTCCGGGCCGGTCAGGGGGGTGGCGGTCATGCACGCCCCAACGCGCTTGAGGGAGCACAGGGCCAGCCATTCGCCGCCCGGTCGTGTGGAGATGGCGGTGTCGAGGCGGGCGGTCAGGGGCTGCACCGGCTCGGCCAGTCCGCGCAGGCGGCGCACGGCGGGCAGGATGACGGCGTGGAAGCAGGCAAACACGGCTGCGGGCGGGCCGGGAAGGCCAAAGAGCAGGGTGTTGTCCCGGTGGGCGGCGAACATGTTCCGGCCAGGGCGGATGTCCAGGCTGTCGAAGAGAGTGACGAACCCGGCCCGGCGCGCGCCGACGCGGGCAAAATCGCGCTCGCTGCGGCCCGTGCCCCCGGTGGTGATGACGATTTCCGGCAGGTCCGGGGAAGAGAGCAGGGCCACCAGCCGCTCCTCGTTGTCGGGCAGCACCCCGGTCTCGATGCGCTCAAGGCCGCAGCGGGCCAGCAGGCCCGAGGCCATGACCAGGTTGTCGGCAGGGAATCGGGCGGTGGGGCTGCCGCTGTCGTGAGCGTGGGCCAGGGTCGGGTCCGAAAGTTCGCTGCCCAGGGCCACGACCCTGGCGCATGGCCTGGGGTGGACCGGGACCGACTCGATGCGCGTGCGGATCATGACCGCTGCGGCCTGGGGCGTGATCTCGCTCCCCTGGCAAACAATGGTGTCGCCATGGGCGATCTCGCCGCCCGCGGCGCGGACAAACCAGCCAGGTCGGACCGGTTCGCGGACCTCGATGCATTCCGGGATATCCTGATTGCGGCACGGAGCGGATTTGGCGCATCCCTGGATGGTCACGTCCTCCTGGGCCAGGACTGCGTCCGCGCCGGGCGGGACCATGCCGCCAGTCAGTACGCGGGCCGTGGTGCCCGCCTCTACCGGGCGGTTGGCCCCGGATTCGGCGCGCACGGTGTGGGTCACGCGCAGGACTGTCGGCCTGCCCCCGCTGCTTCCGGCGATGTCGGCAGCGCGCACGGCATAGCCGTCGCGCACCGAGCTGGCGCGCTCGGGCACGTGGCACCCGGCGCTGATATCGGCGGCGGCCACCAGCCCGACGCAGTCCATGGGCGACAGCGCGACCGGCTCGGATGGCCGGGCCGCGTCGAGCAGCCGCCTGAGGGCCTTGCGGCGGGAGATGGGGCCGTCCTTCATGTCAAAATCCGATGATCCGCCCGTTGTCGTTGTAGACCCAGAAGCTGTCGTCCTTGGCATTGCCCACCAGGGTGATGCCGGTCTTGCGCGCCAGTTCCACCGAAAAATTGGTGGCCACCGCCGTGGAGACCAGGATGGGCACGCCGATGCGCACCACCTTGAGCAGGATCTCCGAGGCCACGCGCCCGGTGGAGACGATCAGCTTGTCGTCCACCGGCACGTTGTCCAGAAAGCACTGGCCGCAGAGCATGTCGATGGCGTTGTGCCGCCCGATGTCCTCGCGGAACAGGAGCATCTCGTCGGGCGTGCACAAGGAGGAATTGTGGCACCCGCGCGTTTCGTTGTAAAGGGTCGATCGGGAGTGCAGCTCGCGGACCAGGGCCAGGATCTGGTCGGGCGTGATCCGGATGTCGCCCCCCAGCCGCCGCTTGGACACGGTCTGGACGTTGCGCCCGAAATTGGTGCCCTTGCCGCAGCCCGAGGTGATGGACCGCTCCATGATCCGGTTCTCCCACGGGTCGTGGCAGGTCTCCACCTCGGCCACCAGCCGCTGGTCGTCCCGGCGCACGGTCAGGTCCGTGATCTGGTCCGGACTGGTGATGAAGGCGTCGGACTTGAGGAATCCGACCGCGAGATATTCCGGATACTTGGCGGTGCAGAGCAGGGTCACCACCTCGCGCCCGTTGAGCATGATGGTCAGGGGTATTTCGCTGATGGAAGCGATGGGCTTGCGTGTGAAACCCTGCCTGTATTCGTGAACGTCGTAATTCTGGGAATCCATGGTTCGCTCCCTGTCGGCGCGGGCCAAACCCGGCGGACGTGGCTTTTTCAGTCTGCCTCGAGTATATGACCCCCAGGCGTGTCGGCGCAAAGAAGCGCCATTTCCCCCAGCTCTCACACTGACGAGGTTGTGCCCATGTCCGTTCCCGTCATCTGCATTGTCGGCAAGAAAAAGTCAGGCAAGACGACCTTTATCGAAAAACTCCTGCCCGAGCTGGCGGCCCTGGGGCTGAGCGTGGGCACGGTCAAGCACGACGCCCACAGTTTCGAGATGGACCGCGAGGGCAAGGACTCCTGGCGGCACCGGCAGGCCGGGGCGGCCACGGTGGCCGTGTCGTCGCCCACCCAGGTGGCGGTGATCAAGTCCGTGGACCGCGAGATGTGGCTGCCCGAGCTGGCCGAGACCTTTTTTGCCGACCGGCATCTGGTGCTGGCCGAGGGCTATTTCCGCTCGGACATGCCCAAGATCGAGGTGTTCCGGGCCGAGGCCCACGCCGAGCCCCTGTGCGGCCCCCACAACAGCGGGGAGAAACGGCTTCTGGCCATGGTCACGGACGACCTCGCCGGTTCCGCCGATCCGGGCGTGCCGGTCTTCGGCCTGGACGAAGCCCCCCAGGTGGCCGCCTGGATCGCCCGCCGCTTCCACGGCTGGGTGCAGAGCGGTTTGTGGAGCGCGGAGCGCGATTAGGGGGTGTCCCCGGCGGCCATGCGGCGGGCCAGGTCCAGGTCGTCGGGCCGGTTGACGTTGAGGAACGAGACAAGGTCCGGGTCGCCGGGTCGAAGCTCGGCCACAGGCACCTCCCGGACCTGCACCCGGTCGAAGAAATCGATGATCTTGAAGTTTCCGTCCGCCAGCTGACGGGCGATGTGGGGCAGGCAGCGGCGGGAGTACACGGCGGTCAGGGGTTCGCGGTAGCCGTCCTCTTTCAGCGGCAGGACCACGTCGTCATCGGGCTCGACATGGGCCAGCAGCAGCCGGACCAGACCGGCCTGGAGAAAGGGGGCGTCGCAGGCGGCGAAAAAGCCGTGGCTGGTGGCCATGGCCTCAAGCCCGGTGTGGATGCCGGTCAGCGAGCTGCGCGCCTCGAATTGGTCCAGGGCCACGGGCAACCCCAGGTGCGCAAAGGGTTGGGCCTCGCGCGCGGCGATGATCACCTGGGGGAAGATGGGGCGGTACACGGCCAGCAGCCGCTCAATGATGGGCGTGCCGCCGATGTCGAGAAAGGCCTTGGCCACATGGCCCATGCGGCTGCCGATCCCGCCCGCCAGGATCACCCCTGTGAAGCTGTTCGCGCTGTTCATGGCCGCAGGGTAAGGCAAGCCAAAGGCAATGAAAAGGGGCATGGACATTTTTGCCGCCCGTTGCCTGCCCTGTTTCCCTGCGTGACCAGGGGTACCCAAGCGGCCCGGTCCCATGTATGTTCCGGCCATGACGACCCTGCTCAAGATCGTTGCCGTGCTGGCCGCCGCCTATGTCTGCCTGACTGTCTGGGTCTATCTCTCCCAGCGCAGGCTCCTCTACCAGCCCACCCGGACCGTGACCGCCACGCCCGCCGACATCGGGCTGGCCTATGAGGACGTGCGCCTGGTCAACGCGCTCGGCACTGAGCTGCACGGCTGGTGGCTGCCCCATCCCCAGGCCCGCTTCACCCTGCTCTTCTGTCATGGCAACGGCGGCAATGTCTCGCACCGGCTCCACTCCCTGCGCCTCTTTCACGACCTGGGGCTGTCCGTGCTCATTTTTGACTATTCAGGGTATGGCCGCAGCCTGGGTGAGCCGTCCGAAGTTGCCACCCGGGCCGATGCCCGCGCTGCCTGGGACTGGCTGGCGCAAAGGGGCATCGACCCCGGCTCGGTGATCCTCTTTGGCCGCTCTCTGGGCGGGGCCGTGGCCGCCCGGCTGGCTGCGGACGTGGTTGCGGATGTGGCTGCGGAGGGAACGCCCGTGGCCGGGCTGATCCTCGAATCCACCTTCACCTCGGTGCCGGACATGGGCGCGCGCCTCTACCCCTGGCTGCCCGTGCGCCTGCTCGTCCGCGACCGCTACGATTCGACCAGGGCCCTGGCCGGACTGCAAACGCCCGCCCTGTTCATCCACTCCCCGGACGACGAGATCGTACCCCATGCCCTGGGCCTCGCCCTGTACGACGGCTACCAGGGGCCGAAATCCTTCCTTGCCCTGACCGGCGGCCACAACGACGGTTTTCTGCTTTCGGGCCAGGACTATGTGGCGGGTCTGGTCCGCTTCCTGGCCGGACTCCAGGTCCGCGCCCCAGGGCCAGGGGCGGAAAATCCTGCCTGATTGGAGGGGCAATGTTTTTTCAAGATAAAGTAATATAAAGACATTCAAGTTTGCGCACAGCTCTTGCTTTGTGTTTTCAACATTGCAAGGAGGGACACCAATGAACCGCATCGAATTGTCGCGGGGGCTGGAACCCCGCATAGATCAACTGAGCAAAAAGGTTCGGGAGCTTCGCGAGAACGGCCACAGGTCTGCGGACGGGCTTGATAACGCCCTCATCGCGGTGGAGCGGAGCGGCGGACGCCGCGAGGCAGCCGAGGCGGCCATGAGCCTGCGCGGCCTGAGCAGCGAACTGCCCCTGCAAGGTGCGCAGCTGCATGGTCTGGATCCGGCCCGCGTGGCCGATCTCATCAGCGATCCCTTTGCCGACGACTAGGCCGGCCCGGCCTGTCGTCGTCCGGCTCCGGGCCAGGAGGGGCAGAAAACAGTTCGCCCCTTCTTTGCGCTTGCCTTTTGTCTCTGCTGGCAATATGCTGATTTAATTGCCCCTTGTCTGTTTTCTGTGTTTTCCCCCGGCCCCACGCTTCCCCTGGTCGGTTTTCTTCATTTTTATTTCCATAGGTGTCCGTTGGTTGCGCCCGATCCACCGGGTTCGCCGCCAAAACCCCTTGCCATGTTTTTCGGGCGGGAGTATATATAAGACAAAGGCTGAGGCTACCTCTGGAATGAGGGTCCATTGAAAACGGCAACGGAGGATGGAGGAAAATAGACACCGATTTCTTCTGGAACACATGTGGCGAATCGAGTCGCCCCATCTCTAGAAAGAGCACCGTGCGCCAAACCCAATGTATCAGGTCGTCAGGCCACAAAATGACGGTCCAGGTACGCCCGGATAACCCGGAAAGGCGCACTTTGCTTGGCCCGACAACCGCCCGGCCCCTGCTTCCGCCCGGCCCCTGATCTCTCCCCGCAATTCTCCTTGCCACCGCTTATCCTCCCATGCAATCCCGAAGACCCGCCTGAAAATCGCATTGTTGTCCTCTTTACTTTCGCCCCTGGATGCTTATCTATCAATTGTAAGGGAGGCCCAGGTGGACCTGCCCATGAGATAGACGGACAACCTTGACGGAGGATACAGGCGATATCACCCCTCAAAGCCATAAATCAGCGAGACGAGTCGCAACACATCACCAAACAGTGACAGTGCGCATCAACCCCCGGACCGAGAGCAAAGCGGTCGGAGGCCCGCCGGGCAAACCGGCAAGCGCACTTCTTTTTTGTCCTGCGTTCAAGCGTAATCGGTCCCGCCAGCTGTAACGCCGTTTCCTGCCTCCTGCCGACAGCCCTGCCCCATTTTCCTGCCATTCGACAGCCTTCCCTCAACGCCGTTCATTCCGGTCTGGCGAACGGGTGGGCATTCATGATATTGGCTGATCATGCACAGAAGAATCATCGTCATCCTTTTTGCGGTGCAGGCGGCGCTCCTGTTGGCGGCCTGCGGTTCGGACCCGGCTCCCTTGGCCGGGGCGCGGGCCGCGTATGTTCCCCGAACCACGGCTGAGGCCGCGCGCGTCATGGTGCCCAGGCTGCACGAGGCCGTGGGCACGGTCAGGGCCAGGACGGATGTCAGCGTCGAGGCCCAGGTCACGGGCCGGGTGCTCGAGGTGCTGGTGCGGCCCGGCGACAAGGTCGCTGACGGCGACCGGCTGGTGGTTCTGGACGGGCGCGCCTCCCAGGCGCGGCTCGACCAGTCGCTCCAGGCCCGGCAGACCGCATCGAGCATGATCGCCCAGGCGCGCGACGGGCTGGCCTCGGCCAAGGCGGCCTTTGACAAGGCCGAGTCCACCTACCGGCGCATGCAGCAGCTCGGCGAGCAGCGCGTGGTCACTGCCGAGGAGGTGGAGCAGGCTGAGTCCGCCTATTTGCAGGCCAGGGCCGCCGTGGGCCAGGCCGAGGAGGGGGTGGCCGCCGCCCAGGCGCGCTCCCGCGAGGGGGACAAGGTCATCCGCGAGGCCGAGATCGACCTGGAACACACGGCCATCCTGGCCCGCGAGACCGGGGAGGTGGCCAAGCGGCTGGTGGAGCCCGGCGATCTCGCCTTTCCGGGCAAGAAGCTGCTGGTGCTCCAGACCGGGGCCAGCCTGCGCCTGGAGGCCATGGTCCGCGAAGGGCTCATTGGCCGGGTGCGGGTGGGCGACCGGGTGGAAGTGATCGTTTCAGCCCTGGGCGAGGGCGAGCCTCTTGAGGCCGTGGTGGACGAGATGGAGCCGCTGGCCGATCCGGTGACGCGTTCCTTCCTGGTCAAGGCCAGGCTGCCCGAGGCACCGGGGCTGTACCCCGGCATGTTCGGACGGCTGCTGGTCCCGCTGGGCGAGCGCGAGGCCGTGCTCGTGCCGCAAGCCGCCCTGATCCGCGTGGGCCAGCTGGAGACGGTCATGGTCCGCCAGGGCGACGCGTGGCAGCCCGTGCATGTGCGCACCGGAGAGCGTGTGGGTGAGGGCGAGGGCGAGATGATAGAGGTGCTCTCCGGTCTGTCCGGCGGCGAGACCGTGGGCGTGGGCGCGGGCGTGGTCCAGGCGTCGGGCGTCGGGGAGGATGGCTAAATGGGCAGCGAGACGGGCGGCGGGCTGGGCGGCGAGACGGGCCGCACCGGACTCATTTCGGCTATAGTCGGCTATTTTCTGACCTCGCGCATGGCCGTGATCCTGGCCCTGGCCGCCCTGGCCCTGGGCGCGGCGGCTCTTGTCGTCACCCCGCGCGAGGAGGAGCCGCAGATCGTGGTGCCCATGGCCGACGTGGTGGTGCAGGTGCCGGGCGCATCCGCCGACGAGGTGGAAAAGCTGGTGACCACGCCCCTTGAGCGGCTGCTGTGGCAGATCGACGGGGTGGAGTACGTCTATTCCATTTCGCGCAAGGACATGGCCGCCGTGACCGTGCGCTTCTTTGTGGGCGAGGATCGCGAGGACTCGCTGATCAAGCTGCACAACATGATCGCCAAGAACGTGGACCTCGCCCCGGCCATTGTCGAGGGGTGGGTGGTCAAGCCCGTGGAGATCGACGACGTGCCCATCGTGGCCCTGACCCTGCACGCGGACCACGGGCATGAGGCGCGCTATTCTGATCACGACCTGCGGCGCATGGCCGAGGAGATGTTCCACCGGCTGGCCGAGGTGGAAGACGTGTCACGCATCACCCTGCACTCGGGCCGCAGCCGCGAGGTGCGCGTGGAGATCAGGCCCGAGCGGCTGACCGGGTTCAACATCTCGCCCCTTGAGGTGCAGCGCGCCCTGGCCGGGGCGGACCGCTCCCTGACCGCGGGCGACATGGTGGGCGCAGACAGGCGCACCCGGGTGGTCAGCCAGTCCTTCCTGCTCTCGGCGGACGACGCGGCCTCACTGGTGGTGGGCGTGTTCGGCGACCGCCCGGTGTACCTGCGCGATGTGGCCGACATCACCGACGGCCCGCAGGAGCCGGGCGATTATTCGCGCATCGGGTTTTCCGAGACATATCTGGCCCGGCTGGGGCTTGAGCCGGAGCAGCCGTCGCGCCCGGCGGTGACCCTGGCCGTGGCCAAGAAAAAGGGCGTCAACGCCGTGGCCGTGGCCAACGCCGTGGTGGCCCGCGCCGAGGAGCTGCGGCGCGAGGTGCTGCCCGCGGGCGTGGCCCTGACCATCACCCGCAACCAGGGCGAGACCGCCCAGGCCAAGGTCAACGAGCTGCTCTCGTCGCTCGGTTTCGCCATCGTCACCGTGGTGGCGCTCCTCGCCTTTGCCCTGGGCTGGCGCGAGGCGCTGGTGGTGGCCCTGGCCGTGCCCATGAGTTTTTCCCTGGCCCTGTTCGTCAACCACCTGTTCGGCTACACCATCAACCGCGTCACCCTGTTCGCCCTCATCCTCTCGCTCGGTCTGGTGGTGGACGACCCCATTACCAATGTGGACAACATCCAGCGCCACATCCGCATGGGCCTCAAGAATTCGCTTCAAGCCACCCTGGATGCGGTCCGGGAGGTGCTGCCCCCGGTGATCATGTCCACCCTGGCCATCATAGTCTCCTTCACGCCGCTCTTCTTCATCACCGGGATGATGGGGCCGTACATGGCCCCCATGGCCGCCAACGTGCCGCTGACCGTGACCTTTTCCACCCTGGCCGCCCTGACCGTGGTGCCGTGGATGGCCTGGTTGCTCCTGCGCCGCCAAGAGCGAAGCGGTGATGGACAGAGAGAGAGCGGTGATGGGCGGAGAGAGAGCGGTGACGGGCAGGGAAAGGGCGATTCCGGCGGGGCGCCCAATGCCCGGCTGCTGGCCGTCTACACCCGGATCGTCACGCCGTTTCTGGGCGCGCCGCGCAACCGGCGGCTCCTGCTGCTGGGCATCCTGGCCGGTCTGGGGCTGTGTTTCGGGCTGGTGATCCTGCGGCTGGTGCCCCTCAAGATGCTCCCCTTTGACAACAAGAACGAGCTGCAACTGCTGGTGGACATGCCCGAAGGCACCACCCTGGAGCGCACGGACCGCGTGCTGCGCGACTTTGAGTCCTTCCTGCGCACCGTGCCCGAGGTGACCACCTTCGTCACCCACGCGGGCTCGCCCTCGCCCATGGATTTCAACGGCATGGTCCGCCACTACTACTGGCGCGACGAGCCCCATCTGGGCGAGATTCGCATCAATCTGGCCGACAAGTCCGAGCGCGACCAGCAGAGCCATGTCATCGGCCTGCGCCTGCGGGGCGGGCTGGACGAGGTGGCCGCGCGCCACGGGGCGGCGGTCAAGCTGGTGGAAACCCCGCCCGGCCCGCCGGTCATGGCCACCCTGACCGCCGAGGTGTACGGCAGGCCCGACCTGCCTTACTCCGCCCTGCTCGAAGGCGCGGTCCATGTGCGCGAGCTGATGCGGTCCGAGCCGGGCGTGGTGGACGTGGACGACTCCTCGGAGGCGGACCGGATCATGATCGATTTCGTGCTGGACAAGGAAAAGGCGGCACTGCACGGCATATCGGCCTCGGATGTGGTTCAGACCCTGCGTCTGGCCCTGGGCGGCGACGCGCCAGCGTTCGTGCATCTGCCGGGCGAGCGGCAGCCCCTGCCCGTGCGCGTGGTCCTGCCCGCGTCCCTGCGCGTGGGGCCGCAGACCCTGGGCGAGCTGACCATGAAGAGCGGGGCCGGGTCCATGGTCCCCCTGGCCGAGCTGGGGGCGTTTCGCGAGGTCCAGGCGGACCAGCCCATCTACCACAAGAACCTGCGCCGCGTGGCCTATGTCTATGGCGAGACAGCCGGGGTTCCGCCCGTCGAGGCAGTGCTCGACCTCAAGGGCAGGCTGGGCCGTGACCCCATGCCGCCCGGCACCACGGTGGACTGGGCGGGCGAGGGCGAGTGGAAGATCACCCTGGACGTGTTCCGCGACCTGGGGCTGGCCAACGCGGCGGCCCTGGCCTCCATCTACGTCCTGCTGGTCATCCAGACGGGCGCGTATCTCATGCCGCTTTTGATCATGTCGGCCGTGCCCCTGACCCTGCTCGGCATCCTGCCGGGCTTCTGGCTGCTCAATCTCGTGGCGGGCGGCACCGTGGGCGGCTACGGCGACCCGGTCTTCTTCACGGCCACATCCATGATCGGCATGATCGCCCTGGGCGGCATTGTCATCCGCAACTCGCTGGTGCTCATCGAGTTCATCCAGTCCGAGGTGGCGTCGGGCAGGCCGCTTCGGGAGGCCATTGTCCAGTCCGGCGCGGTGCGCATGCGGCCCATCCTGCTGACCGCCCTGACCACGGCGCTGGGCGCGTGGCCCATCACCTTGGACCCCATCTTCTCCGGTCTGGCCTGGGCGCTCATCTTCGGCCTGGCTGCCTCCACCCTGTTCACCCTGGTGGTGGTGCCCAGCGGCTACTACGCCCTGTATGGCGGGCGGGAGGAGTCAGGCGAAAGGAAGTGACAGGGCGGCTGCGCAAGGAATGCAAAAAGATCAGGCCCGCTTCATCGAAGCGGGCCTGATGGTTTTTTGGGGGAAGAGAAAGGGGGGCGGGCTATTCGTCGTCCAAGTCACGAACGTCGCGGGCGTCGCGGGCATCGGGGCCGAAGTCGTCCTCAAGGTCGGGGTCTGTTGCCGGGGCGTCCTGGGGGGTGGGTTCCCCGTCAGGGAGCAGCTCCTCGGCGGGCTGCTCCATGTAGCGGGTAAAGACCAGGAAGCCGGTGTGGGCCACCATGCGGTCGTCCGGGCGCAGTCTGTCGGCCACGGGTTTCCAGCGGCGCACCAGGATTTCGAGCACCTCGGTCTCGGCAAAGGGACCGGCCTCCAGGCCGCGCAGCAGGTCGCTGACCTGATTGACCGTGGGCAGCAGAAAGCCGCACATGGCGCCGGGGATGACCGCGCTGGGAATGGCACCCAGGTATTCCCACGGGGTGCGCACGTCCAGGAAAAGCGCGTCCGCGCCCGAGTGCAGAAAGCCGTCCTCGATGTTGCGGTTGACCTGCTCAACGCGCGCGGCCAGCCCCACGCGCTCCAGGTTCTTGCCCGCCAGCTTGTAGAAATCCGCGCGCCGCTCGTAGGTGATGACCTTGCCCGTGTCACCCACGAACCAGGCCAGGGCCGTGGTCAGGCCGCCCGAGCCGGTGCCGGACTCGATGACCGTGGAGCCGGGGCCGATGCCCAGCTTCATCATCAGGTATCCGATTTCCTTGGGATACATGATCTGGGTCTGCCGTTTCACGCCCTTGATCAGGTCGTGCAGGGTGGGCTTGAGGGTGAGGTAGGACCGGCCCAGATGGGTCTTGACGTACTGGCCGAATCCGGCCTCGGCCACATCGTCCATGAGCAGTCTGCCGTCGTGGGTGTGCACCTCGCCGCCCGCCTCGAGCTTGCGCAGGTAGCGTTTGCCCTTGTGGCTGATGAGCAATACGAGCTGTCCGGGTTCGATCATGGAGCCTCCTGATGGAAATATGGCCTGGGGTACGGTCCCCATGCGGGGAAGTCAAGGAAAAGGGCGGACCGGATTGCACATACCCCTTGCCAGCGGACCGTCCGACCTGTACCTAACACAGTGGCGCATACAGCGTGGCCGCTCTTGACAAGGGCGTCCTGATCCTTAATCTTCCTTGAGATTTTTCCGGCTTCGGCCTGACACGGACACCAGCGCGAGGCATATCCATCGGCATGGCATACAGATACGTCTTCGGACCCGTCATGAGCGGGCGGCTAGGCCGGTCCCTGGGGCTGGACCTGCTGGGCGGACACATATGCTCCATGGATTGCGTGTACTGCGAGGTGGGCGCGACCAGGAACCTGACCCTGGAGCGCAGGCCCTACGTTTCTGCAGCCGCCATCCTCAAGGAGCTGGCCGCCTGGAAGGCCGAGGGGCTGGACACGCCCGACGCGGTCACCCTGGGCGGGTTGGGCGAGCCCACGCTCAACTCCGACATGGCCGAGATCATCGCCGGGGCGCGGGCGTTGTTTCCAGACACGGTCATCGCCGTGCTGACCAACGCCACCCTGATGACTGACCCGCAGGTGCGCCGCGAGCTGGCCCTGGCCGACGCGGTGCTGCCGAGCATGGATTCGCTGGTGGAGGCCGAATTTGCCGCCATCAACCGCCCCTGTCCGGGGGTGACGCCACAGGGTGTGGCGCAGGGGCTCCTCGCCTTTCGGCAGGAGTTCACGGGCAAGATATTTCTGGAGATTTTGCTTGCCAAGGGGATCAATGATTCCGACGAGAACCTGGGCAGGCTGAAGACTTTTTGCCAACAACTCGCCCCTGACCGGGTGGACGTGGTCACCATGACCCGTCCGGGCACGGTCAAGGGGACACACCCTGTTGACGGGGCGGTGTTGAGCCGTTGGCGCAAGGCACTCGGCGCGGGAAAGGCCCGCACCGGGGAGCGGGGGGAGCCGGAAGCGGGCACGCTGGACGAGGCGCGGACCATTGAGTTCGTGCAGGCGTCCCTTGCGCGCAGGCCCCAAACCGTTTTACAGTTGGCCCAGGCCCTGGGCGCGTCGCCGCATACGGTGCGCGCCGCCGTGGAAGCCCTGGAGCGGACGGGCGGCATCGTTGCCCGCACCGACCGGGGCGAGACCTACTACCACGGCTCCGGGCATATCCTCGAAGCGTAGGAAAGGCAGGCCAACGCCTTGAAGCATTTCATAAATTTTTTGACACGAGGTTCCAATGACCGACAAGAGCAAACGGCAGAAGATGTTCATCTCCGTGCTGCCGGGAGAACAGGTTGAGGTTGTCATCGCCGAAGAGGGCAAGGTCAACGAGTATTACGTTGAGATGCTCCATCAGGCCAAGACCAAGGGCGACATCTACAAAGGCTACATTCACAACATAGACAACGGGCTTCAGGCCGCCTTCATCAACTACGGGGCCGAGCGCAACGGATTTCTCCAGATCGACGAGGTCCATCCCGAATACTACACGGGCAGCTACCCCATGAAGAAGGGTGCGCGCTACCCGCTGATGCAGAAGGTGCTCAAGGCGGGCCAGGAAGTGCTGGTCCAGGTGGTCAAGGAACCTACCGGCAAGAAGGGCGCCTTTCTGACCACCTATCTCTCCCTGCCGGGCCGCAGCTTTGTCTACACCGTGGGCCGCGGCCAGATGGGCGTCTCGCGCAAGATCGAGAACGAGAAGGAGCGCGACCGGCTGAAAAAGGCGCTCGAATCCTTCACCACCACCGAGGGCGTGGGCCTCATCGCCCGCACCGCGGCCATCGGCCAGTCCAAGGCCGCCCTTGAGCGCGACTACAAATACCTGAACAGGCTGTGGGAGGATATCCGGGCCAACGCCCAGAAGGTCAAGGCCCCGGCCATGGTCTACCAGGAGCTCGGGCTGGCCGCCCGCGCCGTGCGCGATTATCTGACGCTGGATGTGACCGAGATCTGGGTGGACGACACGCTCACCTTCGAGCAGATCAGCCAGTTCGTGAAACTCGCCTTCCCGCGCAAGAACAACCTGGTCAAGCTGCACGAGGACACGGACCTGAGCCTGCTTGAGCGGTTCAACCTGGTCAAGCAGGTGCAGGAAATCTACTCCCGCGAGGCGTCCATGCCCTCGGGCGGGCGGCTCGTCTTTGACGCCACCGAGGCCCTGACCGCCATCGACATCAACTCCGGCAAGATCGGGGGCGAGAAGAATTTCCAGAAGATGGCGCTCAAGACCAACCTGGAAGCCGCCACCGAGATCGCCCGCCAATTGCGCCTGCGCGACATCGGCGGGCAGGTGGTCATCGACTTCATCGAGATGAAGAACCCCAAGGACTGCCGCGAGGTGGAGAAGGTCATGAAGGCCGAGATGAAGAACGACCGGGCGCGCACCGATGTCAGCCGCATCTCTCCCTTTGGCCTGATGGAGCTGGTGCGCCAGCGGCTGGGCTCGTCGGCCATCGCCATCTCCACCGAGCCGTGCCCCTGCTGCAAGGGCACCGGCATCCGGCGCAACATGGAGTGGCAGGCCATGCAGGCCCTCAAGGACATCCACCGCGAGGCGCGCAAGCCGGGCCAGGATCTGGTGGAGTACACCTGCGAGGAGGAGCTGGCCATCTACCTGCTCAACAACAAGCGCGGCGTGCTGGCCGATCTCGAAATCCGCTACGGCAAGCGCATCCACGTGGACATTGAATACGAGTACGACGAATAGTCCGGCTGTTGAAAAACGTCCGATTGCTGCCGTTAAGTGACTGTAGGCGAGTCTTCGAGCCGTACAGATAGCTTATTCAAAAAGTTCAAATCCTCGCGTACTAAGAGTACGCTTCGGCCTTGACCTTTTTTCGCGCCTTGCACTCGAACATTTTTGAACAGCCTAATAACCCTCTTCAATGATTAGATTGTCGGGGCCGGGCGCATACACCGGAAAGTGACATGAAACGCCTTCTCTTGCACATCTGCTGCGGGCCGTGCTCCATCACCACGCTGACCACGCTGCTCGGCCAGGGCTTCGAGGTCACGGGGCTGTTCCACAACCCCAACATCCATCCCCTGACCGAGTACGTCAAACGGCGCGACGGCTGCCTTGCGGTGGCCGAGCGCCTGGGCGTCAAGGTCATTGTCAAGGACGACGAGTACGACCCAAAGGCGTGGTTTCGCGACGTGGCCTTTCGCGAGGGCAACCGCTGCTTCCACTGCTACGCCCGCCGTCTGGAGCGCACCGCAGCCATTGCCAAGAGGGGCGGATTCGACGGGTTTTCCACCACCCTGCTCTATTCCAAATACCAGAAGCACGAGGACATCGCCGCGCTGGGACGCGACATGGAGTCCCCGACCACCCGGTTCGTCTACCACGACTTTCGCGAGGGATGGAGCGAGGGCATTGAGACCTCCAAGGCGTGGGGCGTCTACCGCCAGCAATATTGCGGTTGTCTCTACAGCGAGAACGAGCGCTACGCCCGCCTGCTGGGGAGCGGGTCATGACCCGGTCCGGGCAGACGCCGCCGGACCGGATCCTGGCCGGGCGCGACGCCGGGCTGGCCGCGTTCGTGGCCGTGACCGCAGCCGAGGCCCTGATCACCGGCCTTGCCCGGCACTCTGCTGACGCCTGGACCACCGGAGTCCTGGCCGTGCTCGTTTTTTCGGCCCTGGCCTGGCTGGCCCGGCAGGGGCGCATCATCCCCCTGTGGGCCGTGGTCGTGATCATGCTCATCACCGGCTCGCGG
This sequence comes from Pseudodesulfovibrio aespoeensis Aspo-2, assembly GCF_000176915.2. Lineage (NCBI taxonomy): Bacteria > Pseudomonadati > Thermodesulfobacteriota > Desulfovibrionia > Desulfovibrionales > Desulfovibrionaceae > Pseudodesulfovibrio > Pseudodesulfovibrio aespoeensis. The sequence continues at coordinate 199,603 of NC_014844.1, forward strand.
CACCTGAGCGTGGGCCTGGCCGGGACGTTCTCGACCCCTGGTCCGGCCCTGGCCGATCTGCTCCGGGTCGCGGCGGGCGCGGTCCTGGCCTGGGGCGCGCTGGCCGTGTTCCGCAGCCGCTCTTATCGGGGCGATCCTGGGCGGGGCGATTCTGGGCAGGGCGATCATGGGTAAAATCTACGGCGAGGACGTGCCTGTCCGCCCGGCCTTTCCGGACGCGGTCCGCAAACCCAAGGGCGCGGGCACGCCCAAGGCGGGGCCGCCGCCCCCCGGCGACACCGGGCTGCTCCTCTACATCCACGTGCCGTTCTGCCGGTCGCGCTGCCACTACTGCACCTTTCACTCCCAGGCCTTCAACCAGGTCACCTTTGCCTGGTATCACAAGCTGCTGCTTCAGGAGATCAAGCTCTGGGGAGCGCGGCTCAAGAGGCCGCCGCTGCGGACCATCTATTTTGGCGGCGGCACGCCCAGTCTGATCCCGCTCAACCAGCTCCAGCAGATCATGAAGGTGCTCGATGCGGCCTTCACCCTTGGTCCGGCCATGGAGGTGACCCTGGAGGCCAACCCGGACTCGGCCACGGATGTCAGCTATTTCCGAGCCCTGCTCTCCATGGGCGTCAACCGGCTCTCCCTGGGCGTGCAGAGCTTGAGCGATGTGGACCTGCATGCCATGGGCAGGCCGCATTCGGCGGCCATGGCCTACGCCTCCTATGACAGCGCCCGGCAGGCGGGATTCGGCAACATCGGGCTCGATTTCATTTGGGGGCTGCCCGGTCAGCGGCTCAAGTCCTGGATCGACCAGCTCAACGTGGTCACGTCCATGCGGCCCGAACACATCTCGGCCTACAACCTGACACTGGAGCCGAACACGCCCATGACCGCCCTGTGCGCCGAGGGCGGACCCCTGACCCTGCCGCCGGACAAGGAGCAGGGGCGCATGTTCATCTACGGCGCGGAATACCTGGAATCCATGGGCTACATGCACTACGAGGTCTCCAACTTCGCGCGCATGGGCTTTGTCTCCAGGCACAACTCCGGCTACTGGGGCGGGGCCGACTACCTGGGCCTGGGGCCGTCGGCAGTCTCGACCATCGGGCGGCGGCGGTTCGAGAACCCGCGCTACATGGACGAGTACGACGCCTATGTGCGCGGCGGGCTGGTGGGCCGCGATCATGAGACCCTGTCGGACGCCGACCTGCTCAAGGAGCTGGTCATGCTCTCCCTGCGCACGGCCAAGGGGCTGGACCTCAAGGAGTTCCGACAACGGGCCGGATACGATCTGGTCAAGCGGCAGGAGCGGCTGGTCATGGCCCTGCACCGCGAAAACCTCGTGCGCATCAACCACGGGTTTCTGCGCCTGACCAAGAACGGCATGCTCGTGTCCAATGTCATCATCCGCCGCCTCGCCTTTGACGACGAGTAGGCCCGACGGAAAAACCCGGCAGCGGGAAAAACCCGACTGCCCGGTTGCGTCCAACGCCCTGTCAGGGTAGACGTATGTCCGTCCGCCACAGGCGGTAATGCCGGGGAGAGGCAAGAGAGACGAGGAGAACCCATGAGAGTCGCCATACCCAAGGTCCACGGCAAGTCGCCCAGGGAAAAGCTCATCCGCACCCTGGCCCTGGTCCTGATCTTCGCCGTAGTGGCCTGGGCGTTCATGAAGAACAACGAGCGGGTGCTGGATACCCTCAACCGCGAGGGCGCCATCTACGACGAGACCAGTACGCTGGACGAGGGGCAGAAGAAGTTCATCGTCTCCTTCACCCGTGCCCTCAAGAGCGAATACGGCATGAACTGCCGCATCCAGATTTTTGGCGGCGATTTTGTGGTGCCGGAGCTGGACGCCAAGACCATGTACATCGGGCTGGCGCCGGCCATCGGCGCGGTGGAGCTGCGCTTCCCGCCCATGATGCGTCAGGCCCTGGGCGCGGATTTCATCGAATCACTCAAAACGGAGCATTTCTTGCCATCATTTGAAACCAACGATTGGCCCATGGAAATCCAGATCGTCCTGGCCGCCATCTTCGAGAAGCTGTCCCAGCTTGAAGGGGGCGCGCCCGGTGAGTAGCCGCGTGACCATCTACACCGACGGCTCCTGCCTGGGCAATCCCGGTCCGGGCGGCTACGGCGCGGTGCTCATCCACGGCGAGTACAAGGGCATGAACGCCGACAACTACAAGGAGTTCTCCCAGGGCTACCGCGACACCACCAACAACCGCATGGAACTGCGGGCCGTCATCGTCAGCCTCTCGGCCCTGACCCGCGCTTGCGCCGTGGACCTCTGGACCGACTCCAAGTACGTGCAGGAGGCCATCACCAAGAACTGGATCGGCAACTGGCAGCGCAACGGCTGGAAGACCGCGGCCAAGAAGCCGGTCAAGAACCAGGACCTCTGGCAGCAGCTCATCCCGCTCATCAAGGAGCACGACGTCACCTTCCACTGGGTCAAGGGCCACAGCGGCCACATGCTCAACGAACGGTGCGACATCCTGGCCCGCACCGCCGCCGCTGGCTCCGGCCTGCTCGACGACACCGGGGCGTAAGCCCTCGCCGATAGTTCAACACCACGAGAGACACGCCGACGCGAGGGGATCGCGTCGGCGTGTTCAGCAACCCCTGTCAAGCGCTCTTTAGGGTCTTTTGCACCCCTTTCCTGTCCTGCTCGCGCCCGTTTCCCATTCCTCTCCAAAACCCATGTTACTCAACCGTCATTCAAGGCGGTTCCACGGGGGGCCGAGACACCAAACGGAAAAGGAGACAGCCCGTGAGCGAAAAACAGGTGCGACACATCGGAGACGATCAACTGGTCCACGGGATGCCCAAGCGGATGGTCGGAGCCGCGAGACTGTCATCCGAAAAAACGATTTCGGATGGGCAAAAGAAAAAGTACTGGTGCTACCGCCCCAAGCTGCACGCCTGCGACAAATGCCAGGCAATGCAGGGGTTGTGGTTTGAAGAGAAGCCGGGGCCGGTTCACCCGAATTGCAAGTGTGAGATCGAAGAATTCGAAGCAGTCAAAGTGACAGGGCGGGCAGACGTCATCATTGTGCCTCCGGGAGTGGACCTGGAGGCGAACTTGGCAGAGGCCCGGCGAATCAGGAAAATTTGCGAATCATTCTTCTTTGTGGCCAAGCCCCTGTCTTCCGCCAGTTTCTTTCTCAAATGCGCCTGGGTCGTTTTCAACTTCAAATCCGGGGCACGATACGACTACAAACTCAACGGTCATCCAGAATACGAGGATTTCGGCAACTATCACTATGGCCTCTACACCCGCGCACTCGGTCTCAATGCCACGTTCACCCAGGCCATGGCGGGTTTCTATCAATTCCTGTCAAGAACCTCGGGCTGGAAGTTCAAAGAAACATGGTTCGACGATCCCAGAGACAATGAGATGATCCGCAAGGGGCAAGCCGGATTCAAGAAATAGCGGCGTGTTGCACGGGGCCGCTCGCAGGCGGAAAGTGTTGTCATCAGGGGCGGCGCCGGCAATCTATATTTGACATTTGTTTCCATCTGCCGCACAGTCGCCGGATGCAGCCCGGACGCGGAACCATTGGCCAAATCGCCCAGTTCGCCCTGCGTTTGCTCCTGGGCGCGGGCCTCGCCGCGCAGGCCGCCTATGTTGGATTCTATTTCTTTGGAATAACATTTGTTTTTCTGCTCGACACCCTGTCTCTCAGCTTCGCCTATTGGCACACTATCCCCTGGCTGCTTCACGGTGCTCTGGGATTGTTCGTCCTTGGCAGCATCCACCTGCTGGCGCGGCTTGTCGGCAGGTGGCCGGAGAAATACTGCACGCGGCGGCTGGACGCCCTTGCCAGCCTCGCCTGTATCGCGCTGCCGGGCTGGGTCAACGGCTCCATGGCCCTTGAGGGAAACCTGAAGCTTGAGAGCCACCTGTTCTACGCCTACTTCACCGGCTTCAACCTCCTCGTCCTCTGCCTGATCGCCATCCCCCGCGTTCACGGGTTCATCTTTGGGGCGGGCGGGCGGCGTCATGAGACTTGAGCCTCTCTTTCTTGTCCGGCCATCCCCCGCAAGGCGAGGCTCCAACTCGGCCACAAGCAACAGCCAAAAATCAAAACCCGCTTGACAAATAAACCAACTTATATCACAAAATCAATATGGCGCAAACATTGACTGAGGTCGCTCAATCTCAATGACAGGAGGATTCCGATGTCGCCCGTAGAAACCTGTTTTATTTGTGGTTGTGAATTTACGTTCGGCCCACACGAGTATAACGGGAAGCTCTGTAAAGGGTACGACGTGATGACCTGTAGACAGTGCTATTCTGGGAATTGGGATGGTTGGGCTCCTCACCACGAACAAACGCTGCTCGAACACCTGGAAGCAGAAGGCATTGACGAGCCTGAACGCTTAGAAAATGGATTGCTGCCCCGCGAGTTTTAATTACAAAGACATATCCTCTGCCACAAGAAAGCAGCGCTAGACCGCTCCCGTTCCAATCTCTCGAAAATAGCAGGCCGCAGGCCGTTCAAAAATGTTCGAGAGCAAGGCGCGAAAAAAGGTCAAGGCCGAAGCGTACTTCCTGTACGCGAGGGGTTGACCTTTTTGAAGCAACGCAGCAATCGGACGTTTTTGGACAGCCTGCCTCACCCCTCGCCGCGCATGGCCTGGATGGGATCAAGCCCGGCGGCCTGACGGGCCGGCTTGAGGCCGAAGATCAGGCCCACGGCCTGGGAACCGGCCAGGGCCAGGAAGAACGCCTTCCAGGAGAACTGGATGGTCAGGATGTCCAGGCGTGACAGGAACTGGCCCAGACCCAGGCCCAGAAACAGGCCGAGCACGCCGCCCAGCAGGGTCAGGGCGCACGCCTCCACCAGAAATTGGAGCATGATGGCCGAGCCGCGCGCGCCCAGCGCCTTTTTCAGCCCGATCTCCTCGGCCCGCTCGCTGACGCTGATGGAAAACAGGTTGGCCAGCACAAAACCGCCCACCAACATGGAGATGGTCGCGGTCACGCCCAGAAAAATCGACAGCCCTCCCTTGAACATGCTCAGGAATTTCAGGATCTCGTCAGCCGTCAAGATGGTGAAGTCGTCGTCCGCCCCGAACTCCAGGTGGTGCAGCTCGCGCAAGAGCGAGCGCAGGTTCTCGGCATGGGCCGCCATGTTCTCCGGCTCGTAAAACTTGATGCGCAGGGCGCGGAAATACTTCCTGTCCAGATTGTACCGCTGCATCAGCGTGTTCAGCGGAATGATCACGCGGTTGTCGATGTCCCCCCCGCCGCCTGTGGTCACCCCGCGATAGGCCAGCCTGCCCACCACCTGAAACGGGATGTTGCTGATGAACACCACCCGGCCCACGGGCGACTCGTCGCCGAACAACTCCACGGCAGGCTTGTCGCCCAGCAGCACCACCTTGGCCCCGGCAGCCTCGTCCGCCGCCGTGATGTCGCGCCCCTCGACCAGAGGCCAGTCCCAGGCCACGGCGTAATTCTCGGTGGAGCCTACCACCAGCACGTCCTGCATGTTGCGGTTGCCCGCCTTGACCGTCTGGCCGGCCTGCACCCGCATGGGCAACACCTCCCGGACGCCGGGCAGCGACTCCCGCACCTGCCGGGCGTCGTCGCGGCTCAAGGTCATGGTGCGCATGCCCACCGCACGCATCATGATGTTGCCCCCAAACACCAGCGCCGCGTCCGGGCCGAACATCTCCACCATCTCCACGGCCTTGCGGTTGGCCCCGTCCACCGCCGTCACGATCAAGGTCAAACTCGCAATGCCGAACGCCACGCCCAATATCACGAAAATCGAACGCAACTTGAAAGACCAGACAGCCCCCAAGCCCATGCTCGCCACCCGTATGTACAACCTCGGTCCTGTCATGCTGTGTGTGGTGCCTCCGGCGGCCAGGGGGGGAAGGGGAGAGGGGAAACCTTTGAGAAAAGGTTTCCCCTCTCCCCTTCCCCCCTGGACCCCCCATCCTCTCTCCCTTTCTAAACTTTTTATCCTGCGCATGCGCGCGGGCAGGGACAGGCGATCAGGTGTCAATTGTTCAAAAAATCATAAAATCTAAAAACAATCTTCCGTGACCCTCCTTCATCCCCACCTCGTCACTCCCTCCGCGCCCTCCCCCTACGCTGTGGCGCGCATCACGTCTTCCACGATGCGGCCATCGTGCAGCTGGATGACGCGGTCAGCTTCGCGGGCCACGTCCTGGTCGTGGGTGACGATGACGATGGTTTTGCCGCTTTGGTGCACGTCGTGGAAGAGCTTCATTATTTCCGTCGAGGTGGCGGAATCGAGCTGGCCGGTGGGTTCGTCGGCCAGGATGATATCGGGTTCGTTGAGCATGGCGCGGGCCATGGCCACGCGCTGCTGCTGGCCGCCCGAGAGGCGCGAGGGCTTGAAGTCCATGCGGTCGCCAAGACCCACCTCGTTGAGCAGGCGCACGGCGCGGGCGTGGATTTCGGCGCGCGGGCGGCCCGAGTAGAGTCCGGGCAGGACGACGTTTTCGAGCGCGGTGGCGTAGGGGATGAGGTAGAAGGACTGGAACACGAAGCCCAGCGCGAGGTTGCGCAGGTCGGACTGATGGTCGTCGTCAAGGGCGGAGGTGTCGTGGCCCAGCAGGCGGCAGACGCCTGCGGTGGGCCGGTCGAGCAGGCCGATGATGTGGAGCAGGGTGGACTTGCCCGAGCCCGAGGTGCCTTGCAGGGCCACGAATTCGCCGCGCGGGATATCAAGGGTGATGCCCTTGAGCACCTCGATGCCGGGCGCGTCGGGCGTGGCCTTGTTCTCGGCGTTCCGGAAGAATGTCTTGGTGACGGCGTCGAGGCTGATGGCCGGGTCCGGCATGCTATTCCTTCTTCTTGGTGGCCGAGGCGGGCAGCACCAGCTGGGTGGCGACCACGTCGCCTTCCTTGAGTCCGGAGAGCACCTCGCTGGTTTCAAGGCCCGCCAGGCCGAGTTCGGGTTCGACTTCACGCGGCGGGCGCTTGGGGTCTTCCACCACGAAACAGACCTTGCGCCCGGCCACCCATTTGATGGCGGTATTGGGCACGGCCAGCACGTCGCGGCGGGTCTCGACGATGATCTTGCACTGGGTGGTCATCTCGGGCCGCAGCGCTCCGGCCTGCTCGGGCGTGACCCGTACCAGGGTGCGGTAGTAGACGATGTTGTCGCGGATTTCCGGCTCGGGGTAGATGGTGTCCACCTCGCCCTCGAAGACGCGGTCGCGGTAGGCGTCCACGGTATAGCGCACGGGCAGGCCGTGGGTGACGCGGCCCACGTCGGTCTCGTCGATGTATATCCACATCTCCAGGCGCGCGGGGTCGAGCACGGTGATGAGGTTGGAGACGGACAGGCCGGAGACGATGGTTTCGCCCTCCTGGGCGGCCACCTGGCTGACCACACCGTCGATGGGGCTGTAGATGCGGGTGTAGGAGAGCTGGACCTTGAGGGTGTCGAGCCTGGCCCGGGCCGAGGCAGCGGCGTGTCGCGCCATCTCGGTGTCCTGGATGGCGGAGTCGAGCGAGTCCTGGGGTTCGATCTGCTGGCGGACCAGGGAGCGCTTGCGGGGCAGGTTTTGCTCCATGTAGTTGAGCTTGGCCACCTGCTGGCGCAGGTTGGCCTCGGCCTCGGTCATCTGCGAGCGCAGCTCGCGGCTGTCGATGGTGGCGATGAGGTCGCCCTTTTTGACGATGTCGCCCACTTTGACCGGTACGGATTCGAGCACGCCCGTGGCCTGCGCGCCGATCTTGACCTGTGCGCCCACCTGGGCCTTGACGATGCCCGTGGCCTCAAGAATCTTGGAGACATCGCCGCGCCCGATGGTGGCGGTCTTGATGATCTTGATCTCTTCCTTGGTTGCGCCCCCGGTGAAATACCAGATGCCGCCGCCGGTGATCAGCGCGGCCACGAGGACGAATATGAGCTTCTTCATGGAGCCTTACCTGTTTCCGGGCTTGTTCAGTTCCTGGCGCAGAACCTCGTTGAATTCCGGGATGGCGCGCCGCCTTCGCCGCATGATTATGTCACGAAAAGTGGTCGCCTTGAAGGAGAAACCGCAGGCCGACCGCAAATCCCGGCCCTGGTAGTAGAGGGATTTCGATGGATAGGTTCTACACAAAGGCAGGCGGTCTTCATAGCATGTGCAAAAATGGTCCTCGCCCTGCAAGGTGCAGCGGAACACGAGGTAGCCTTCCTCGTCGCGCCCGGTGATCTCGAAGCAGCCGTGGTCCGGCTCGCGCTCGCACAGCTTGCGGAAGGCGCGCTCGCTCTTGAGCCAGCGGCCCCGGTCGCGCAGCAGGATGCCCTGGCAGCAGAATCCGCAGATGTTGCACTGGCCCACCACCCGGACCTCGCTGCGCAGGATGAGGGCGCGCAGGCGGCGCAGGAGCCCGACAAGGACGCGCAGGCCGTCCATGGTCAGCCTCCAAGCTCCTTGATCCAGCCCCGGATGGGGGTCTCCATAATCTGTCTGATCTCGTCCAGCCGGGCCTGGGACTCGGCCTCGAAGCGCAGCACCAGCGCACCCTGGGTGTTGGAGGCGCGGACCAGTCCCCAGCCGTCGCCGAATTCCACCCGCGCGCCGTCCATGTCGATGACGCTGTAGCGCGCCTTGAAGTAGGCCTGGGCGCGGGCCACCACCTCGAACTTGATGGTTTCCGCGCAGTCCATGCGGATTTCCGGGGTGTTGTAGACCGTGGGCCAGTCGGCCAGGAAGGCGGACAGGGGGCGGTCGGCCCGGCTCACGATGCCCGCCAGCTTGAGCGCGCCAAAGGTGGCGTCGTCAAAGCCGTGGTAGCCGTGGAAGAAGAACATGTGGCCGGACATCTCGCCGCCGATGGCCGCGCCGGTCTCGATCATCCGGTCCTTGACGATGGAGTGGCCGGTCACGCACATCTCGGCCTTGCCGCCGTGGGCCTCCACGTCGCGGAAGAGCAGGGGGCTGCATTTGACATCGGCCACCACGCCCGCGCCGGGCAAGTCGCGCAGCAGATCGCGGGCATAGATGGCCAGGAGCTGGTCGCCGTACATCAGGCGGCCTGTCTCGTCCACGGCCCCGATGCGGTCGCCGTCGCCGTCAAGCCCCACGCCAAAATCCGCGCCCATGGCCACCACCGTGGCCTTGAGGTCTTCCATGTTGGCCTCCACCACCGGGTCCGGGTGGTGGTTGGGAAAGGAGCCGTCCGGCTCGCAGTAGAGGCGGATCACCTCGGCCCCGGCAGCCTCGAGGATGTCGGCGGTCAGGTCGCCCGCCGCGCCGTTGCCGCCGTCCACCACCACCTTGAGAGGCCGGGCCAGAGTGACGCGGGAGAGCAGATCCTGGCGATAGGTGGGAAGAATGTCGTGGCAGGAGGTCAGGCCCGCGCCCACGGGGTATTCCCCGGCCACCATCAGGTCGTGGATGTCCAGGACGTCCTGGCCGTGGATGGTGGAGCGCCCGCTCCAGACCTTGAACCCGTTGTATTCGCTGGGATTATGGCTGGCAGTGATCATGACGCCCGCGTCAAAGCCCAGGTGGCGGGCCGCAAAATAAAAGACCGGGGTGGAGACCTGGTCGAGATAGACCACGTCGAGCCCGGTGGCGGTCAGCCCCTGGGCCATGGCCTGCTGGTAGGCGGGCGAGCTGGCCCGACAGTCGTGGCCGAGCAGGGCGCGGGTGGCGCCGCGCCGGGCAAAGAAGGCACCGCACGCCCTGCCAAACTCGCGCACCCACTGGGCGTCGAAATCCTGGTCCACGATGCCCCGGATGTCGTAGGCACGGAATATTTGTCTGTTGATCGTTTTCATGGTCGTATCCTTGTAATATGCACGTTCACTGCTGGATCATGAGCAAGTTCAGGGCCGGGTCGCGCGCAGGCTCGGGGGCTAGCCCGGGGTGCGGCCACAATCGTCCGGCTTTCCTTGACCTCGCATCCGATTGCGCCTATTCCTGATCCATTATGAACTGGGATTGGGAAAAACTCCAAAAACAACAACAGGGGCGCCCTGGCGGCAAGCCGCCGAGCTTCAATGATTTCCAGGAACAATTTGATAAATTCAAAAATTTCAAATTTCCCGGATGGAAACTCATTGTCCCGATCATCGTCCTCCTCTGGATCGCATCCGGATTCTACATAGTGGAACCGGACGAGGTGGGTGTGGTCAAGCAATTCGGGCAATTCAACCGTATCACCACTGCCGGGCCGAACTACCACATTCCGTATCCGGTGGAAAGTGCCGTCACCCCCAAGGTCACGCAGATCCAGCGCATCGAGTTCGGCTTCAGGTCGGGCGTGCGGGGCCGGGCCGAGAACTTCCAGCAGGGAGTCTCGCGCGAGGTGCCCGAAGAGGCGCTGATGCTCACCGGCGACGAGAACATCGTCTCGGTGCAGTTTACGGTCCAGTACCTGATCAAGGATGCGCAGGATTACCTTTTCAACGTGGCCGCGCCCGAGGCGACCATTGTCCACGCCGCCGAGGCGTCCATGCGCGAGATCATTGGCCGGGCCAAGATCGATGACGCCCTGACCACGGGCAAGCAGGACATCCAGACGGAAACGCGCGACCTGATGCAGACCATCCTCGATTCCTACGGCACCGGTATCAGCATTGTGGCCGTGCAGATGCAGAACGTGCACCCGCCCGAGCAGGTGGTGGAGGCGTTCAAGGACGTGGCCAGCGCCCGCGAGGACAAGAGCCGCTTCATCAACGAGGCCGAGGCCTACGAGCGCGATATCCTGCCCAAGGCGCGCGGCGAGGCGTCGCGCATTGTCAACGCGGCCCAGGCTTACATGGAAACCAAGATCCGCCGCTCCCAGGGTGACGCATCCCGGTTCCTGGCCGTGCTCGCCGAGTATGACAAGGCCAAGGACATCACGCGCCGCCGTCTCTACCTGGAGACCATCGAGTCCATCCTTGAGAACCCGGAAGTCGAAAAGCTGATCATGTCCGACGACGCGCTCAAGAAATCCGTTCCCTACCTGCCTCTGGACAAGCTGCCCAAGCCGGCGGCCCCAAGCCAGGAAAAGCAGTAAGGAAGGCGATAATGAAAACCTCCACCATAGCACTCATCGTCCTTGTCATCGTCGCTGCCGTGGGCTTGACCCAGGCCGCCTTCACCGTGGACCAGACCGAGCGGGCCATTGTGCTCCAGCTTGGCCGCCCGGTGGGCGACACGGCCCTGGAGCCCGGCCTGCACTTCAAGATTCCCCTGGTCCAGAACGTGGTCTTCTTTGATTCCCGCATTCTGGATTTTGACGCCAAGCCCGAGGAGATCACCACCACGGACAAGAAATACATGAACGTGGACTCCTACACCAAGTGGCGCATATTTGATCCGCTCACCTTCTATACCAAGGTGCGCACCGTGCAGGGCGCCCAGGCCCGGCTGGACGACATCGTCCGCTCGCAGCTGCGGGTGGCCGTGGGCCGCTACACCCTGATCGAGGTGGTCTCCCACAAGCGCCAGGAAATCATGACCGCCGTGACCAAGCGGGCCAGCGAACTGCTCCACCCCTATGGCATCGAAGTGCTCGACGTGCGCATCAAGCGCACCGACCTGCCGCCTGAGAACGCCCGCGCCATCTTTGGCCGCATGAAGGCCGAGCGCGAACGCCAGGCCAAGCAGTACCGCTCCGAGGGTCGCGAGGTCTCGGCCAAGATCATCGCTGAGGCGGACAAGGAGCGCAGCATCATCCTGGCCGACGCCGAGAAGGAATCAGAGATCATCCGGGGCGACGGCGATGCCCAGGCCACCAAGATATATGCCGACGCCCTTGGCCGTGCTCCGGAATTCTATGAGTTCACCAGGAGCCTCGACGCCTACCGCAAGAGCTTTGGCAGCAATTCGCGTTTCATCATGACGCCCAACAGCCAGTTTCTGCAACATATGCAGTAACCCGCTGCAATCAGGACACTGTTCAGGACACGGCCCGCCCATGCGGGCCGTGTCCTTCCCCTTTGTGGACCTGGGCTGGTCAGATACGGCTTGACAGAACCGGGAGTTTTTCCCAAGTTGTGCGGGACTATTTCCCCCAAGGCGAAAAATATAGATGGTGCCGATATTGCCTTTCCCCAGGCAAGTCCTATTATATCATAGATGAACCTGTAAATCCTCTCCGCGTTTGCGAGGCCGTGATCAAAATCATGGTTGACGAAGTGGGGATGTGACATCTACTGGCTATAAGCACATAGCCGCAGGCCAAAAGGAGCCACAATGCCGAAAAAGAAACGTCACTGCGACGAAGCACAGTTGAAATGGTTTGAGGAAGCTCTGGAGCGGATCAAGAAGGCGACCGGCGCGCGCACCCAGGTGCAGCTGGCCGAGGTGCTGGATGTGCGCCAAAGTTCCATCAGCGACGCCAAACGGCGCTGCTCCATCCCCGCCGAGTGGTTTCTGAAGCTCTACCGCAGCCACGGGCTTGACCCTGACTGGCTGTCCGAGGGCGTGGAGCCGGTCTACATCAACGCGGCCAAGGCCAAGATTCCCGCCGACACCCTGCTGCGCGAAACCCCGGCCCCCTATGGCCGCATGAACTCGCGCGGTCGTGTTGTCCCGGTCTCGACCATGGCCGGGGCCGACAAGGAGAAGGCCAGCTGGGAGCCCAATCCCATCGAGGAGCTGTCGGTTCCCGAGTCCTTCTGCCGCCCGAAACTCCAGGTGGTCAAGGTCGATTCCGCGGCCATGGAGCCGGTCATCGGCCGCGCCGCGTTCGTGGGCATTGACCGCGACCAGCGCGAGCATCCGGACGGCGACCTCTGCGCCGTGCACTTCCCCCATCAGGGGCTGACCATCCGCCGCGTCTTCATGCAGGGCGACACCTTCCTGCTCAAGGCGGACAACGAGAAATACACGGACCTGACCATCCCCGCCTCGGAAATGGGCGAGCGCACCGTGGGTCGGGTCATCTGGGTTTTGCAGAGTCTCGCCCCCATGTAGGGGTGGGGCTCACCGTCATTCCAGGCCGGGCCGGGCGGAGATATTTCCGCCCGGCCCGGTCGCATTGAGGCCGGTCCTGCCGCCTGCGCCCGGCAGGGTGCTGGCGGCATTATTCTCCCCCGCCCCTTGACGCCGCCATGCGGGCTTCATACTGTCCCAGGCATGAACACAGCACCCGACACCCCGCCGGTCAAGGCCGCTCCCGCAGCTCCTGTCACCGCCCCGGACATCATGGCCCGCAAGGGCCAGGACAAGATCTGCTGCATCACCGCCTATGACTACTCGTCTGGCATGATCGCCGACGGTGCGGGCGTGGACATCGTCCTGGTGGGCGACTCCCTGGCCATGGTCGTGCTCGGCCATGAGGACACCCTGTCCGTGACCATGGACGAGATGGTCCACCACACCCTGGCCGCCAGCCGGGGCGTCAAACGCGCCCTGCTTGTGGCCGACATGCCCTTCATGTCCTTTTGCACCGTGGAGCGCGCCCTCAAGAACGCGGGCCGCCTCATGGCCCAGGGCCGCGCCAGGGCGGTCAAGCTGGAGGGCGGCGTGGCAGTGGCTCCGCAGATCCGCGCCCTGGTGGAGGCGGGCGTTCCGGTCATGGGCCATGTGGGGCTGACCCCGCAGCACATCGCCCGGTTCGGCGGGTTCAAGGCCCAGGGAAAATCAGCCGAGGCCGCGCGCGCCCTCATCGACGACGCCCAGGCCGTGGAAGAGGCCGGAGCCTTCAGCGTGGTCCTTGAAGCCATGCCCGTGGAGTGCGCCCAACTGATCACCGAGGCCCTGACCATCCCGACCATCGGCATCGGCGCGGGCGAGGTGACCGACGGCCAGATTCTCGTCTATCACGACGTGCTCGGACTCTTTGACCGCTTCGTGCCCAGGTTCGTGCGCTGCTACGCCGAACTGGGCGAGGCGTCGCGCCAGGCCCTGGCCCAGTATTGCGACGACGTGCGCCGGGGCCGCTTCCCCGGCGACAAGAACACCCTGTACATGCCCGAGGATCAGGTGGCCCAGGTCCGCAAGATCAAGGTCAAGAAGAAGAGATAGATGGTGCTCGACCTGTCGTGGCCCGTGCTCTGGCACGGCCTGCTCTGGCCGCTCATGCGGCTGACCTTCTTCATCAGTCTCGGCCTGTTTGTCGGCAACCTCATCGAATCGCTGCACTGGACCCGCCACGCGGCCCGGCTGGCCGATCCGCTGGCCCGACGCGCCCGGCTCAAGGACGTGTCCGCCGCCAGCTTCTCCATGGCCTTCTTCTCGGGTGTCACGGCCAATACCATGCTCTCCGAGGCCCATGAAAAGGGGACCATCAGCGACCGCGAGCTGATGCTCTCCAACCTCTTCAACAGCCTGCCCACCTATTTCCTGCATCTGCCCACCGTGTTTTTCATCGCCGCCCCGTTCATCGGGGCCACGGCGGCGGTCTATGTGGGGCTGACGGCCCTGGCCGCCGTGCTGCGCACCGGGGCCATCGTGGCCGCGGGCCGGTTTCTGCTGCCGCCCGTGCCAGAGGGGTGCCTGCCTTGCCGCCTGGATGAGGCCGAAGCCAAGCGCGACCGGGGCTCGGCCCTGCGCAAGACGTGGCGGCGGTTCCTCAAGCGGCTGCCCAAGGTGCTCTACCTGACCGCGCCCATCTACACCGTCTTTTTCCTGCTCAAGCAGGCGGGTCTTTTCGCCTGGCTCGAAGACCTTCTGGCCGGGCAGGTGGGGCTGTTCTCGTTCCTGCCGCCCGAGGCCCTGTCCATCGTCGTCTTTCACATGGCTGCCGAGTTCACCGCCGGACTGGCCGTGGCCAGCGCGCTCATCACCGACGCCGGGCTGACCCAGCCCCAGGTGGTCCTGGCCCTGATGCTCGGCAATGTCCTGTCCTCGCCCATGCGCGCCTTTCGTCACCAGTTTCCCTACTACGCGGGCATTTTCAGGCCGCGCATGGCCATGAAGCTCATCGTCTGCAATCAGGCCCTGCGCGTGGTCAGCCTCGTCCTGGTCGGCACGGTCTACGCCCTGTTGGCCTGAGCAGCCGATCTCACCCCGTCTTCCGGGGCCGACATTCCCTCCTTTTTTGCCAGCGCGCCTCCAGGCTGGGTCGCAATGTGCAACAATGCGCACGAAATGTGTGCAGAGGATTGCGCGTTGCACAAAAGTTGCATCAGCAACAAAGTACAATCGTTTGGATTAAAAGAGAAATTTTTTTGGCACGGGTCGTGCTTTAAGGATGGCATGCAGACCGTAGCCACATTCTCTCTCCTCATCCTGATCGCCGCGTTGTTGCGGCGGTCCCTCCTCACCCCCCCGGATGCCACCCCCGGCATCCGGGACGGGGATGATGAGACAGACGACGGCTTCAAGACCCTGGTTCCGGTGGTTGTCCGGGCAAGTAGCCCCCACTCCACCCGGCGTCCGAAATCCGGAGCCAAGCGGTTTTAAGCATATACCACACCTCCTTGAACGCAGTTTCAAACCTCCTCCTCAGTGAACCCCCAACAGAAAAGGGCCGCGTAAGCGGCCCTTTTCCATGGCTGTTGACAAAGGCCCGATTGCGTCGTTGCTTCAAAAAAGGCAAACCCTCGCGTATTGTGTATACGCGTCGGCTTTGCCTTTTTTTCGCGCCTAGCACTCGAACCTTTCTCAACAGCCTGTCAGAGGGGACTGTGTCAATACTCTGAGAAAAGGGCCGCTTACGCGGCCCTTTTCCATGGCGTCCGGAGACGCCGCAAAATCATCAGTTCTGACGGGTTATTTGCCGGTCAGGGCCGCCTCGCGGATGAAGGCCGTTCCGGCGGTAAGCGAGCGGATGTGCCGCTGGAGGACCAGCTCCACAATGCGTCTGCTCTCGGCGGAGAAGACGATTTTTTCCACGCCGTTGCGTTCGATCACCACTTCAAACATATCCTCACCATTCCTTACATGCTTGAGTCATCGGAGCCGGTTCTGGCGACCGGGATATCCGCCGTTGCATCCGTCTGGGCACCCTTGCCGCCAAAGTCGGCGGAAACCACCTTCTGTCGGGCGGGTGCGCCCCCGGTCATGACGATGTTGCCCTCGACGATGGCACCGCGCTCCACTTCGAGTACCGGCGTGTTTAGGGTGCCGGTCAGTACCGAGGTCTTTTCAAGCACGGCGTGCTCCTTGACCGTCACATCGCCTTCGATGCGGCCACAGGAGGTCAGCCTGCCGACCCTGACGGTTCCCGTGACCGTTGCCTTGCGGCCCAGGATCAGGTCCCCGTCCGTGGAAATTTCGCCCTCAAAGCGGCCATCGATGCGCACGGTGCCCACAAAGTCGAGCTTGCCGCGGTATTCGGTGCCCACACCCAGAAAGGCATTGAGTTCCGTGTGTTCGCTTTTCTTCTTCTTGAACAGACCCATGGGGATCACCTCGCAATGTGAAAGGAGAGGGGCGTGCGTCCCTCCCGGAGCCAGTCTTATCGACAAAACCGGAAACCTCTATACCCCCGGCATCGGCTAAAGGCCACATCTTTTTCGTCAGTCTGGCATTGCTCCCGCATGGGGCGGGCAGCCAGGGAACAGGTGCGGGTACGACCCCGCTACAAATGGTAGAGAACAAAATTCACCAGAAAGTGGACCAGGACGGACGGCCAGATGGAGCCGGTGGCCAGGGTGGCGGGCACGAGGATGAGGCCGTAGACAAGGGCGTCCGTCAGGGTATGGGCCGAAAGGGACCAGTGCATGAGCGAGAAGAGGAGCGCGGAGACCGCATACAGGGCCGGGATGGAGAGGCGGGGGCGCAGCACGCTCAGGGTCAGGCCCCGGCAGACCATTTCCTCGCTCACGGCCACCAGGACCAGCCCGGCTGTGGCGTCGAAACGAAACAGGGGCGAGGCCGTGTCGAGCGGCACGTCGCCCAGCGCGCCGGGCGGAAAGTACGGCGCGAGCACGAACTCCGAGAGCCAGAGAAAGGCCATGGCCGCCGCCGAGGTGGCCACGGTCCACAGGACAAAGTCCGTGACTGGCGGAAGGGTGAGGCCCAGCGCGTCGCGGGTCAGCGCGCCGCGCCGGAGCATGCACAGGAGAAAGCCGATCACCGCCAGGCGCAGGGCATAGTCGATGAGCACCCAGGCGGTGTAGTCCGCGACGAAGATATTGACGAAATCATTGAGATAGTAAGGCAGGTAGGCGAGGAAGAGGATGGCGGCGCGGCTCATGGGGTGCTCCGGGCCGGGCGCGGTTCCTGAAGCTGCCGGTAGATCCTGAGATAATCGGTGACCATGCGTGCTACGGAGAACCGCCTGCGGCCAGCGGCAAAGGCATTTGTCCCCAGCTCGCGGCAGCGGGCCGGGTCGTTCAGGAGCGCGGCTGCGGCCTCGACAAAGGCATCGCTGTTCCCCGGCTCCACCAGCAGGCCGGTGGCGTCGTGGGAGACCTGCTCCGGCACTCCGCCCACGGCGTAGGCCACCACGGGCAACCCCTGGGCCATGGCTTCGAGGATGACCAGGGAGTGGTTGTCGGCCAGGGTCGGGTAGAGGAGCGTGTCTGCCGCGGCCATGAGCAGGGCGAGGCGCTCGCGTTCCACATAGGGCCAGATGACCAGATCGTCCTCGCGCCCCTCGCTGTCGCCGCCCACGGCAAAACAGAGGGCCTTGGGCACGCGCGCCTTGACCGCCTGCCACAGGGCGCGCCAGTCGCCCCCGGACTTGTAGGCCGCGCCCTGGCCGCCGTGGGCCGCGAACACGGCCATCCGGGCCGCCGGGAGGATGCCCAGCCGGGCGCGCGCCTCGCGGCGGGGCATGGGCCGGTCGGGCCAGGGGATGCCGTTGGGAATGACTGCCACGGGCTGGTGCAGGTGGGTTCGCGCCAGCCGGGCCAGCCAGCGCGAGGGGGCCGCCAGCGTCGGGTCCAGCCGGTGCAGCAGTTGGTGCTTGTGCCTGCGCACCCGGTCGCTGTCGGCAAAGGCGCGGGGGCACGGGCCAAGGCATCCCTGTTCCAGGACAGGGCAGCCGAGGGGATAGGGGCAGCCGCCGGTGAACAGCTCGCAGTCGTGCAGGGTTATGACCACCCGGCTGCCTTCCGGGATGGAGCCGAGCAGGCCGGGCCAGTCGCCGGTGCAGTGGACATGCGCCATCTCGTCCGGGGCCAGTTGCAGGCCGAACTGGTCCGGCGCGATTACCGAGGCGGCCAGGAGCGACTCCTGCCGATGGATTTCGGATTCGCCCACCTCGCAGGTCAGCCGGGCAGTCACGTCTGATGGGGCCATGCCCTCGGCGAGCAGCCGGGCCACGCGCGTGGCGCCGCCGGTCCACTCAAGGCCCGTGTGATGGACCACGGGCGGCAGACTTGGATTTTCCTGCGGGCGGGCCACGGGCTATTCCTTGACCGTGTCCATGTCCAGGGTCATGTCCACCAGATCCTCGTCGTGGGGGTCGGGCGTGATGACAAAGCCGAACTTGCGGGCCAGCCCCTGCATGGCCTTGTTTTCGAGCATGGTCTGGCCCGTGAGCTGTCTGGTGCGCCTGTCCTTGGTGTAGCGGATGCCCTTGAAAAAGAGCAGGCTGCCAAGGCCCTCGCCCTTCTGGTCCGAGCGGACCACGATGGCGAACTCGGCCTCGCTGTTGTCGGGCCGGGTGTTGGTGCGCATGACGCCCAGGGTTTCGGGCTCGCCGCGCGGGTCCTGGGCCGTGGCGATGAAGGCCATCTCGCGGTCGTAGTCGATCTGGGTGAAGCGGGCGATGTCCTTGTGGTCGAAATCACGCTGGACCACGCCGAAGAAGCGCAGGCGCAGGTCCTCGTCGGTCAGGTTGGAGAGGAACACGCGGTGGGTGGATTCGTCCTCTGGCCGGATGGGCCGGATGGTCACATGGCGGCCACTCTTGAGGGAGACGCACTCCTCCAGCTCGCGCGGATAGGGGCGGATGGCCAGCCGCCGCTCGCCATCGCCCTCAAAGGGGGCGATGGTGATCTTGCCGCCCAGGGCGAGCACGCCCTCGCTGTCCGCGTACAGGGGGTTGATGTCTATGGACGCGATCTGGGGCACGTCCACGATGAGCTGCGAGAGCTGGATCAGGGTCAGGGAGATGTCGTCGATGTCGGCGGGCGGGTGCGACGGCGTGCCCTTGAGCAGGGCCGAGATGCGCGTGCGGCCCACCAGCTCGCGGGCCAGGCTCATGGAGAGCGGCGGCAGGGTCAGGGCCGTGTCCTGGATCATCTCGCGGGCCATGCCGCCATGGCCGAAGAGGAGCACCGGGCCGAAGACCGGGTCCACCTCGGCGGAGACGGCCAGCTCGTGCGCGCCAGGCCTGCGCCCCATCTTCTGGACCGTGAAGCCCTCGATGTAGGCGTCGGGCCGCTCGCGGGTGGCCCGGGCCAGGATGGAGGCCGCGCCCTCCCAGACGCGCTCCGGGGTCTCCAGGTCGAGGAGCACCCCGCCCATGTCAAAGGGCTGGGGGATCTGCGGGCTGCGCAGCTTGATGGCCACGGGATAGCCCAGCTCGTCGGCGGCGATGACCGCCTCCTTGGCCGAGCGGGCGATGCGCGTCTCCACCACCGGGATGCCGTAGGCGGCCAGGGTGTCCTTGGCCTCCGGCTCGGTCAGGCTGGTGCGCCCCTTGTCCAGGGCGTGCTGGACGATGTCCCTGGCCCTGAGGGTGTCCGGGAAGAAATCCGTGGGTAGCGAGTCCGGCGTCTCGATGAGCAGCTCCTGGTTCTGCTGATACTCGGCCATGTAGAGGAAGGCGCGCACGGCATGGGTGGGCGTGTCGTAGGTGGGGATGCCCGCCTTGCTGAATATCTCGCGCGACTGGACCGCTGCGCCTGAGCCGAGCCAGGCTGTGAGGACCATGCGCTGCGACCGCTTGAGCGCGTCGCGCAGGGCCGTGGCCACTTCGAGGTCGGGCTGGGCCGTCCAGGGCACATGCATGACCAGGATGCCGTTTGACCCCTTGTCCTTGAGCAGCAGCTTGACCACCTCGCCATACGCCTTGCCGTCGGCGTCAAAGGGGATGCCCACCGGATTGGAGCGCGACCAGTTCTCCTCGCCCAGCAGGGCGTCGATGGCGGTCACGGTCTCGTCGGCCAGCCCGGCCAGCTCGCCCCCGCCCGCCAGCAGCCTGTCGGCGGCCAGAATGCCCGCGCTGGTGCCGTTGGTCAGGATGGCCAGTTTCCGGCCATAGACGTGCTTGGGCGTGCCCAGGGTCTGGGCCGCGTCGAACAGGCCGTCGATGTTCTCCACCCGCAGCATGCCCGCGCGTCTGAAGGCCACATCGTAGATGGCGTCGCCCAGCCGGTGGTCGCCGCTCTCCCACGCCTTGTGTTCGTCCAGCACGGTGTCGAGCGCCTGGCCTGGGCGGATGACCAGCACCGGCTTGTTGCGCGAGGCGGCGCGTGCCGCGGACATGAACGCGCGCGCGTCCTTGATGGATTCCACATAGAGCATGATGGAGCGGGTCAGCGGGTCTGAGGCGAGGTAGTCGAGGATGTCGGCAAAGGAGACGTCGATGCGGCTGCCCAGGGCAACCATGTGCGAGAATCCGACTCCCTTGGCCAGGGCCCAGTCAAGGACCGTGGCAAAGAGCGAATCGGACTGGGAGATGAAGGCCACCTTGCCCGGCGTGGCGTTGGCGTGGGCCAGCGAGGCGTTGAGGTTGAGGGAGGGGACCATGAAACCCAGGGACTTTGGCCCGAGGATGCGGATGTCCGGCGGGTTGGCGATCTTGAGGATGGTGGCCTTGATGTCGAGCCGCTCCTCCTTTGACATGCCGGAAAAGCCGGAGCCCATGAGCACCGCGCCGCGGGTGCCGCCTTCCTTGAGGGAGTGGATGATCTCCGGGACTTCGTCGAGCGGCGAGCAGACCACGGCCAGGTCCGGCGTCTTGGGCAGCATCTTGACCGAAGGGTAGGTGAGCACGCCCGCGATGGCCTCTGCCGTGTCGGACACCGGCATGACCGGGCCCATGAAGCCGCCGGCCATGAGGTTGCGCATGACGATGTTGCCCGCGTTGCGCGGGTCGTTGGTGGCGCCGATGACCGCGACGGAGCGGGGCTTGAAGAGATATTCCAGATTGATGACGCTCATGTGGCTCCTCGCGTGAAGTGGATGCGCTGGGTCTCCCGGACGGTACCTTTTTTTGACCCTGCGGCGCAACAGCCTTGTCGCCACAAACCGCCTCAAGTATTTCGCCGATCCTGCCGATAAGTCCTTCGAGGGACACCGTTCACGCAAAGGAGGCATCGTTCATGGTTATCGAACTCGGCCTGACCCAGCAGGCTTCGCAATTCAACGAGGCTCTGGACATCAAGACAGCGCCCGCAACCCAGAAAACCACCGAGGAGACGGCCCAGGCCTCCAAGGCGCCGGAGCAGCAGGGCGACACCGTGGTCATCTCCCAGGAGGCCCGCGCCCTGGCCGCGGCGGTCAAGAGCGAGGAGACGGAATCCGACAGCAAGGACAGCGACAGCAAATCCACCCAGGAGCAGCTCATCAGCAGCCTGGAGAAGCAGATCGAGAAGCTGGAGGAGGAGATCGACGAGCTTGAGGAATCCGACCTGCCGGAAAAACAGAAGCAGCAGCAGATTCAGGCCAAGCAGGCCCAGTTGATGCAGCTCAACGACCAGTTGCTCAAGGCGCAGCAGGAGCAGCTCGAACTGGAGGGCCAGGTTTCGGGCGGCGGCACCAGCGCCCAGGGGTTCGGCAACAGCCTGGCCGATTTCTAGCCTTCGCCGGGAGAGGGCGGGCATGCCCCCATGCGGGGCGACATGAGGCGCAACGGGTCATGCCGTTGCGCTTTGTTGCGTTCACTGGCCGGAGCCTGGGCCGGGGCCGGGGATGACTAGTGTGGTGGCGGGTCTGCCGTTCACCGGGCGGATTCGGACCGTTCACCTAAAATCGGTCACGGTTGCCCGAGCGATCCTATACATGGTAGCTCACAGGCAGGACGCCACGGCCAGCGGGCCGTCCTTGCCGCCCTCTTTCGCCGCAGTTCAACGGACAGTCAGGAGAAGCACATGAGCGCAGAGAAAAAGATCGAGAGTTTGCAAAAGGACGGACTGATTTTCAACCCCGACGCCTCCATGCAGCCCCAGGCCTGGATCAGGAGCATGGACGACTACCACGCCGCCCACAAGCGCGCCCTGGAAGACCCAGACGGCTACTGGGGCGAGCGGGCCAAGGAACTGATCACCTGGTTTTCCGAGTTCGACACCGTGCTTGAGGCGGACTACGACACCCCGCAGTTCAAGTGGTTCTCAGGCGGCACGACCAATGTCTCGTACAACTGCCTTGACCGGCACCTGACCGATGGCCGCCGCAACAAGGCCGCCCTCATCTGGCAGGGCGAGCCCGAGGCGGATGTCAAGGTCTACACCTACCAGATGCTGCACACCGAGGTCTGCCGCTTCGCCAACGTGCTCAAGAAAAAGGGCGTCAAGCGCGGCGACCGCGTGGCCCTGTACATGCCCATGATCCCGGAGCTGGCCATTGCCATGCTCGCCTGCACCCGGCTGGGCGCGGTCCACTCCATCGTCTTTGCCGGATTCTCTGCCGTGGCCCTGCAGTCGCGCATCGACGACAGCGCGGCCAAGGTGCTGGTCACTGCCGACGCCGTGCTGCGCGCGGGCAAGACCATCCCCCTCAAGCCCAATGCGGACGAAGCCCTCAAGAGCTGCCCGAGCATCGAGCAGTGCGTCGTGGTCCGGCGCGGCGGCAACGACATCACCATGGTCGAGGGCCGCGACTCCTGGTGGCACGACGAGGTCAGCGCCGACGACATCACGGGCGAATGCCCCTGTGAGGAGATGGACGCCGAAGATCCGCTGTTCATCCTCTACACCTCCGGCTCCACCGGCAAGCCCAAGGGCGTGCTGCACACCACCGGCGGCTACCTGACCTATACGGCCCACACCACCCAGTACGTCTTCGACGTCAAGGACGACGATGTTTACTGGTGCACCGCCGATGTTGGCTGGATCACCGGCCATTCCTACATCGTCTACGGTCCGCTGGCGCTTGGCGCCACCTCGGTCATGTTCGAGGGCGTGCCGAGCTATCCTAGGCCCGATCGCTTCTGGCGCATCGTGGACAAGTTCAAGGTCAACATTTTCTACACCGCGCCCACGGTCATCCGCTCCCTGATGCGCGAGGGCGACGAGTGGACCAAGCACTACGACCTCTCCTCCCTGCGCCTGCTCGGCAGCGTGGGCGAGCCCATCAACCCCGAGGCGTGGCTGTGGTACCACTCGGCCATCGGCGGCGGCAAATTGCCCATCGTGGACACCTGGTGGCAGACCGAGACCGGCGGCATCATGATCTCGGCCATGCCCTACGCCACACCGCTCAAGCCCGGCTCGGCCACCCTGCCCCTGCCCGGCATCTCGGCCAAGATCGTGCGCCGCGACGGCACCCAGGCCGAGCCCAACGAGGGCGGCCACCTGATCATCGACAGGCCGTGGCCCGGCATGCTCCGTAGCGTGTACGGCGACCCGGGCCGCTACAAGACCACCTACTTCGCCGGATTCCCCGGCGCCTACGAGGCGGGCGACGGCGCGCGTGTGGACACCGACGGCTACTTCTGGATCATGGGCCGTCTGGACGATGTCATCAACGTTTCGGGCCACCGCATGGGCACCGCGGAGATCGAATCCGCCCTGGTGGCCCACCCGGACGTGACCGAGGCTGCCGTGGTCGGCATGCCCCACGACATCAAGGGCGAGACCATCTACGCCTACGTCACCCTCAAGGCGGGCATCGAGCCCTCCGACGAGATCATGAAGGCCCTCAAGGTCTGGGTGCGCAAGGAGATCGGTCCCATTGCCACCCCCGAATTCATCCAGTTCGCCGACGGCCTGCCCAAGACGCGCTCGGGCAAGATCATGCGCCGGGTGCTGCGCAAGATCGTCGAGGGCTCAAGCGACTTCGGCGACACCTCCACCCTGGCCGATCCGAGCGTGGTCACCGATCTGGTGGAAGGCAACAAGGATCTGCGCGGCTGATCGCACCTTGCCCCGGCTCACACATGAACCGGCCCGCCATCCAGAGGATGGCGGGCCGGGTTTTGTTGTGTGGAGGGATGTCGGGCAATGCCACGGTCCGTCGCGCTCCTGAGGCTACGCGGCCAGTTCCGGGCTGGCGTTCCCTGACTCGGCCATGCTTGGCATCCGCACTTGAGAGAAGACCGCATCGACATCAACGATGATGATGAATTGATCCCCCTGCCGACCCATGCCGTTGATGTACTCGACATTGATGGCGGCACCCATCTTGGGCACAGGCTCGATGTCCTGCTCCTGCATTTCGAACACCTCCCGCACCGAATCCACAAGCGCCCCCAGGATGTGGGTTTCATTGTCCAGGGTGACCTCAAGGATGATCACGCAGGTGTCAACCGTGTCGTCGATCCGCTCCATGCCGAGTTTCGAGCGCATCTCGATGACCGGCACGGCGTGGCCGCGCAGGTTGATGACGCCGCGCAGATGGTCCGGCGTCCCCGGAATCCCGGACGCCGGGGTTATTTCAAGGACTTCCCTGACCTTGCTGATGTCGAGGGCGAATACCTCCCTGCCAAGGGAAAAGGTCAGATACTGGCTGTGAGTGGAATTGTCTGTTCTGGTCATGACCCCTCCTTAGAACCGTTCGAATTCGTGTTCACTGTCGGAGGTCATGTCCAATGCGGCACCTCGTGAGTCTCCGGCAGGTGCCTTGGCCTGTCCCTTGGTGTTGGGCAATGCCTTCATGGGCGCGCGCGTGACCACCTGACGGGGCCGGCGCGGCCCGTTTCCGTTGGAACCGATCTTGAAGAAGCCCATGGTCTGTTGCATCTGCTCTCCTTGCCCGGCCAGCTCCTCGCTGGTCGAAGCCATCTCCTCGGAGGCGGACGCATTCTGCTGGATGACCGTGTCCAGTTGGCTTATGGCCTGATTGATCTGCACGGCACCGGCGTTTTGCTCGTTGCTGGCCGCGGCGATCTCCTGCACCAGTTGCGCTGTCTTTTCTATGCTCG
Organism: Pseudodesulfovibrio aespoeensis Aspo-2; assembly: GCF_000176915.2. Lineage (NCBI taxonomy): Bacteria > Pseudomonadati > Thermodesulfobacteriota > Desulfovibrionia > Desulfovibrionales > Desulfovibrionaceae > Pseudodesulfovibrio > Pseudodesulfovibrio aespoeensis. Next base: position 224,444 of record NC_014844.1, read on the forward strand.
GCACCAGGTTGTCCAGCATTGTGCGCGCCTGCTTGGCCGCGCCAACAGTGCTTCCGGAGAGTTCGCTGATCTCCCCTGCGGCCTGTCCGCTCCGCTCTGCCAGCTTCCTGACCTCCGCCGCCACCACGGCAAACCCCTTGCCGTGCTCTCCTGCCCTGGCGGCCTCGATGGCCGCGTTGAGCGCGAGCAGGTTGGTCTGCCGGGCGATCTCCTCGATGATGGAGATCTTCTCGGCGATATTGGTCATGGCCCCGACCGCCTCGGCCACGGCAGCGCCGCTTTTGCGCGCGTCCTCGGCGGAGGCTGTCGCGATCCTTTCGGTCTCCTGCGCGTTGTGGGCGTTCTGGCTGATGTTCGAGGTCATCTGCTCCATTGACGAGGAAACCTCTTCAATGGCGGCTGCCTGCTCCGTGGCGCCCTGGGACAGGGTCTGCGCCGCTGCCGAGAGTTCTTCGCTGCCGCTGGCCACATTGTCCGTGGCACCCTGGACATCGCGCACCACGCCGCGAAGCTTTGTGACCATTTCATTGAGCGCCTTTGCCAGGGTGCCGATCTCGTCATTCTGATCGATATCCAGCATGGTCGTGAAATCCCCTTCGCTCATGCCCTGGGCAAAGGTCACCCCTGCGAGCACGGGACGGGTGATGATGCGGGTCAGGAGGAAGGCAACGACCACGCCGACAATCAGGGCGATGATCAGGCCGACGATCATGATCGAAGACGCGGAGTTCAGGCTGTCCATGGCTTCGTTGGCCCGCGCCTGGGTGGCGGCCACGCCTGCCGTGGCGGTTCCCTTTGCGGCGTCGAGGACCTCGTTTCCGGCCACGGTGCGTTCCCCGTTGATTCTCTGGAGCGTCAGGGAGTATTCCAGATAACGCTCCATCGCGGAGCCGTATCGTGCGGCGGCCTCCTGGGTGTTTTTGATCTGCTGGATGTTTGCCGATGCGCGCGTGGTTTTGGACAAGGCGGCGAAGGCCTCGTTCATCTTCGGGAAATTCTGCATCGCCAGGCGCATGAGTTCCGGATCACTGGTGGCTTGCGCCTGGAAGTTCTTGACGCGAGCGTCGTTGCCCAAACTGATGATGGTGTTGACGAGAGTTATTTTTTCAAGGCGCTCCACCAGTTTGGACGCGGGGAGCCCCTCGAAGACTTCGTTCTCCATGGCCTGATTCTGGCTGTCCAGAAAGTCGTTGCAGTTTTGCATGTACTCGCCGGCTGCCGCATTCATCTCGGACCGGTTGGCGGCCATGGCTGCAATGATTTCAGCGGTCTTATTTGCCAGGACGGTGTACTTGTTCACGCCCTCCTGGGCCTCGGCAACGTCCTCTTTGAGTTGGACCAGGTTGGGGTGCTTCTCGGCATGCGCCTTGGCCTTTGCCAGGCTCTCGCGCACAAGGGCGAGCTCCTTTTCCCCCTGGTTCCAGTATTCCGCATCTTCGCTAAAGGCGTAGCCGCGCATGGCGTACATGGTCATCATGGCCGCGCGTTCAAGGTCGTTGGCCATGGACACTTCAGGGACGTATTCTTCAGCAAGTTCCCGTGATTCATGTCCGACCTGTTGCATATTCAGGACGGCAATCCCGCCCAGGATTGCGGCGATGGCTATGAGCACACCGAATCCCAATCCAAGTTTCACTCCAAGCTTCAAATTCTTAAACACGATGCCTCCAACGGGTAAAAGATTACTGATTAGAGGCAAACATTTTCCTATCCATGTCTTTTGTAAAGACTGTTATTGAAGATTATAATATATTCATTTTATTGTAGTATTTTGCTGTAGTATGTCGAATGAATGTGTTTAAAACAACTCATGTTGACATGGCCCCCTCTGCTGTAGAGGGGCTGCGAACGTGGTTGAGGCCGTCTGGCGTTCGGTCTCGTGGGTATCAGGGTGATGCGGGAGTGCGCGACCGGGCGGGCTCAGCCTTGCCCGGCCAGCGGGGCGGCGATCCTGCCGTCCTTGATCACGCACAGGGGCGCGGCCAGGGGGTGCAGGCCAGCTGCGAGGTCGCCGCGGACCAGGAGCAGGTCTGCGGCCATGCCCGGCTCGATGGCGCCCCGGTCAGCGAGGTTGCAGGCCAGGGCCGAGGTCCGGGTGGCCGCGCCGATGATTGCCGTCATGGTCAGCCCGGCCTGGCGCAGCAGATCCATCTCGCGCAGGGGCATGCCCGCCCCGGTGCGCCGGTAGGGGTGGTCGTTGCCCAGGGCGATGCGGCCGCCCATGGCCGCAAAGGCGCGCACCGTGGCGAACAGGGCCGGGCCGTTCCACAGGGAGCGCGTCAGCACGTCGAGAGTGGGGGTCATGATGATCTTTTCGCGAGCCATGCGCTCAAGCAGGCGCAGGAGGTGCGGGACCGGCTCCGGGTGTTCGCCCGCAGTCAGCACCGGGCAAGGGCCGTTCGCCGTGATCCAGCGGTGGGGGACATGCTCCACGGTCTGGGCTCCGGCATCCAGGGCTGGTTCCAGTCCGCCGCAATCCTCCACATGGCAGCGGGTTGTCAGGCCGAGCCTGCGCGCCTCGTCGCAGATGGCGCGGGCCGTGGCCGCGTCGAACAGGGGCCACGGGCGGACGTTCGGACCGGGCTCAAAGGCGAACTTGACCGTGTTGACCCCGGCGTCGGCCAATTGCCGGACGCGCTCCCTGGCCTGATGCGGCGAGGCGACGGTCAGGCCGTGGTCAGGGCTGTGGACCGTCAGGGGATAGCCGCCGGGCGGGCAGAGCATGGGTCCGGCGCAGGCTGCCGTGGCTGTGCGTCCGGATGGGGAATCGAGGAGCAGGGGCAGGGCGGACAGGGGCGAGGCCGCATCGCCGATGGAGGTCACCCCGTTGACGAGGTAGCGTTCCCGGCGCTCGTTCGAGGCGTGGAGACCATGGACATGGCAGTTGACGATGCCGGGCAGGATGGTCGCGCCCGGAACGGCCAGAACCGGGACAGAGGCCACGGCCCTGGCCCGGTCCGGGTCCGTGGCCGCAAGGATCGCCTCGATGCGGCCATGGGCCACCAGCACGGCCATGTCCGGCTGCGGCGGCCCGCTGTCGCCCCGGATGAGCGTGCCGGTCACGGCGTAGCGCGCTCCGGCCACGAACCGGGTAGGGTCATGAACGGGGTCAAGAATCGGATCACGGACAGGAGCAGGGGCCTTGATGCGTGGAGCGGCCAGGGCCGGGACGATCCGCCACGGACTCCACGCGGCCACCACGCCAAGGGCTGCCAGGAATTCACGCCGGTTCATGGTCGTTTCGCCTCCGCTGGCCTGACCGGTCCGGGCAACGCGATAGGGCCGATCCAGAGCCGCCCCGAGGAACCCGGAACCGCTGGACAGGCCCGCCCGGCACGCGGGCATCCCTGTGCGAAGGCGGCTGCCGCACACGGTATCGATACGCTATCGGGGCCGGAATTGCCTTATTGGGCAGGGTCTTCCGCGTTGCCGGATGAAAAGAACGAGTCGGCCCAGGTAAAGGCGTGCTGGTAGCTGACGGCCACGGTGCCGGGGAGCAGGTCCAGGGTGCTGGCCGTGGCGCTGACCGCGTCCCAGTCCGAGCTTTCGATGGCTTTGGCCAGGGCGAGCCACGGCGCGTACTGGTTGGGCTCGCCGCACAGGGCTTCCTTGATGGCGTCGTCCACGGGCAGGTGGTTGACGATATCCTTCATCTTCATGTCGAGCAGGGCGTCGAGCAGGGAGAAGAGGCCGAGCATGAAGAGCTTGTCCGATTCCTCCTCGTGGCCGCCGCCCAGGGCCGCTGTCTCGAAGAGCTTGGCCCGGTGGGCCGAGAGGTAGGACAGCTCCAGGCTCTTCTGCGAGGGGGCCATGTCGGTCAGGATGATCAGGCGCAGCCAGTTGCGGATGGGCTTCCACCCGGCCAGGACCACGGCCTGCCTGATGGAGGTGATGGTGGCGGCAAAGCTGAAGCTGGCGGAGTTGAGAAAGTTGAGCAGCCGGTAGCTGATGGCCACGTCCGCCTCGATGGCCGGGGCCAGGGAGTCGAAATCGGGTTCGTCCTTCTCGATGATCTCGAAGAGCTTGAGCCGGGTGACCTCCGAGGAGGTGAGCTTGCGGCCCGATTCGGTCTGCGGGCGTTTGAAGAAAAAGCCGTGGAACAGGGTGAATCCCGCCTCCCTGGCTCTGGCGAGGTCGTCGGCGCTCTCCACGCGCTTGGCCATCAGCCGGGTGATGCCGAGCTTGCGGCCTCTGGCCGCGACATAGGCGAGGTCGGCCTCGTCCTTGTCGGCCATGTCCACCATGAGCAGGTCGGCCATCTCGGCCAGCCGCTCGCTGCCGGGCTTGCCCTCGAAGTTGTTGACCGCCAGTTCAAAACCGTCGCTTTTGAAATTTCTGAGGGCCGCGAGCAGGGCGTCGGAAGGCTCGGCCTGCTCTTCGAGGATGATGACGGTCTTGCTCCAGGGCACGGCCAGGGGAGTTCCGGCGATCACATCCGCCGGGGTGAAGTGGATGAGCAGGCGGGAGTTCTGGCCGCCCAACCCGCCATAGAGGGGGAGGTTGGCCACGAGATTCATGGTCGCCTCGGAGTTGTCCGAGATCACGGCCCGGTCAGCGTCCTGGCTGTCCCTGAAAAGCATCAGGTAGCCCCAGGTCTCGCTGTGCGTGTTGAAGACGGGCTGTCGGGCGATGAAGATGGTTTCGTAGGTGGTGGTCTCGTCCATTGTCCCTCTCTCTCGAGTGTCCCTCGCATCCTGGCCGTGATCGACACGTCCGGATAGTGGTCATTATTCTCGCCGCAGTCAATAAAATGAATGGCCTGGCCGGTCAAGTGGGAACCCCGTGAAAAAGGCTGGTGCCGCTGTTCCTCCGCGATGGCCCCCCCCGCGGCCCAGGGCGTGGACTGCTTCCCGGTGCATGCGATGCAGGAGCCGGGCCATGATAGTCCTTTCCTCTTCCTGACGAGTGTATTATGTCAACCACAATGTCGCAGAAATGCGCACGGCAACGCGAACCCATCATGCGAGAGGTGCAGGATGCACATAGGCAAGGCAATTCGACTGGAGAGGATATTCAACCGCGACACCCGTCGCACCATCATCGTGCCCATGGACCACGGGGTGACTGTCGGCCCCATCCCCGGTCTTGAGAAGATGCGCGACACCGTCACCAGCCTCGTGGCTGGCGGAGCCAATGCTGGGCTGGTCCACAAGGGCCAGGTCAAGCTCGGCCACCGCATGCAGGGGCGCGATTTCGGGCTCATCGTCCATCTGTCGGCAGGCACGGTCCTGTCGCCGTTTCCCAACGTCAAACGGCTGGTGACCACGGTTGAGGAGGCCATCCGCCTGGGCGCGGACGGCGTCAGCGTCCATGTCAACCTGGGCGACGAGACCGAGGGGCAGATGCTCGCCGATCTCGGCGCGGTGGCCGCCTCGGCTGCCGAGTGGGGCATGCCGCTCTTGGCCATGGTCTACGCGCGTGGTCCCAAGGTGCGCGACGAGTACGCCCCGCAGATGGTGGCCCACTGCGCCAGGGTCGGGGCCGAGCTGGGCGCGGACGTGGTCAAGGTCAACTACACCGGCGATGCCGAGAGCTTTGCCCGCGTGGTCGAGTGCGCCTGCGTGCCTGTGGTCATCGCGGGCGGTCCCAAGCTCGATTCGACCAGGGACTTCCTGAGCATGGTCCGGGTTTCCATCGACGCGGGCGGCTCCGGGCTGTCTGTGGGCCGCAACGTGTTCCAGCACCGCGACCCCACGCGGCTGGTCCAGGTGCTCAACCGGGTGGTTCACGAGGGAATGAGCGTGGACGAGGCGTTGGACGGCTTCGAGGACGTGCAGTAGCTTTTCCTGGGCCGGGCCGCCTCCCTTTCCTGGTCGGTGCAGGGCGTGTCCGGCCTTCTGCCCTTGTCCGGGCCAGACAGCTGGCCCGTGGTCCCTGGCCGGACGCCCATCGGGCCATCCGGCGTTTCTGTCCGCCGCCCGCCGCCCCTTTCCGGCCCTGGCAGCGCATCCGGCTGTGATCGCCTGCCCACGGCGTCCGAGACCGCGAATCCGGCCCGCCTGAAGTCCTCAGCCTTGGGTAGGGCCTTTTCCCCTTCCGGAAGAATCAAGACAGCAATCCGCATCACCCACCTCGCTGCATCCTGCCGCCCCGCGCCTGCCCGGCAATATAGGGTGGCATGATATTATAGACAACATGGGCGCACCCTAGGAGTTGTCTTGGCGAATGTCCAGCAAAAACTGACAAATTTCGTACATAATGGCCTATTTTACTTTGAAAAAAAGGTCAAATAACATTATAAGTTTTGGGCGTCGCAGTGCGCATTGATTCAACGTGACGCCTGTGGCGTGCAAACAAGAAGCAATGCTAGGGCAAGAATTGGTTGTTGCAATGATTATGTGTGACGCTGCAATGCACGATGCATCGAGTAAGACATTGGTTGTGTCTTTGGCGAATGTTTCACCTCCCCGGACACTCAAAGCAGGAAGGGCCGGTTTCGACAGCACCTGTCGAAACCGGCCCTTGTGCAGCGCATTTCAGGCATGGTCCGGGCTGGTCCGGCTTCGCGTCAGGCCTTGTCCGCAGCCTTGAAGACGAACAGGGGCAGTCTGGCCAGGGTTTTCCATCCATCCTCGGTCTTGATGGCGGCGGATATGGTGTGGCGGCCTTCGGCGGCCACCTTGAGGCCGGGCAGCTGGAAGTTCATCTTGTGCAGCATGGTCGCGCCCGGTGTGAGCTCCTGCACGCCGAGGATGGTGCCCTTGCCCTGGGGCGGGGTCAGGCGCAGGGAGACGGTGAAGGGGCGGTTCTCGTTGCCCTCCAGGTCCCACAGGCTGGCGAAAAACACGGGCGGGAGCACGGCGGGGAGCGAGGGGACCACGGCGTGTTCCACGGTGCGGATGAAGGAGGTGCTGCTGGAGTCGCGGTCGATGATCAGATCGGCGCAGACCAGGGCGTAGACGAGTTTTGGCATGGAGTCTCCCTTTCTATTGGTCATGTCTGGCCCCGGACAGGGACAGACGCAGGTCGTCGGGCAGGGTCAGGACCGAGTCCGGGTCTATGTCGGACAGGAGCAGGGCCGCGCCGGTGCGCTGGCTGGGCGTGCCTGTCTCCACGGCGCGGTACAGGGCCGGGGCCGCATCCGGCCCGATTGCCAGCAGGGCGCGGAAGGCGATCTGGGCCAGGGGCGTACCGGGGCGGTCCAGGAGCTGGACCAGCACGGGCGCGGCGCCAGAGCCCATCCGGGCCAGGGGAAAGCCGGTGGGCCGGGCGCCCAGGAGCATGAGGTGGTGCCAGACCAGGGCGGGCGGCGGCCCGATGAGGTCGATGGCCTCGGCCACCACATGGACCACGCGCGGGTCGTCAATGTCCAGGGCGCGGATCAGGGCCGGGACGGCGGGCTGGGCCGCATCCCCCATGTGGCCCAACATCCAGGCCGCCTTGGACCGGGCAAAGGGATCGGCGGCGGTCAGTCCGTCGGCCAGGGCCGGAACGGCCCGCGCGCCCATGAGGCTCAAAGCGTAGGCTGCGGCGTCGCGTGTCCGGGCATCGGGGTCGCTCAACAGGTCCACGAGCCTGGGAGCCAGGGGCGGCCCGGCCACGGCAGCGGAATGGGCACCCATGCTGCGCACGGCCATATCCGGGTCGGCCAGGGCAGCGAGGATGGCATCCCCGGCCAGTTCCGGCGCGGGCAGCAGCCCAAGGCCCAGGGCCGCGCCGCGCCGCTCGGCAGCGGAGCCGGTGCGCACCGTATCGGTCAGCCCGGCCATGGCGGCCAGTCCCATGGCCCTGATCCGGGCTGCGGCCTCGTTGCGCGCGGCAGGGTCCGTGCCGCCCAGGGCCACAGCCAGGGGTCGTATCGGGTCTGATGCCGGGGCCGCGAGGCCGGGCGCGGCCAGGATCAGCAGGCACAGGGCGCAGAGCGAAATATGTCGAATGGCAAACTGCATGATTGTCTCCGAAGCCTGACGGCTATTTCCTGGTCATGTCGCTCCACGCCCAGACCACGTTGCCGCCGATGGCGCGGGTGATGTCGTCGTCGTAGTCGCGCCCCAGCCGGTAGGTGACAGGGGGGAAGTCGCGGCTGTTGTCCGAGTAGAAGATCAGTTCGAGGTCGCCGTCGAGCCGCTTGGTGTTGACCCGCTTGACCATGGTGCCGCCCTCGGGGCCGGGTTCGCAGACGAGCATGATCTTGCCCGCCGGGCTTGGATCGCGGTCGTTGCGGTCCACCAGGACGATGTCGCCGGGGTGCAGGGTGGGGACCATGGACAGCTCGTTCTTGCCGATCTCGACAGCCACCAGGTTGGACCGGAAGCGGATGGACTCCTGGTGCCGCCAGACGAGCACCCAGCCCTCCACCTTGTCTTCGGGAATCAGGCCCGGCCCGGCGGCCACGGGCGAGCTGGCCAGGGGCACGGCCAGATAGTCGTCCGGCTGCGGATCGGGCGCGCCAATGGCCTGGGTCTTTTCCGGCAGGCGGAAGCAGACCTCCCTGGCCGCGTCCGCAGGCTCGTCGCCAAAGACCAGCGACACGCCGATGCGGTCCAGGATGTGGCCCAGCGAATCCGCGTTGAGCCCACGCTCCTGCTTGAGGAATCGGTTGAGCTGCGACGGGTCGATGCCCAGTTCGTCGGCCATGCGCTTGTTGTTCGGGTACCGCTTGCCCCGGCCTATCCGGCTGAGGAGCGCCTCCCGCACGTCTTCGGTGAATCCCATGAGCATCCCCTTTGAATGATGCGAAGTTACGCATACATATACACGAAATTTGATAAATGTCTAAAGCTGTCTGGCAAAAAATGTTGACTTGAATGTTGTCAGTTGTCTACATTGCTTCTGTTCATGCCTGAGGGGAAACCCGCAAACGGAGGACTATGTGACTGACAAATTTGAACTTATACGATTGGAAAGCAACGAGGCCGGAACCTTTGGCGCGCTCTGCCATGGCGGCCAGGTTTTCTGCCTGACCCTGGAACCGCCGGATCGGAACAATGCACCGGACATCTCCTGCATCCCGGCCGGGCGGTACAATTGCCGCCGGGTGCGTTCGCCGCGCTTTGGCCCCACCTTTGAGGTGACTGGCGTGCCAGGGCGCACGCACATCCTCTTTCACCAGGGCAACGTGGCCGCCGACACCAACGGCTGCGTGTTGCTTGGCTCGCGCTACGGCGCACTGGGCCGGGTGCGCGGCGTGCTCGATTCCGGGGCGGCCTTCGGGGCCTTCATGGCCCGGTGCGACGGCCTTGACGGATTCGAACTGACCATCAGCAGAACGCAGGGGGAGGGGTGAGCATGGACTTCATCTGTCTGAAAGGGGCCAAGGACATCTGTCTGGCCGTGGGCGAAAACCCAAAGAACATGCACCTCCTGGTCCGGGTCCATGGCCTGCCTGCCTGGAAGCGGGGTATCAAGGGCACCTGGCGCGCCCTGCCCGAGGATCTGCGGGCGTGGATGCGCGAGCAGCGGGACCGCCATCTGGAGCGGCCCCCCCTGGCCCCTGGGCCGGACTGCGTGGAACACTGAGACTCATGACCGCTGCCGGGCGGCGCGGCTCGGCTTGTGGCCGGATCAGGCCGCAGGCTGGATGGCGTCGCCCGCAGCCATGGGCAGCGGGCCGAACGTGCCGGGCAGGGGCTGCATGACCGGGTGGCGGATGGCCCACGCGCCGCTGACGCCCGCGCCTCGCTCCTGTCCGTCACGCCCGTTGGCGGCTGGCCCGGCTTCCCAGGCCGAGGCGGCGTAGCGCACGCCCTGGTCCGGTTCGCGCAGGGACATCTGCTCGGCCTGGGCCAGGGCGGATTCCATCCGGTCGAGCCGGGCGGCCAGGGGATCGGGCACATGGCCCGGCCTGACGGCGGCGACCATGGCAGGCGGCATGGCCGGGACAGAGCGAGTGGTTGCTTCTGGCCGGGCAGGTCTGTCCGCACGTCTGTCGGCAGGTCTGTCGGCAGGTCTGGCCAGGGGCATAACCATGGGATCGGGTGATGGAGCGTTCGCCGCCAGGACCACGGCTGCATCAGGCAAGGGCATGGCCGTTGTCCGCGACACAGGGGGTGTCAAGGCGGCCTGCACTGCCGGGGCGTCTGTGGAATCAGGCGGTCCGGCCTGTGCCAGCATGATTTCGGTGTCGGGCTGCCCCGGTTCAGCGGCGTCGTCGCCCATGAGCCAGGCGAACTTGTCGCCCAGCACCTCGTCCGGGGTCTTGTCGTTGACCGCGTACTGGTAGGTGTATTCGCCCACGGTATAGGCCGTGCCTGCGTACTGGATCGGGCCGGGCGCGACCAGTCCGAGCACGCCGAACATGGCGTTGACGGCCAGACAGCCGCTCAGGGCTCCGGGCAGGGCCGCGCACAGCAGGGCCAGGGGGGCTGCCCGCAGGACGAATCGGCAGAGTGCGTGTGTCATGCCCAGGCCATGCATTCCCCGTACCGTGGAGAAATTAACATGGAAAATTGACCGATTGCAGCCGCGTCAGGCCGGGGCGGCACACATTGCCCGGCACAAAGGCCGAAAAACGGGTGCCGGAAAACGGGCGCGGGTTATTTGCCGTCCGTGGAGGCCGGGGCGCACAGGGTGTTGATGGAGGTGACCGTCTCCAGAATGATGCCTTCTGGCCGGGCGAGGGTGGGCAATTCCAGCCCCGGCTCCAGGGTGGTGATGACCGCGCCGCCGATGATCTTGCGTCCGGGCTTGTCGCCGGTCATGGTCTTGAGCCCCCAGACCGCGTGAAAGACCACGGGCTCGCCGTCCAGCTGGCCGAGGTAGAGCATGATGTGGCCCGGCTTGCCCACCAGGGTCAGGAATGGCGTGGCCCGGTCCATGATGACCTGTTTTTTGGACTGCCGGTCGAGCCCGGCCAGAGTGACCACCTCGCCCACCTTGGCCTGCGGGCTCGAATTGCGCGGCAGCATGATGCCAAAGGCGGCCATCAGGTCCATGACCGCCTGGGAGCAGTCGCGCCCCTCGTAGAGGCCGCCCCAGCCGTAGGGCCTGCCGAGCATGGCGTTGATCAGCCGGGTAAAGTTGGCGGGCGTGGCCGGAACAGGCGCGTTTTGGGCCACGGATTCGGGCAGGAAGGCCACCTGGGCCACGGCCTCGCCGCGCTGGCCGCGCACCGGGATGACAAAGGCGATGCCGTTGTTGCCAAAGCCGCCTTCAAGCATGGGCAGGATGGCGCCGATGTGGGTGGTGAAGCGGTAGTTGCCGTCGCAGTCGAGCACGGGCACGTCGTCGCGGGTGATTGTCCCGTAGCTGCCGGTGCGGAAGAATTTCTCGAACCCGTCGTCCACCCAGGCGATGTCCGTGGCCCTGACCCAGCCGAAGGTGAACCGGCTCTCGACCAGCACCCAGGCCCGGTCCGCGCTGGTGTGGGTGGCCAGGAGCGGGGTTCCGGCCAGGAGCAGCGAATTCTGCATGATGTCAAAGGGGAAGCCCTCGCCCGCCCGCGACGGGTCGTGGAACGAGGGGGGGGACGTGGGCAGCACGCGCATGTTGGCGTTGGTCACGGCAATGGCCCGGCGGCTCATGGACGGGTACTGGTCCTGGCGGGCGTATTCGCGCATGTTTTCCAGCCATTCCGGGGCGCGGGGCAGGGTGTTCTCGCCGTATATCCGGGCGTTGCCGTAGGCGGCAAAACCCCAGTACGCCTCGTCCGCTGTGATCAACGCCTTGGTTCTGCCCCAGGGGGCGAAGTGGGCGTCGAGAAAGCTGGTGTAGCTCGCGGCCTGTGCTTCCTGCGAGACGAGGAGGGTATCCGGATCAAGCCCATGATAGGCCCCGGCATCCTGGTGCAGGGTGAGCAGATCGGCCACAGGGCCGTCCTTGAGGCGCGGCGAACAGGCACCCAGGGCCAGGAGCAGCGTCAGGAGTATTGTCAGTCCACAGGCCAGGGAGCGCGCCGGAAGGCAGGCGCCGCGCCAGACGGAGCGCACAGGGTGGAGGCAGGAGACACCGGAGAACGGGATTTTGATCATAATTGCAGTCGATCCGGTTTTGGGAGAAAAGTCAACAGCCTGCCTCATCCGCCCTGGCCCTGTGCCGTCATTTCATGAACTTCTTGCCCGCGCTGAATCCCTTGGCCAGGGCCGGGCCGACGCCGTGGTAGGTGCCTGCGCCCGGCGCATAGATCAGGGGCAGCACCTTGGTCAGGTCCGGATGCTTGTCCTCCAGGAGCTTGTCGTGGTCGCACTTCACGTCCTTGATCTCGCCCACCATCATGGTGTGCGCGCCCAGCTCATAGGTGTGGATCAGCGCGCACTCGATCACCAGCGGGAATTCGTCGATATAGGGCGCGTCCACCAGCTCGCTGCGCACCGGGGTCAACCCCGTGGCCGCGAACTTGTCGGTCTTGCGGCCCGAGACGATGCCCAGGTAGTCGGCCTCGGCCACCAGCCACTGCGGGCAGACGCTGACTGTGAACGCCTTGTGGTGCATGATGCCCGCAAAGGTGTGGCGGCCAGGGCGCACGGACACGGTCAGGCAGGGCGGCTGGGAGGAGCAGATGCCGCCCCAGGCCGCGATCATGGCGTTTGGCTTGCCGTCGGTGTCGTAGGAGCCCACGGCCCAGGTCGGGGTGGGTTGGGCCAGGGTGGCGGCTCCAAGGGATTTTTTCATGATGCGTCTCCTTTTTTGTCAAGGATACGCAAGTCGGCATCAAAAGAAAACACGGTCTTTGCCCAAACTCGCGCTGTGGGCGCGGGGCGTCGCGGGTGGCGGTTTATTGCTCGTCCCTGGCCCAGCGGGCCACTGGAATGATCCACTCGGGCAGGGGCTGGTAAAACAGCCCGTGCCCCTTGCTCGATCTGATGCGGGTTTCCTGGAAGACCAGTCCGCCGCCCGTGGCCTGCTCGACCGCACCCTGGCACGACCCGGCCTCCATGTCGTTGGCCGCGAAGACGGAGAGCATCCGCCCCTTGAGGCGCGCCCCCCGCTTCTTGGCCAGGAACTGCTCGAAGGCGAAGCCGTTGCGGCCTGTGCCGCACCCGGCCATGATCACGTAGCCCACCCTTGGGTCGCCCAGGCCTGACGAGACCAGCAGGGCCACAAAGCCGCCCTTGGAGTACCCGGCCACGGTGATGTTGCCTGGCGCGACGCCTGCGGCCATGAGGACGCGCATCCGCCTGATTACCTCGGCTGCGCTCCGGTTGGCGTTGTCCTGCATGGGGATGTCGTCGATGACGGTGAGCCCGCGGTCCTCGAAATGGGCCACGATGTCGCTGGTCTGGTATGCGCCGTACCGTGGGCTGACCGCGGGCGGCTCCCCGGCCTTGTGCGCGGGCTGGCCGTGCAGGTAGAAGAGATAGCGCGCCTGGGGATCGACCCCGGCCATGGCCTGGTCAAAGGTGATGGCCCGGACCGGATGGGGGGCGAGCAGCACGGCCAGGGACAGGACAAGGGCGAAGAACGGGACACGGCACGGCATGGCGGCTCCGGGGTTGCTAAGTGGAAGATCAGCCTAGCCGCCAGCCCGGCAAAAAGCAAAGGGGGCGTCGGATGACGCCCCCGTGCTTGTGGTGTCTGGTGGAGCGGCCTAGAAGCGCTCGTAGTCGTCCCTGTCCATGTCCAGGTCGACGCCGGCGGCCAGGGCGGGCGGTGCGCCCCGTCTGGCCTTGGCCGCCTTGGCAGCGTCCGAGCCGGATGAGGCGGGCAGGGCGGTCCGCTGCCCGCGGCTGGCAGTCACTGTGGCCTTGCGGGTCTGGGGTCCACTGCCGTCCACCTTGAAGAAGGTCATGGCGTGGGCCAGGGCCTGGGCCTGGGCGGACAATTCTTCAGAGGTGGAGGCCATTTCCTCCGAGGCCGAGGCATTGCCCTGGATGACCTTGTCGAGCTGGCCGATGGCAAGGCTGATCTCGTTGACGCCCTTGTCCTGCTCCATGCAACTGGCTGTGATCTCCTGGATCAGTTCGGCGGTCCGGCTGATCTGTGGGACGAGCTCCTGGAGCATGCGCCCGGCCTTGTCGGCCACGCCCATGGAGGTGTCCGAGAGCTCGCCGATCTCCTCGGCGGCGTGCCCGCTGCGCTCGGCCAGTTGGCGCACCTCGGCGGCGACCACGGCAAAGCCCTTGCCGTGCTCACCCGCCCTGGCCGCCTCGATGGCCGCGTTGAGGGCCAGCAGGTTGGTCTGACGGGCGATGTCCTGGATGATGGTGATGCGCTCGGCAATGCTCTTCAGGGCGCTCACGGCCTCGGTCACGGCCAGGCCGCTCTCGCTGGCTCCCTGGGCGGCCTTGTTGGCAATGGTCTCGGTCTGCCGGGCGTTGTCCGTGTTGGAGCGCACGCCTGCGCTCATTTCTTCCATGGAGGCGGATATCTCCTCGATGGAGGAGGCCTGCTCGGTGACGGACTGGGACAGGGACTGGGCTGCGGCGGAAAGCTCCTCGCTGCCTGCGGACACGCCTTCGGCCACGGAGTTGACATCGCCCACCACCCGGTTGAGGTGGTTGGCCATGTCCGTCAGGGAGGAGGCAAGCTGGCCCACCTCGTCGTCCTGGCTGATGTCCACGGTGGCGCGCAGGTCGCCGGTGGCCACGGTCTGGGCGAATTCCATGCCCTTGCGCAGCGGGCCGATGATGCCTCTGGCGATGATCCAGGCCAGGAACACGCCCAGGACCACGGCCACGGCGTTGAAGATGACCACGCCGGACTCTGTTTCCGAAGCGTGTTTCAGCATCACCTCGTCGGTCATGATGTCCCTGGAGATGACGGTCATGCTCTCGTTGAGCAGTCGCTGGACCTGGTTCAGCTCCGGGATGGTCACGGCGGCGAACACCTGTTTGGCCTCGTCATATCCCTTCTGGCGGCTGTCGAGCAGGCCGATCATGCCGTCGATGGCGGCCAGGGTCTCCTGGGCCAGGGGCGCGGTGGTGTCCATGAAATAACGCAGGGCGGCGGTCCTGTCCCCCTCTTCCAGCAGCTCGTTGATCTCGATGGCGGACTCGTGCAGGGCGGCATGGGGGTCAAAGATGGCCTGCACCCGCGTCCCGAACTCCGGGTCCGCGCGCATCTGCCTTTCGGTTTCGGGCGCGTAGAGCCACACGCCCAGGTTGCACTTGTGCGGATCGGTCTGCACCGTGGCAGCCTGCCCGGACTGGCTGAGGAAGGTGTCGCGGATGACGGCCATCCAGTTGAGGTGGTCGAGTTTCTTCTCGCGCAGATAGGAGCCGAGCTGCACGTCAGCCGGGGCATACTTGCTCCCGATCTCCACTGCAGAGGCGTGGAGCGCGTTGTGGTGGGCCTCGATCTCGGCCAGGAGCGGCTTGATGCCCGGCACCATCTGCTCGGCCTTGATTCTGGCGTCGCTGTAGTACCATTTGCCAAAGGCGCACTGGCGGGGGTCGGTCTGCACGTCCAGAGTGTGGACGTCGGTGTTGGTCAGCAGTTCATTGACCTTTTCAGCCCATTTGAGGTGATCGACCACCTTTTCGGTGAAATTGCCGCGTAGGGCGTTGCCGCCGATCACCTCCTCGGCATCGCCCACGATGCTGGTGATGCCGAAGAAGGCCCAGCCGCCAAGGGCGACAATCAGCAAAAGAAGTGTCCCGAAACCAATGCCGAATTTGACGCAAAGTTTGCAATCTCTCCAACGCATGGAACCCCCCTCAAGTGTGATCGACGTTTCCCTCGGCTTTTGCCGTATCAGCTTGGACAGCTTTTCCCCAGGTCAGGACAGTATGATCGGGTCTATGGCATCGATTCTGGCTGATAGATATTATATTGTTTTTATAATGCGGCGATGCCACGGCGGTTGTCGAAGTCGGGCATTGCCAAGGGGTGGTTCGGGCTGTCTGGAAAGGGGCTGGCAGGGGGCGCGGCTGCTGGGGGTATGCGGGGTATGGTGACGCTTATCGGTCGCTTTATTTTTCAGTGATTTCTGTCCGGAATAACATTTTTTTTAATAAAAAATCAAGCTGCCCGGAACTGTTCGAACCGGGCGAGGGCTGCCTCTTGAACTGCGTGGCGCACCTCGGCCATGGTCTTGAAGTTGTCGAGCAGCAGGGTGACGAGGTCCGCGTCCAGGGAGCCGGTTCGGGCCATGTCGCGCAGCACTGCCGTGGACTGGGCCGGGGTCATGCCCTGCCTATAGGGTCGGTCCTCGGTGATGGCCGTGAAGACATCGGCCACGCCCATCACGCGGCTGCCCAGGGAGAGCTGGTCGCGGCTCAGGCCGCGGGGATAGCCGGAGCCGTCTGTCCGCTCATGGTGCTGGCTGGCCCAGTCGGCAATGTCCTCAAGGCCCGGTACGGTGTGCAGAATGGTTTCGCAGACCGAGGCGTGGTGGCGCACGGTGGCAAATTCGTCTGGGGTCAGGGTGCTTGGCTTGTCCAGCAGCACGACCGGCACGGCCAGCTTGCCTATGTCGTGCAGGTTTGCCGCCAGCCGGATGCGTTCCTGGTCCTGGCCGGTCATGCCCGTCAGCCTGGCCAGAGTGGCAGCGGTTTCGGCCACGCCCTGGGAGTGGGTGGCCGTGTGGCGGCTCCTGAAGTCGATGATCAGGGAGAAGAACCTGGAAAACTGGATCAGTTGATCGTGGGGGATGACATCATCGGCCAGAGGGGTGTCGATGCCCTCGCGTACGTGGTCCCAGGGGGCGGACATGCGGTCCCAGAATGCGGCGCTGGCCGAGAGGTCGAGAAAGGCGGTCACGGCCTCGGGCGCGAAGATGGCGCCCGCGTTGGCCCTGATGGTTTCGCGGATGCGCTGTCTGTCGATTCGTCTCGGTCCCTTGTGGTTGAGCACATCCACCCGGTCCACCAGATTGACGATGTTGGCCAGCAGGGGAACCATGGGGTCGCGGTATGCGGGCAGGCGGCGCCAGGGGGTGTGGTGGAGCAGGACCAGCTCGGCCACGCGGTCCAGGATCGGGTGCAGCTTGAGCAGCCGGTATCCGGCGCGGGCGTGGTCCGTGTGGTCGGTGTCGAAATCAAGCCCGTCGAGCCGCAGATCGAGGGAGAACGCGCCGATGTCGTGGAGCAGCGAGGCGTTCAGCAGGTCCGTGGTGTCGCGCAGGCCAAGGCCCATGGCCCCGCCGACCGCTACGGCCCCGACGCCCACCCGCCGGTGGTGGCCCGTGACCGTGGAACTGACATAGTCCAGGGCACCCGAGGCCCCGTTGATCAGGTCGAGCAGGTGAATGTCTTTCATGAGATTTTGGTTCCGTGGCCGGATGCCCGACCATGAGTCAGGGTGTTCACGGTGCCTTCCCGGCCGGTGTGCGCCTGCGCCTCTCCGTGTGACGATGCCATGCGGCAGCGCCCGTGTCTGTCAAGAATCCGCAAGGTGCGCCGGACAGGGCAAGATACCCTGGCAGGTATCGGCGGATGACCAAGATTTAGTGCGTCCCCTGGAAGCTGTCAACCCCGCCATATGTGTCATTTTCACCTTGTTGTGCCCCTCCTGCACCCGTTTTCGGCTGATGGCCCAAGGGGGTGCTACGCTTGTCCGGTCCGGGAGAATCCCTCTTCTGGCCCGCGCGATGGTGCGCCAAACTGCGACAAGGAGGAGTTATGGCCAACAGTGTCATTGAAATCTGCAACAACGCCCTGCTGGACCTGGGGGAGGACGCGATCATGTCCCTTGGCGACGAGAGCAAGGCCGCCGGGCTGTGCAACCACCGCTGGCCCGCGGTGCGCGACGCCGTGCTGCGTGCCCACCCGTGGAACTGCGCCACGGCCCAGGCCGAGCTGGCCGCCGGGGCGGCCACACCCCTGTGGAAGTGGGAGTGCCGTTACATGCTGCCCGTGGACTTTCTGCGCATCGTCAGGATCGTGGGCGGCGGCGGCAGCCAGATCCAGGACTGGGAGATCCAGGGCGGCGTGGTCCTGTGCAACGAGGAGGCACCCATCTACATCGCCTATGTGCGCCGCGAGACTGATCCCAGGAGATACGACGCCCTGCTCGACGAGACCCTGGCCGCACGGCTGGCCGCCACCCTGGCCTATCCGCTGACCGGCTCCACTGCGCTGGCCCAGTCCTGCTGGAACCTCTACCAGGACAAGCTCAATGAGGCGCGCGGCGTGGACGCCCGCGAGGGGGTGCCGGAATCCATCACGCCCACCAACTGGCTCGGAGCCAAGATGGGCAGCCGCTGACCGGCTGGGGCTGTCTGCGGCTACTCCGGGCAGACAGCCCTGGCAAAGAAGCGGCAGGTGCGGTCCTGCCACCAGATGAAGCCGAGCTCGGCGTCCGCGTACCATGCGGCGGTGAACGCCTTGGTGTCGCCGCTCCACAGCCGCGCCTTGCGCGGGTCGAACACGGGCGACTGGCAGGAGTGGCCCGGCTGCCCGGCCTGGCTGAACAAGGTAGCCAGCTCGGCCACCGTGGGCAGCCGCCAGCCGGTGCGCCCGCCGTAGGCGCGCTCGTTGAGCCGGGCAGCGTGGGCATGGGCGCGCTCCCAGGTCAGGGGATAGCGCGAGCCGTGCTTTTCCCAGGCCAGTCCGGTCCTGCCGTCCGGCCCGGCCTCGCGCACTGTGCCGTCGCCGTTGTCGATGAACCGCCCGCCCCCGGCCTGTCTGGGCCGCCAGAGCTCGTCCAGGTCAAAGCAGGTCCGCGCGTCACGCTGGCCGCATTTGAGCGGCTGGCCGCGTACAGTTCCGCTGGTGCGGGGCGGCGGCTCGTCCAGCAGGTCTGCGCCGGAGCAGGCCGCGTCGCGGGCGGCGCGCCAGGTGTGCTCCATTTCGTCCAGCCCGTGGAGCATGGCCTGGGCGTCGGCAAAGCGGTCGAGGGGGTTTTTGGCCAGGGCGCGGGCAAAGAAGCCGTCCCAGTCCGGGCCGAGGAGGTCGGGGTCGGTCAGGTGCGGGTCGGTCCCGCCCTGGCCGGGTTCGGGCAGTTGCCCGGTGAGCATCCGGTGCAGGGTCACGCCCACGGAGAAAAGGTCGGCAGGCACGCCCGCGCTGTCCGGGTCCGCCTCCTGCTCGGGCGCGGCGTACCAGGGGGAGCCCACCACCATGCCCGGATGGCGTGGAGGACGCTCGCCGCGCAACCGGCTTAAGCCGAAGTCGATGAGCTTGACCGTGCCCGGCCCGCCCTCGTCCTGGGCCAGCATGACGTTGAACGGCTTGATGTCGCGGTGGATGATGCCCTCGTAGTGGAGCCGGTCCAGCCCCTCAAGCATCTGCCGGGCCAGGTGCAGGGCCGGGGCCGCGCCCAGCCTGCGCGAGGCGCGTTCGGTCTCGTAGGTCTCGCCCATGAGCGCGCCGAGGTTGCCGCAGTAGTATTCCATGGTGAAATGGGGCGGGAGGGCATCGGTCCCGCCGCCCTCGTGCACGTCGAGGATTGAGGCCACATTGGTGTGGCTGATGCTGGCCATGGTGGCGGCCTCGGCCAGGAACATGGCGCTCAGGGTCTCGCGGCCCATGAGGTCGAGCAGGATGTCGGCGGGCCTCAATGCCTTGAGGGCGACCATGCGCCCGGTCACGGGCATGGCCGCCTTGTAGACCGCGCCCATGCCGCCCCGGCCCAGCAGGCCGCGAATGTCGTACCGCCCTATGCGCATGGATTGACGTTACCCCAAAGCCGGGCCGGAGAAAAGCCGGGGTTTTGCAGCCGCGATCAACCCATTCTTCTGGAGAACTCCGAGACGAGCACGGCCCCGGCCTGGGCCACGTTGAGGGAGTCGAACTCGCGCCTGAAGGGGATGGACAGGCTGTGGTGGCAGAGCTTGGCCACGCCTGGGCGCACGCCCTTTTCCTCGTTGCCGAGCACCAGCACCGCCGGGGTCTTCAGCTCGGCCTCGTAGGCGTTGAGGGAACCCTCGCCCGTCTGGGCGTAGTAGAGGGTGTAGTCGTAGTTGGCGCAGTCCTTGAGGGCGGCGGCGAGGTTGCCCGCCTTGGCCACGGGCAGCTTGTTGAGCGCGCCCGCGCTGGAGCGGACCGCTCCGGCCCCGAGATATGCGCCTTGGTGCTGGCAGACGATGAGCCCGGCTCCGCCCAGGGCGTATAGGGTGCGGGCCAGCACGCCCACGTTGCCCGTGTCCTGGACCTGATCCAGGGCGATGATCAGGGGCAGGGGCGCGTCCGGCGCGGTTTCGAGCATGGTCAGGAGCGGGACATAGGACAGGGCGGCGCACCGGGCGGCCACGCCCTGGTGATTGCCCCGGTACATGAAGTCCAGATCCTTGGCCGAGACCGACCGGTAGGGCACCTTGGCCACGCGGCACAATTCGAGAATCTCCTCGACCCCCTTGTCGTGGCGGCCCACGCGAAAAGCCACGAAATCGACCCGGGCCGGGTCGTCCAGGAGCAGCTCCCTGACCGGCTTGTTGCCGACCACGTAAATCTTTCCGTCCTTCTTGTCCTGATCGCTGTTCTGCATCATGCTCCCTGTGGGCTGTGGTGTGACAAAGAATTGCACATGCTTGCGCTCCTCATGGCGACTATGTAGGGCTTTTGGCGTACTATTGCAATCCGGGCCTGGGTGGGGTAGCACAATCCCATCTGTTTCGCGCACGTATGACTTTTTCTAGACTTCCCAACCGCCCGTTTTCATGGTAAAGGGCGCAGGAAGCCGGAGGAAAACTTGGAAGCATTCAAATCTCTGCGCCAGCTTCTGGCGGCGCTGCTCGTTGGCGGGTCCTTGGTCGGGCTCATGGGCGGTTGTGCCGTCAAAAGCCCCGCAGAAGGCCAGCTGGCCGACAAACCCGTGAGCGCAGTGCCGGAAGATGCCGAGGCGCTCGACCCGGAGATCGTTGCCGCGCCGGTCACGGAGGGCGACCTGACCCAGGCGGAGCAGGCGGTTTTCAATGCCCGCTTCGGGCTGCTCTTCGACCTTGAGGATCATGACAACACGGACGTGGAGCGCTACTTCAACTACTTCAACCACAAGGCGCGCAAGACCATGGAGCGGTGGCTGGAACGTTCCCAGCCCCATCTGCCCTATGTGCGCCGCATCTTCACCAAATACGGCCTGCCCCAGGACCTCGTGCTGCTGCCTTTCACCGAGTCCGGCTACAATGTCCGTGCCTATTCCTGGGCCGGGGCGGGTGGCATGTGGCAGTTCATGAAGGGCACGGGCCGACTCTACGGCCTCAGGTCCGACTGGTGGATCGATGAACGCCGCGATCCCTACAAGTCCACCGACGCCGCCGCGCGCCACCTGCGCGACCTCTACAACACCTTTGGCGACTGGTATCTGGCCCTGGCGGCCTACAATGCGGGCGAGGGCAAGATATCCCGCGCCCTCAAGCTGACCGATTGCGACGACTTTTTCGAGCTGACCGCCAAGAACAACAGGCTCTCGGGCCGGGCCAAGCTGAAGCCTGAGACCAAGCACTACGTTCCCAAGTTCATCGCCATCTCCAAGATATTCCAGAACCTTGACACCCTGGGCTACCAGCCGGTCTCCTGGGACATGGAACCGGAAGTGGTGCCGGTGCAGGTGCCCGGCGGCACCGACCTGCTGGCCCTGGCCAAGGCGGGCGGGATGACCTGGAATGAGTTCCACGAGCTCAATCCGGCCTATCGCCGTCAGGTCAGTCCGCCGCACATGGAGACCACCGCCTACCTGCCAGCGGCCAAGTCCGACAGGATGATCGCCCATCTGGCCAAGCCCGCCTCGCGTCCCTACACCGGATACGCCCAGCACACGGTGCGCAGCGGCGACTCCTGGTGGCGCATCTCCAACCGCTTCCACGTGCCCGTGGCCGTGCTCAAGAAGGTCAACAACACCAGCTCGGACACGTTGCGCCCAGGCCAGATGATCATGGTGCCGGCTGGCAGTTCCGGCCACGGCGTGGCCGCGGCCAGCGCGGCTGACGCCCCTTCGTCCACCAAGGCCATCGCCTCGCGGCGGGGCAACTACGTGGTCCGCAGCGGCGACACCCTGTGGTCCATCTCGCGCAAGTTCGGGACCACGGTGTCCACCCTCCAGAAATCCAACGGACTGCGCTCCAAGTCGCTCAAGGTAGGGCAGAAGCTCTACATCCCCGACAATTCTGGAAAAGCCACCCGTCAGGCGGCCAAGGAAGCGGAAACGACCAAGACCCAGCTGGTCCGTTACAAGGTCCGCAACGGCGACAACCTGACCGCCATCGCCCGCAAGTTCGGAGTGACTGTGACCGAGCTGCGCAAGTGGAATTCCCTCAGTTCAAACAACATCTTCGCCGGACAGCAGCTCAAGGTCTACGTCCAGTAGGCTCCATCCACGAAATAGAAAACCCCCGTCGGCCCAGGCCGGCGGGGGTTTTGTCTTGGCTGACGAACTGGCGTGAGGGAAATGGCGGCTAGAGATTGAAGAACCGGCGCGCGTTGTCGCCGGTGATCTGCCAGATGTCTTCAAGGGAGCGGCCCCGGATCTCGGCCACGCGCTTGGCGGTGAAGGCCATGAGCGCCGGGTGGTTGCGCTTGCCGCGCCACGGCTCGGGCGCGAGAAAGGGGCAGTCGGTCTCAAGGAGCATCCGTTCAAGCGGGATGCGGGCCACGGCGGCCTGGAGGTCGTCGGTCTTCTTGTAGGTGACCGGGCCGGGGATGGAGACGTGCCAGCCGTTGTCGATGACGGACCGGGCCAGTTCAAGCCCCTGGCCGAAGCAGTGCCACAGCACGGGATAGTCGCAAAAGCCGTTGGCCGTGAGCAGGTCCAGGGTGTCGGCGTCGGCGTCGCGCGAGTGGATGACCACGGGCAGGGCCAGCTCCCGGGCCAGCGCAAGCTGCCGGACAAAGGCGGTCTTCTGGGTGGCGTGGTCCACCCGCTCCCAGTAGTAGTCGAGCCCGATCTCGCCCACGCCCTTGAGTCTCGGGTCGGCCTTGAAAAAGGTGCGCATGCGCGCAAGGGATTCGCCGGTGAGCTGGTCTGCGCTGTTGGGATGCACGCCGAGCAGGAACGAGACCTCGGGATGGGCGGTAAAGAGCGGGTGCCCGCGTTCATAGGCGTCCGGCCCGAGAAAGACGTTGATCAGGTGGGAGATGCCGGTCTTGCGGGCGCGTTCAAGGATCGCCTCGCGGTCCCCGTCGAAATCCTCAAGGTCGAGATGGGCGTGGGATTCCACGCCAACGGGCGGCAGCTCCAGTTCCTCGGGCTCCGGGCGGGTTTTCTTCTTTGCCATGGCTGGTTCTTTGTCGTGGGGATGAAGGCTCACAAGGCGTCCCAGGCGGCCAGGACCGATTTCCTCTGCTCGTCCGTGGAGTACGCGTCGGCTGTTTCCTGCCCTGCGGCGAGGACGGCGTCAAGTTCCGGGCCGCCCTGGCGGATGAGGCCCACGGCTTGCTCCAGACACAGGGCCGCATCGAGCACGTCGCCGTCGGCGCACCACAGGCCGTTGCCGGACCACCCCACCTCGCGCAGGGGCCACCAGGGGGTGAACCGGGGGCAGGGCTGGGCCTGGCGCATGTAGTCCCACCCGCCAAGGCCGGTGAAGCCCACGGGCAGGCAGCCGCAGGCCATGGCCTCCAGCGGCGGCAGGGGACACCCTTCTGGGAATCCGGTCATCAGGAAGAGGTGCGAGGAGCGCAGGGCCTGGGCCACGCCGAACGCGTCCAGCCCTTCCAGAGGACGCCAGCGCACCGCATCCGGCCCGTTGCGATGCTCGAACACGGCCCTGATCTGGGCGGCCAGCCCCTTGTTCTTGCGCGGCATGAAGGCCACTGTCACGGTTCCGGATTTGCTCTTGCCCGGGTGGAAGATGGCGCGGTCGATGCCGGGGCGCAGGATCGGGGCGTTCTGGCCCGTGGACTCCTTGATGAAGTGGGCCACGGGATCGGACACGGCCATGAGCGAGACCGGCAGCTGGTGCCAGCTCACGCCCGGCGGCAGGGCCGAGAAGAGATAGGCCCAGTTCTGGACATAGCTGACGCACCGGGCGCGCGCCTCCAGGCCGGGGGCCAGGGCGTTGGGCCACCCCTCGGGCACCAGCCAGAGATCGTCCGGTGTCAGACGCATGGCGTCCCAGCCGATGACCGGGGCCGCGTCGGCCAGGCCGCCGGGCCGCCAGCCCGCGCTCTCGCGCTCCACCAGATACGTTTCGCGTCCGGCCTGATGCAGGATGTCCGCCATCTGGCGCAGGACCGTGATGCCGCCTGTGGGCTTGCTGGCCGGGGGCAGGAAGATGAACGTTTTCATAAGACCCATGTGAAACCACACTCGACGGGATTTGGCAAGAGAGCGTGGGCATGGCCGGGTGGCCGCACCTGCGGCCCCGGGGCGCGGGGTGGGATCGAATCGGGGGAATCCCACCCCGCTGACAGAGGGAAGGAGTGCGGTGTTCCGTAAGCCTCTTTTCAATAGTCCTGCCGCGGGGAACGCGCTTCTCGATGGCGTGCCGATCTGGTGACAAGTGGGCGTCGCGATTTCCCCTTGTCAGGGATTCGGGCCGCGCCTAGTGTGCGGCCCATGCGCACCATCCTGACCCTCGGCATGCGGCATATGCTCATGGGCACCTTCCTCTTCTCCATCGGCTCATTGCTGATCAAGCTCGCGGGAGAGCGCATACCGACTCTGGAGATGCTCTTTGTCCGAGGTCTGGTGGGCATTGGCTTTGTCTGGTGGCTGCTGCGCAGGACCGGGGTGGGCATGCTCGGCACGCGCCGGGTGTTGCTGACCATCCGCGGGGTGGTGGGGTTTGCGGCCCTGTTTGCCGAGTTCTACGCCATCATCCATCTGCCCCTGGCCGATGCCACGGTCATCCTCTTCACCCATCCGGCGGTGGTGGCCCTGCTGGCCTGGGCGGTGCTGGGCGAGCGCCTCGGCCTGCGCGGGCTCCTGGCCGTGGGCATCAGCCTGACCGGAGTGGCCGTGGTCTGCCGCCCGGCCTTTCTTTTTGGCGGCGGGCCGTCGCTGCTCGACCCGCTGGCCGTGACTGTGGCCCTGTGCGGGGTGGGAGTCACCTCCCTGGCCATCCTCTCGGTGCGCGCCCTGGCCAAGACCGAGCATCCGGCGGTGGTCATGCTCTACCCGCCGCTGATCATGACCATTGTCTCGCCGCTACTGGCCCAGGGCTGGCTCTGGCCCACCCCCCTCGAATGGGGCTACATGCTCGGCATCGCCGCGTTCATGAACGCGGGCCAGTACTACATGACGCGCGGCTACGCCATCGAGTCTGCGGCGCGCATCAGCGCCGTGACCTGCCTTGAGATCGTATTCGCCGCCTTCTGGGGTGCGTCCATCCTGGGCGAGATCCCGGACGGCTGGACCGTGGCCGGCGGCCTGCTCATCGTGGCCGGGACCATTGCCCTGGGCCGTGGCGAGGAATCCGGCCACACGGATGGGCAGCCCACGCCCGGCACGCCCACGGGCGTGTGACCGTCCTGTTTTCGTCCCTTTGCGCTGTTTTTTTGCTCCAGGGCCGCCCGGCCCGACCGGGTTGGCACCAAACTTGATTATCATCGCGGAATTGGAAATAAATTCCCCATGGCAACAACACAGGGAGCACCCGTGAAGAAGCGATACCTGATCATCGGCGCAGGCCCCACCGGGCTCGGCGCGGCCCACCGGCTCCGGGAGCTGGGCATGGACGACTTCATCGTGCTGGAGCGGCACGGCCACGCAGGCGGGCTGGCCGCCAGCTTCAAGGACGACAACGGCTTTACCTGGGACATCGGCGGGCATGTGGTCTTCTCCCACTACGCCTATTTCGACGCCCTGCTCGATTCGCTGCTGGGCGACGAGCGGCTGGAGCACGAGCGCGAGTCGTGGGTGCGCTCCTGCGCCACCTGGGTGCCCTATCCCTTTCAGAACAACATCCGCCACCTGCCGCACGAGCCCCGTTGGGAGTGCGTGGAGGGGCTTCTGCCCGGCAACCGGTTTGATGGCGAGCCTGCCAACTTCGGCCAGTGGATCGAGCGCGTGTTCGGGGCGGGCATCGCCAAGCATTTCATGAATCCCTACAATTTCAAGGTCTGGGCCACCCCGCCCGAGCTGATGCAGTACGGCTGGATCGGCGAGCGGGTCAGCGTGGTGGACCTGAAGCGCGTGCTCAAGAACATCATCCTTGAGCGAGACGACATCTCCTGGGGGCCGAACAACACCTTCAAGTTCCCCCTGCACGGCGGCACGGGCGAGATCTTCCGGCGGCTGGCCGCGCGGCTCGACGGGTTCATCGAGTACAATCAGGAAGTGGCCGCCATCGACGCGGACAGCAAGACCGTCACCACCAGCGCCGGGCTGACCGTGCAGTACGAGGCCATCCTGAACACCGCGCCCGTGGACATCCTGGTCTCGCGCTGGCTGCGGGGCGGGGACAGGGGTGGGGACGCGACCATGATCGAGGCCGCAGGCCGTCTGACCCACAACTCGGTCCATGTGGCCGGTGTCGGGCTCGACATCAGGGCCGAGGACGAACGCAACCCGCGCTGCTGGATGTATTTTCCCGAATCAGACTCCCCCTTCTACCGGGTGACCAACTTCCACAACTATTCGCCCAACAACGTGGCCCGGCCCGGCCAGCAGCTCGCCTTCATGTGCGAGACCTCCTACTCGGCCCACAAGCGGGAAAGGCTCGACGAACTGATGGACCGCACCATTGAGGGTCTGGTAAACACCTCCATGCTGGACGCGGCCAGGGTGGCCGATGTCCACACCAGATGGGAGACGACCGTGGACTACGGCTATCCCGTGCCCTGCCTGGAGCGCGACGATGCGCTCAAGGTCATCCAGCCCAGGCTCGAAGCGAAAGACATCTATTCGCGGGGCCGGTTCGGCGGCTGGAAGTACGAGGTGGGCAACATGGACCACTCGGTCATGCAGGGCGTGGAATGGGCGGACCGGATGCTCTCCGGCGCTCCCGAAACCACCTATCGCTGGGAATAGAACACGCATGAACACAGACATTTTCGCCACTCGGCGCGAACGGCTCCGCAGCGCACTGCGCGAGCAGGGGCTGGACGCGCTGCTCGTCTCGCACGCGGCCAACCGCTATTATCTGAGCGGCTTCGAGCTGCACGACGCCCAGTGCAACGAATCCTCGGGCTGGCTGGTGGTCTCGGCTGACGGCGACGACCATCTCTTCACCGATCCCCGCTATGTGGATGCGGCCCGGCGGGTCTGGGACGATGCCCGCATCCACGTCTACGCCCGCGACAAGTTCGATCTGGTCTGCGGCACGCTCCAGGGCCGGGGGATCAAGACCCTTGGCTTCGAGCCCAAGGCGCTGCACCTCTTCGACTACGACAGGCTGGCCTCCAGGATCACCCTGACCCAGGCGGACAATCTGGTGGAGGAACTGCGCATCATCAAGGACGAGGACGAGCTGCGCCGGATGGACGCCTCCATTGAGTTGAACCACCGCCTCTTCGAGTACATTGAGACCCGGCTCGAACCGGGCCGCACCGAAGAGGAGATATCCTGGGACGTGGAAAAATTCTTTCGCGAGAACGGGGCCGAGAAGCTGGCCTTCTCCACCATCGTCGGGGTCGGCCCCAATGCGGCCCTGCCCCACGCCAATCCCGGCAAGACCGTGATCCGCGACAACGAGCTGGTGCTCATCGACACCGGCTGCCGGCTCATGGGCTACAACTCGGACCAGACCCGGACCTTCTGGGTGGGCGCCGCGCCGTCGGACCGCTTCAAGCGGACCATGGACCTGGTGCGTGGAGCGCAGCAGGCGGCCATCGACATCATCCGGCCCGGCCTGACCTGCGTCGAGGCCTACGAGGCCGCCTACGCCGTGTTCGACAAGGCCGGGGTGGCCCACCAGTTCACCCACGGCCTGGGCCATGGCGTGGGCCTTGAGACCCACGAGCCGCCGAGCCTGAGCAGGGCGGCGGGCGGCATCCTGCGGCCCGGCATGGTCGTCACCGTGGAGCCGGGCCTCTATGACCCGGCCTGGGGCGGCATCCGCTGGGAATATCAGGTGGTCGTCACCCAGGACGGCTGCCGGGTCATGTGATCCGGCCTGTTGTCCGTGCCGAAAAAAGACATTGGGCCGCTCTCCGACGGGGAGTGGCCCGGTTTTCTTTTCTCCGGGTGGAGCCGCACCGTGCTTGACACGGCGCAAGGTTGCATTAGTGTCTGGCTCGCATGCACAACCTCATCGAATTGACCAAGAGTGATCTCGAAGCCTTTGTGGCCGACGAGCTGAAGGAGCCGCGTTTTCGCGCGGAGCAGATCTGGCAGTGGCTGTGGCAGAAGCGCGTGCGCGGCGTGGAGGGGATGACCAACCTGTCCAAGCCGTTGCGCGAGAAGCTGGCGGCCATGGCCGTCATCACCTGGCCCGAGGTGGCCAGGGTGCAGCAGAGCGAGGATGGCACCATCAAGTTCCTGCTGCGCCTGGGCGACGGCAAGCTGGTGGAGACCGTGCTTATCCCCATGCAGGACCGCTACTCCCAGTGTCTGTCCACCCAGGTGGGCTGCGCCATGGGCTGCACCTTTTGCAGCACCGGCCAGCTCGGCTTTGAGCGCAACATGACCTATGGCGAGATCCTGGGCCAGGTGCTGGTGGGTCGGCAATACCTGGAGGACCGGGGCATGAACCCGCTCAAGAACCTCGTGTTCATGGGCATGGGCGAGCCGCTGCTCAACCTCGACACCCTGCTCAAGGTCTTGAACGACCTGCCGTGCGAGCGCGGGCTTTCCCTGTCATGGCGGCGGTCCATGGTCTCCACCGTGGGCTTTCCCGAACAACTGCGGATTCTCGGCGAGATGGAGGTGGCCCTGCCCGCCATCTCGCTGCATGCCCCCACCCAGGAGCTGCGCGCCCGGATCATGCCCAAGGCGGCCCGCGTCCACCTGGACGACCTCATGGCCGCGCTCCGGGCCTATCCCATGCGCCCGCGCGAGCGCATCACCTTCGAATACCTGCTGCTCAAGGGCGTCAACGACTCCCTGGAGCACGCGGACCAGCTGGCCCGGCTCATTGACCGCAAAAAGGGCAAGATCAACCTCATCGCCTACAACGCCACCGAGGGGCTGCCCTACGAAGCCCCGGACCGCGCCCAGGTGGAAGCCTTTGAAAAGCGGCTCTGGGACCACGGCCTGACCGCCTTCATCCGCCGCTCCATGGGCGCGGACATCAAGGCCGCCTGCGGCCAGCTCAAGGCCGCCCAGACGGCCTGATCCGGCGACCGCGCAGTCTGTATTTTTTCTCTGTAATCAGTCGCGTCGGGCGTTGGCCCGGACCATGCGCAGTAGGTCGTAGGGGTAGCGCTTGTCCAGCGCCTCGTACACAGGCGAGAGGGCGGTCACGCCCTTGAGGCGGAAGGCGTCGAAGGTCTCGAGGATGCGGTCAAGCTCGTCGTCGGGCAATCCCGCCACCCGGCGATAGTCGAGGCGGCCCAGGGCCACGGCCTGACCGAGATGGTTCCAGATGGAGCCGGGCTTGAGCCCGCGCCGCGCGGCCACCGCGTCCACGTCCCCCAACTCCTCGAACAAATCCAGCGACTCCAGGGCCGTGGCGTTCAGCTCGGTCGCCTGTGGTCTTTCCTGTCGGGCCTGCCGTTTGGCGGCCCGCTCAAGCGGAATCTCCGGGGTGTTGTCTGGCCGCCCGTATTTGTCGGCATGGGTGCGCAAACAGTCGAGGAAGGTCTGGCCGAAGCGCGCGAGCTTGACCTCGCCCACGCCGGTCATGCAGCCCATGGCGTCGAGGTCCACGGGCCGGTAGCGGACCATGTCGAGCAGGGTCTTGTCCGGAAAGATGGCATAGGGCGGCACGCCCTGCTCTCCGGCCACGGCCAGGCGCAGCTCGCGCAGGGAGTCGAACAGGGCCTGGGTCTCCCAGTTGGAGAGCACGTCGTCCGCTGTGACCGGCCCGCGCGCCCGGACGGAGCGGGGCGCGATGACCGGGTCGGTGCGCAGCCGCACCTCGCGCTCGCTGCGCAGCACGGTCCAGGACCGCTCGTTCAGGGTCAGGGCGCTGTGCTGCTCCATGTCCACGGTCAGCAGGCCAAAGGCGGCCAGTTGGCGATAGACCGACTTCCATTGCTCCAGGGTCAGCTCGGTGCCGATCCCCCAGGTGGACAGCTCGGTGTGCTGGAAACGGCGGGCGCGCTCGCTCGTCTTGCCCACCAGCACCTCGGCCAGATACGCGGCCCCGAACCTTGAGCCCGTGCGAAAGATGTTGGAGAGCGCCTTTTGCGCGGCCACGGTGCCGTCCCAGGTCTCGACCGGATTTAAGCAGGTATCGCAGTTGCCGCACGGCGCGGTGTGCTCGCCGAAATAGCCGAGCAGGGCCTGACGGCGGCACCCGGCTGTTTCGAGAAAGGCGAAGAGCGAGCCGAGCTTGGCGTGCTCCACCCGCTTGCGCGCTTCGTCCGCCTCGCCGGACTCGATCATGGAGCGGAGGATGGCGATGTCCTGCAACCCGAAGCAGAGCCAGGCCGAGGCGGGCAGCCCGTCGCGCCCGGCGCGGCCTGTTTCCTGGTGGTACGCCTCCAGACTCTTGGGCGGCTCCAGGTGGCAGACAAAGCGGACGTTGGGCTTGTCCACGCCCATGCCAAAGGCCACGGTGGCGACCATGACCATGCCCTCGCCGCGCATGAATTGCTCCTGGTTGCGGTAGCGCTCCTGCTTGGAGAGCCCGGCGTGGTAGGGCAGGGCAATGATGCCGTTCTTTTCCAGAAAGGCGGCGGTCTGCTCCACCTTCTTGCGGCTCAGGCGGTAGACGATGCCCGAGTCGCCGGGGTGGCTCTCGCGGATGAAGCGCAGCAGTTGCTGCTGCGGGTGGTCCTTGGGCTGCACGGCGTAGCGGATGTTGGGCCGGTCAAACCCGGTGGCATAGACCGTGGCCCGCTCAAGGCCGAGGTTGCGCACGATGTCGCGCTGGGTCGGCTCGTCCGCCGTGGCTGTCAGGGCCAGCCGGGGCACGCCGGGAAACCGCTCGCTGATGACCGAGAGCTGCATGTATTCTGGCCGGAAATCGTGCCCCCACTGGGACACGCAGTGCGCCTCGTCAATGGCGAAAAGACAGGGATTGCAGCGCGCCAGCAGGTCGAGGAAGCCGGGCCGGCACAGCCGCTCCGGGGCCACGTAGACAAGGTCGAGCTGGCCGCTGACGAGTTGCTGTTCCACTTCCCAGGCGTCCTGGGGATCAAGGGACGAGTTGAGGCAGGCGGCGCGCACGCCCATCTGGGTCAGCCCCTGCACCTGGTCCTGCATCAGGGCGATGAGCGGCGAGACGCACACCCCCACCCCGGGCCGGAGCATGGACGGGATCTGGTAGCACAGCGACTTGCCTCCGCCCGTGGGCATGAGCACCAGGCAGTCGCCTCCGGCCATGACATTGTTGATGATCGGCTGTTGCAGGCCGATGAACTGGTCGAATCCGAAGACCGAACGCAGGATTTCGATGGGTGAGGACATGGACGGCCACCCTAGGCCATCACTCCCCCAAGCGCAAGGCTGGCGGGCGCGCCGGAGCGCCCGGACTACAGGCTGGCGCCCTGGGCGGTGGAGATGGTCCGGCCCGTTCCCGGGGCCTTGCCTTCCAGGAATTCTGGCAGCAGGAAACGGTGCAGGGCGGTTACCAGTTGGGTGTGGTCCACCAGGGTGTCGAGGCAGGGGCCGTGGGGCCGCTCGTTGAGCACGCCGAACACGGGCAGAGGGTAGGCGTCCTGGATGCCGCTGGCCAGATCGCGGTAGCAGGCCACGGCGATGATCAGGCGTGGGCGCATCTGGACCACGATGCGCCGGGCGATGGTGCCGCCCGTGGCGATGGCCAGGTTGACGCCGTAGGCGTCGTGCAGGTCGAGCAGCCCGGCGATGGGACACAGGCCGCACCGCTTGCAGTTGTTGATGTCATAGGTCAGTCGCCGGTCGCACTTGGAGCTTTGCAGGCAGTGGGGCATGAGTAGGAGTACGTCCTCTGGCCGGTAGCGGTCCGCCTCGGCCTGGACCAGCTCGTTGTTGACGCTGATGAAGGAGAGCATGATGGCCTCCTTGTCCACGCCCAACAGCCGCCCCAGCAGCACCATCACCGGCAGGAAGAGCTTGACTGTCAGCCCCCGGAACCGGTTTGCGCCGGGCAGGTGGCGCTTGGTGACGATGTTCAGGAACAATCCCCAGTAGGCCACGGACACGAACCCGATCAGCCCGACCACCAGCGCGCCGAGCAACCACGACGCCGCCGGGTGGATGTTCGCAAGCCCCAGATAGGGCACGAACCAGAGGGCGGCCAGCAGCAGGCAGACCACAAAGCAGGTGCCGCTGATGAGACCGATGAAGAGCCGTTTTCTGGCCTTGCGTATGCTGCGGGTATGCGTCATCTCGTTCCTGCGGTGTTGTCGTCCTGCCGGGACATGCTACCATGTCGTCCCTGTCGGGACAATGCGCTGTCAGCGTTGCGGCTTTATTCCACCCTGGCCGTGTTGCGCAGGGATTGTATCCCGGCCACCACGGTCTCCACCGTGAACGCGGGCTGAAAAACAACCAGGCACCCCTCGTCGCTGGCCGGTCGCCACTTGGCGAAGTTGGCCGCGTCGTCCAGGTAGACCACCAGCCTGAGCGTGCCCCAGGCGCAGGCCAGATGCGCCGGGCCGGAATCATTGCCCGCGAACACCCCGGCCCTTCTGACCAGCTCTGCCGTGGCCGCGACGGACCCGGTGTAGTAGCGGACACGCTCCCCTTCGGGAATGGCCTGCTCCACTGCGGCCCGTTCGTGGGGCATGCAGACGATGAAGACCGGCACGGACGGCGACAGCCGCGCCACCACCCCGGCCCAGACCGGCAGGCTCCAGCCGATGCCGCCCTGGGAATCGCCCGTGGGATGGACCACCAGATACGTGCCCGCAACCATGCCTGTTCCGGCCAGCAGCCCGCGCACCTCGGCCTCGGCCTCTGGCGAGGGATGGAGCCTGGGGCGGTCCAGGGTCACGGGCCTGCCCAGCGCGGCCTCGACAAGCTGCGCCCGGCTGGCCAGCCGGTGGACGCTCATGTCCTCGTCCACTGTCACGTGCAAATGCTGCCACGACCCGCGCAGGGCATACCCGGCCCGCAGCCCCACCCCGGCCAGTCGCGCCAGCACTTCGTTGCGCACGCCCCGGCGCAGGTGCAGGGACACGTCGTATTGCTCGCGACGCAGGGCGCACACCAGCCGGAACTGGCGGGCCAGCGAATCCCGCTTCTTGTTGAAGGTGTGAAAAACGTCCACGTTCGGGTCCGCGCCCACCAGATCAAGGCCCGCGCGGTCCACCACCATGCCCACGAAACAGCCAGGAAACGCGCCCTTGAGCCAGGCGGCCACAGGCATGTTGAACAGCGTGTTGCCGATCATGCCGTTGTTGAAGAGGAGAAACCGGTTCGGCTGGCCCGTCACGCCTTTGCCCCTACTTGCATGTCTTCATGTAGCCGCAGGCAAAGGCCGTGGCGGCCATGGCCTTGCGGCCTTCTGGCTTGACCTCGGGCGTCAGGTAGACCTTGTCCGCTGTGGCGATGGCGAGCTTGCCGTCCACCTCGCCCAGCACTGTGCCGGGCGCGGCCTGGGCCGTCTGCTCCGACACCTCGCCGGGCGTCACGTTCAGGCGCAGGGTTTTGCCGTCCGGGCCGGTCCAGTCGAAATACGCGCCCGGCCACGGATACATGGCCCGGATCTGGTTGTGGATAGCCTGGGCGGGCCGGTTCCAGTCGATGGCACCCTCGCCTTTTTCCAGCTTTTTGGCATAGGTGGCCAGGGCGTGGTCCTGGGGCGCGAAGGAGTAGGCACCGGTCTGCAACCGGGCCAGACCCTCGCAGATGCAGATGCCGCCGAGCTTGGCCAGCTCGTCGTGGATGGTGCCCGCATGGTCGTTGTGGCCGATGCGCAGCGCCCGCTGGACCATGACCGGGCCGGTGTCCAATCCGGCCTCCATCTTCATGATGGAAATGCCGGTGACTACCTCGCCCGCCTCCACGGCCCGCTGGATGGGCGCGGCCCCACGATGCCTGGGCAGGAGCGAGGCATGGACGTTGAGCGGGTGCAAGGTCGGCACATCAAGCACGCTCTGGGGCAGGATCAGCCCGTAGGCCGCCACCACCAACACGTCCGGCTTGAGGGCCCGCAACGCCTCGATATCTGTTTCATCCTTGAAATTTTTGGGCTGGAAGACCGGCAGCCCGCGCTCCACGGCCACATCCTTGACCGGCGAGGGCTTGCACTGCCTGCCGCGCCCGCACGGGCGGTCGGGCTGGGTGTACACGCCCACCACCTCGGCTCCTTCAAATTCGAGCAGGATGCGCAGGATCTCCGCCGCAAACTCCGGCGTGCCCATGAACACCGTGCGCAACGGCCTGAGCGGTGCGCTGTCTACGCTTTCCATTTGGCCGCCCTTTTTCTGTACATCGCCTTTTTCAGCCTGCCCGCGCGGTCCGCAATGGTGATGCCGTTCAAGTGGTCGATCTCGTGCTGGAGCACGATGGCCAGAAAGCCGTCGGTGTCGATGCAGACCGGCCCGCCGTCCGGGTCCATGCCCGTGACCTTGACCCGCTCCTTGCGCATCACCGTGCCCGAAAACTCAGGGCAGCTCAGGCACCCTTCCTCGGATTCCACCTCGCCGTCGCATTCCACGATCTCCGGGTTGATCAGCACGCGCAGGTCGGCGCGCAGCTTGGGCCCGGTCTGGTCCACGCAGATGAGCCGGATGGACTCGCCCACCTGGGGCGCGGCCAGTCCCACGCCATCTCCCTCGTACATGGTCTCGACCATGTCGTTGATGAGCTTTTTCATCTCCGGCGTGATCTCGGCCACCGGCTCGGCCCTGGCAGCCAGCACGTCGTCAGGCCATGTGCATATTTCGAGTTTCATTTTTTATGCCTCCGGCGGCCAGGGAACCTTTTGAAAAAGGTTCCCTGGACCCTCCAAAACTTTTTGGCGCTCCGCCGCCCGGAAGGGCGGACGGAAACGGAAATCAAAGACGGCGGCGGAGATGGCGTAGCAGAACCAAAGCCACGCCGCTGCCGTCAAAACCAGTATAGAAATAATCCCGAAAGAGCAAAAGGGGAGGGTCCACAAAAAAACATCCGGTTTTTGCGACAGCTCTCATCGCAAGCCCGGCTCCCTCGCCTCCGCGTGACCCCCTACGCCGCCATCAAACTCTTTCTTGCCCGTATGCGCTTCCAGGCGGCGTAGCCCCAAAAAGTTTTGAAAGGGGAGCGCGAGGGTAAAACTTTTCCAAAAGTTTTCCCCTCGCATCTTCTCCCTAATTTTCCTTCTTCTCCCGCAGGCGGATGCCGAGTTCGCGCAGTTGTTTGCTCGGCACTTCGGACGGCGCTTCGGTCATGAGGCAGGTGGCCTTCTGGGTTTTGGGGAAGGCGATGACATCGCGGATGGATTTGGACCCGGTGATGATCATGATCAGCCGGTCAAGCCCAAAGGCGATGCCGCCGTGCGGGGGCGCGCCGAATTTGAGGGCGTCCATGAGGAAGCCGAATTTTTCGCGCGCCTCGTCGCCGTCGATGCCCAGGGCGGCGAACATGATGCGCTGCTGTTCGGCGGTATGGATGCGGATGGAGCCGCCGCCCACCTCGTAGCCGTTGATGACCATGTCATAGGCGCGGGCCAGGGCGTTGCCGGGGTCCGAGGCCAGGGTGGCCATCTGGTCGGGCTGGGCCGAGGTGAAGGGGTGGTGCCGGGCCACGTACCGTTTCTCGTCCGGGTTGTATTCGAGCAGCGGGAAGTCGGTGATCCAGACGGGCTTGAACACCTTGGGATCGATGAGGCCGAAGCGTTCGCCAAGCTCGCAGCGCAGGTTGCCCAGGGCGGCGTTGGCGATGTCGGCGGACCCGGCCTGAAAGAAGAGGATGTCGCCGGGCTTGCAGTCGGTGCGCTCGCGCAGGGTGGCGATCTCGTCTTCGGAGAAGAACTTGACGATGGGCGACTGCCACTCGCCGTCCTCCTTGACCTTGATCCAGGCCAGCCCCTTGGAGCCGTATATCTCCACGAACTTGGTGTAGTCGTCGATCTCCTTGCGCGACAGTTCGCCGCCGCCGGGCACGACCATGACCTTGACCAGCTCGGACGAGGCAAAGACCTTGAACCCGGAGTTCCTGAAGGCATCGGTGATGTCGATGTGCTTGAGGCCGAAGCGCAGGTCGGGCTTGTCCACGCCGTAGTCGCGCATGGCGTCGTTGTAGGTCATGCGCGGGAAGACATCGGGCAGGGCTGCGCCGATGGTCTCGGCAAAGATCTTTGTGACCAGCCCTTCGGCCATGTCCTGGATCTGGGCCTCGTCGGTGAAGCTCATCTCGATGTCGATCTGGGTGAATTCGGGCTGGCGGTCGGCGCGCAGGTCTTCGTCGCGGAAGCATTTGACGATCTGGAAGTAGCGGTCCATGCCCGAGACCATGAGCATCTGCTTGAAGAGCTGGGGCGACTGGGGCAGGGCGTAGAACTCGCCCTGGTTGACCCGGCTGGGGACCAGGAAATCGCGCGCGCCCTCAGGGGTGGACTTGGTCAGCACCGGGGTCTCGATTTCAAGGAAGCCGAGCGCGTCGAGGTAGCGGCGCACGGCCTGGGCGGCCTTGTTGCGGATGATGAAGTTGCGCGCCAGGCTCGGGCGGCGCAGGTCGAGAAAGCGGTACTTGAGGCGCAGGTTCTCGCCCACCTCGACACGGTCCTCGATGGGAAAGGGCGGGGTCTCGGAGGTGTTGAGGAGCTTGTATTCCTCCACCTCGATCTCCACCTCGCCGGTGACGAGGTTCTTGTTGGCCATGCCCTCGGGCCGCATGCGCACCCTGCCCTTGATCGCCACCACGTATTCGGCGCGGATGGCGTGGGCGCGCTCGTGCACGTCCTGGTTGCCCTCGGGGTTGAAGACCACCTGGGTCAGCCCCTCGCGGTCGCGCAGGTCGAGGAAGATGAGCCCGCCGTGGTCG
Organism: Pseudodesulfovibrio aespoeensis Aspo-2; assembly: GCF_000176915.2. Lineage (NCBI taxonomy): Bacteria > Pseudomonadati > Thermodesulfobacteriota > Desulfovibrionia > Desulfovibrionales > Desulfovibrionaceae > Pseudodesulfovibrio > Pseudodesulfovibrio aespoeensis. Next base: position 261,080 of record NC_014844.1, read on the forward strand.
CGCCGGAACTGGACCCAGCCCATGAGACAGACCGTCTTGCCCAGGTCGGCGGCGGTCAGCTCGTTGTTGTGGTGGGTGCGCCGCCAGCCCGCCAGATCCTCGATGACGCGAAATTCGTTGTAATCTCTTTCTTCCTGTTGCTCGGCCATGTCTGCTCTCTCCAGATGTATTACGTGGTGCCGCGGGCGGCTTTCCTATTGTTCTTCAGTCGTGGTGCGTGCCAGATACTCGGCCCGCGACACGGTGGTCTGTTCGCCGTCGCCGGTCATGGGCTTGACGGTCACGGTCCCGTTGTCCAGCTCGTCGCCGCCCATGATCAGGCAGACCTTGGCCCCGGATTTGTTGGCCGCGCGCATGCGGCTCTTCATGGAGCCGCCGCAGTAGCCAACCTCGCCGCTTTGCCCGGCGTCGCGCAGCTGCTGGGCAAAGAGCATGGCCGCATTGGCCGCGGCATTGTCCACCACGGCCAGATAGAAATCCGGGGCCGGGGCTTCGAGGCGTTCCAGGAGCAGAGCGAGCCGCTCCATGCCGCAGGCGAATCCCGTGGCCGGGCAGTCCGGGCCGTCGAGGCTCCTGATCAGCCCGTCGTAGCGGCCACCCCCGGCCACGGCGGTCTGCGCGCCGATGTCGTGGCTCGATACCTCAAAGCAGGTGCGCACGTAGTAGTCGAGCCCGCGCACCAGCCGGGGGTTGAGCTCGTAGGTCACGTTCGCGCCGTCGAGGATGGTGCGCACATCGGCAAAATGGGCCTCGCATTCGGGGCAGAGGTGGTCGGTAATGGCCGGGGCGTCCTGGACCAGCGCCTTGCAGCCGGGCACCTTGCAGTCGAGCACGCGCAGGGGGTTGGTGTCCATGCGGCGGCGGCAGTCCTCGCAGAAATTGGCGCGGTCCTTGGACGTGTAGTAGTCGATGAGGGCCTGCCGGTAGGCCGGGCGGCACGCATGGCAGCCCAGGGAGTTGAGCTCCACAGTCAGTTTGGTCAGGCCAAGCGCGTTCAGAAAGGTCCGCAGCATGAGGATCAGCTCACCGTCGGCCTGGGCCTCGGGCGCGCCGAATATCTCCGCGTTGATCTGGTGGAACTGGCGCTGGCGGCCTTTCTGTGGCCGCTCGTAGCGGAACATGGGGCCAAAGGTGAAGAATTTTGACACCTTGCCCGGCTGGTGGGTGCCGGACTCGATAAAGGCGCGGACCACGCCCGCCGTGGCCTCGGGCCGCATGGTCAGGGAGCGGTCCTTGCGGTCCGGGAAGGTGAACATCTCCTTGCCCACCACGTCGGTGTCCTCGCCGATGGATTTCTGGAAAAGCTCGGTTTTTTCGAGCACAGGGGTGCGCAGTTCGCCAAAGGCGTAGCGCGAGAAGATGTCGCGCGCCAGGGTTTCCATGCGCGTGAATTTGGCCGCCTCTTCGGGGAAAAGGTCCACAAATCCTTTTATTTTCTGAATCTTCGCCATGTCGGGTCCAATATCCTTATAAAAGTCAGATGGCAGGAAACGAATTTGGTTAGTCTATCCGGGCCGGATTGTCAAAAAGAAGGCGGCCCGGCACCCGGCTGGTTTCAAGGCCGCGATGGGCGGGTTCACCATTTTCGATTTGACCTTGCCGGTAAAGTCCACCACTCTTCGGGTCGGAGGAATTCATGCCCATCATCACCGCCTGCACCATGGACTGCGGCGACGCCTGCTCGCTGCTCGTGGACCCGGAAGCCCGGACCGTTCGCGGCAACCCCAAGCATCCATTTACCAAGGGGTTCTGCTGCAAGAAGGGGGGCCGCTACTTTGACCGGCTCGACGCGGCCGAGCGTATCACCACCCCGCTGATCAAGCGCGACGGCCAGTTTGTCGAGGCGGGCTGGGACGAGGCGCTTGGGCTGGCCGTGGCGCGGCTCGACGCGGCCCGGCGCAACCCGGCCACCATTCTGCACATTGGCGGCCACGGCTACCGGGGCGTGCTGGGCAAGGCCAGCTCCATCCTGTTTCAGGCCCTGGGCTCGTCCACCACGCGCGGCGCGCTGTGCGACAACACCGGCATCACGGCCTCCATCAGGGATTTCGGCGCGCTCAATCACAACGAGCCCGAGGATATCCTGCACGCCAGCCGCATCGTCAACTGGGGACGCGACGTGGCCCGCAGTTCGGTCCACCAGCAGGCGCTCATGGCCAGGGCGCGCAAGCAGGGCACCGAGGTGCTGACCATCTCGCCGGGCGGCGACGGCGCAGCGGAGTATTCCGACCTGACCATCCGGGTGCGGCCCGGCACGGACCGGTTCCTGGCCGGGGCCGTGCTCAAGCTCTTTCTGGAATCGGGCGACCTCAACCCCTGGGTGCTGACCCGCACGGCCAACTGGCCCGCCCTGCGCGGGCTCATCGACAGCCTCGATTTTCGCGACCTGTGCCGGGCCTGCGACGTGTCCGCCGCCGACGCCGAGATGGTCTACGACTGGTACGCTGACTCCGGCAACGTGGCCACGCTCATTGGCTGGGGGCTGCAACGCCACGTATTCGGCGGCGAGAACGTCCGCTTCATCAATGCGGTGGCCATGCTTTCCGGCAATGTCGGGGTCAGCGGCGGGGGGGCGTACTACAACATTTCGTCTGGCCGCAACCTCGGCACCTGGGCGCATCTGGTCAGGGGAGGGCTGCCTGCCGCGCCGCGTCGCGAACTGCTCATCAACGACCTGGGGCCGGAGCTGCGGAGGGCCGACCCGCCCGTGGAGTTTGTCTGGATCGACGGCCACAACGTGGTCAACCAGGTGCCCGACTGTCTGGCCGTGGCCGACGCGCTGCGCAAGCCCTTTGTGGTGGTGGTGGACGGGTTCATGCACGACACGGCCATGCTGGCCGATATCATCCTGCCCCCGGCCTTCATGTTCGAGCGCGAGGACGCGCTTGGCTCCTTCATCCACAACTGCGTCAACCATTGCGCCGCTGCCGTGCCGCCGCCAGGCCTCTGCCGCCCGGACTTCGAGATCATGGCCGAGCTGGGCGCGCGGCTGGCCGATCCGGTCGTCTTGCCGGACGGTGACACCTGTCTGGCCGAAGGACTGAAAAAGGCGGACATCTCCCTGGCCGAACTGCGCGAGCACGGGTTCGTCAAGGTGAGCCATCCGCCGGTGGCCTTCAAGGGCATGGTCTTTGCCCATCCCGATGGGCTGTACCGCTTCCCCGAAGCCCTCTCGCCCGAGCCGGAGCGCGACGCGGAGTATCCTCTGCAACTGCTGACCCTGGTGCGCGGCGAGTCGGTGCACTCGCAGATCCCGGAGGCGGATCAGGCCGGGTTCCCCACGGTCTGGATCGCCAAGGACAACCCCGCCTTCGCGGCTCTGAATCCGGCCATGGACGCCTATCTGGTGACCCCGGCGGGGGCCATGCGCGTGACTGTCGAGACTGTGGCCGGGCTGCACCCGCGCAGCGTGATCATGCGCCGGGGCGGGTGGATGAAGTTCGGGCATAATGCCAATGTCATCATTGAGTCGCGCATGACTGACATGGGGGAGGGGTGTGCCTATTACAGTCAAGGGTGCAGGTTGGAGAATCGGTGATTTTTTTCGGTATGGGCGAAGGGAAGGAAAAGGGGAGAGAGAGGAAAGGGAGAGGAAGGGGAGAGATAAGGAAGCCGCCTTCGGCGGAATGGGGAGTTGGGTGAGGATTTCGCTCCTCCGTCGCGACTTACTTTTGGGCCAAAGCGGCCAAAAGTAAGCAAAAACCGCTTTTGAAGACGTGTGATCGGGTCTCCCGCGTCGGACACCAGTATCATCGACCTGCTGGCGAAACAGTTGGGAGCGGTCGAAGACTCCGCTCCCGCCGGGTTTCGCCCTGCCGCAGGCCGATGCAACTGGTGCCACGACGCTCCCGCCCATTGCGGGGCTGACGAGAGGGAGAGCGGGGATGGCGTGGCTGGGCAGGACATAAAGAAAAGATCGGGGGTCTTCTTGTGAATTAACCCCTGCCGCGTGAAACAGCGATGGCCTGTCCATCCCGAAAGGGTGGGCAGGCCATCGCTGTTCCACGCGGCTCTTACCGCCGGAGGCTCGCTTGGGGTCACAGGCCGTAGGCCCTTGGCGGGTCCAGGGCAGCGCCCTGGCCGCCGGAGGCATTAAGTTGTTATCGCTCGCCTTTTCTGAAGGGGATGAGCAGGGCCTTGGGGTAGGCGGCGCGGCGCGACATGATGATCAGGGCGATGATGGAGAAGGCGTAGGGCATCATCAGGTAGAACTGGTAGGGGATGGTCATGCCGGACTGTTGTTGCACGCGCATCTGGATGGCGTCAAAGGCGGCGAAGAGGATGCAGCCGAGCAGGGCCTTCCCGGGTTTCCAGGAGGAGAAGACCACGAGCGCGATGCAGATCCAGCCGCGGCCATTGACCATGCCGATGTAGTAGGCGTCAAAGGCGGACATGGTCAGGAACGCGCCGCCCACGGCCATGAGGGCGCTGCCTGCGACCACGGCCCAGGTGCGGATGGCAAAGACCGAGAGGCCCTGCGCCTCGACGGCCATGGGATTTTCTCCGGCCATGCGCACGGCCAGGCCGACCGGGGTGCGGTAGAGGACGTAGGCCACCGCGCCCACGGCCAGGAAGGCGGCCATGGTCAGGGCGGACTGATGAAAAAGGACCTGGCCGACAAAGGGGATGTCGGTGAGCAGGGGCGGGTCCAGGGGCTGGAACGGGACGATCTTGGGCGGCGTGGTGGCGCGCGGCAGGAGCATGCGGAAGACAAAGGAGGAGAGGCTGGCCGCGAGCATGGTGATGCCCAGGCCGGTGACGTGCTGGGACAGGCCGAGATGCACGGTGAAGAGCGCGTGCAGCAGGCCGAACAGGCCGCCGATGAAGGCGGCGAAGAGCACGCCTGTCCAGAGATCGCCGCCCATGTAGACCCAGGTCCATCCGGCCATGCAGCCAGCGGCCATGATCCCTTCGATGCCGAGGTTGAGCACGCCCGCGCGCTCGCAGAGCAGCTCGCCCAGGGTGCCGAAGATGAGCGGCGTGGCCATGCGGATGGTCGCCATCCAGAAGCCGGTTTCCAGGAGGAAATTCAGGATTTCCATGTCATCTCCACCTGATCCGGTATTTAGTCAGGAACATGGCCACCAGCACGGCCAGCAGGCAGACTGCGGTGGTCACGTCCGCGATGTAGCTAGAGACATTGATGGCCCGGCTCATGGAATCGGCCCCGATGTAGACGACGGCCACGAACAGGGCCGAGGCCACCACGCCGAGCGGATGCAGGGCGGCGAGCATGGCCACGACAATGCCGGAGTAGCCGAAGCCGGGCGACAGGTCGAGGGTCAGGTAGCCCTTGACCCCGCAGAGTTCGGCCACGCCGGCCATGGCTGCCAGCCCGCCCGAGAGCAGGGCAGTGCGCACGGTGGCCGCACCCACGGGCATGCCTGCAAAGGCGCTGGCCCTGGGGCTCGCGCCCACGGCGCGGATCTCGAACCCCCAGGTGGTGGCGCGCATGAACCACCACACGCCAACGGCACAGGCCAGGGCGATGAAAAAGCCGAAATGCAGCCGGGTCTTGGCCAGGATGAGCGGGAGCATGGCCTCGTCCACCATGGGCGCGGCCTGGGGCCAGCCCATGGCCATGGGGTCTTTCCACGGCCCGAAGACAAGCCAGTTGACAAAAAGGATGACGATGAAATTGAGCAGCAGGGTGGTCACCACCTCGTCCACCTGGAGCCGGGTCTTGAGCAGGGTGGGGACGAGCAGGAGCAGCCCGCCGCCCATGGCCCCGGCCAGGAAGAGAGAGGGGATCATCAGATACGCGGGCATGGCGAACGGCCCGGTGCCGAGCCAGGTGGCGACGATGGCGCCCATGTAGAACTGCCCCTCGCCGCCGATGTTCCAGAGCTTGGCGCGGAAGGCCACGGCAGCGGCCAGTCCGGTGAGAATGAGCGGGGTGGCGCGGGTCAGGGTCTCGCTGATGGCGAACTTGGAGCCGAGCGCGCCCTGGAGCAGGAGCGCCCAGCCCTGCACGGGCGAGGCCCCGCCCCAGACCAGGAGCGCGGAACAGACGAGCATGGCTGCGCCCACGGCGATGACCGGGGCGAGCGCCCGCATGGCCAGGGAAACGGATTCGCGCGCTTCGAGCCTCATGGCCTGACCTCTGCCGCGCCGGGCATGGCGCGGTTGTCGGGCATGACGTGGTCGCCGGACATGAGCAGCCCCAGCTCGGCGCGGTCCACCTGGGCGGTGGGCACGGGCGCGGACAGGGAGCCCTGGTACATGACCTGGATGCGGTCCGCCACCTGGAAGAGCTCGTCAAGGTCTTCGGAGATGAGGACCACGCCCGCGCCGCGCGCGGCAGCGTCGAGGAGCTGCTGGTGGACATAGGCCGTGGCCCCGACATCGAGCCCCCAGGTGGGCTGGTTGACCAGGATGACCGAGGGCGCGCCCGAGAGGACGCGGGCCAGGATGAGCTTTTGCATATTGCCGCCCGAGAGGGTGCGCACCGGCGCGTCGATGCCAGGACAGCGGACATCGAAGGCCTCGACGAGCTGCCGGGCGCGCGAGGCCAGGGCCTTGAAATTCATGATGCCGCGCCGGGCGAATCCGGGCAGCCGGTAGACCTCTGTGGCCAGGTTTTCGAGCACGGTCATGTCGGCCACCAGGCCCGTGCCGGTGCGGTCGTCCGGCACCCGGCCCACGCCAAGGGCGATCATGCCAGCCGGGCTGGGCGCGTGGACGCGCTGGCCGTGGATGACCATCTGGCCGTGGTGGGGGACGATCAGCCCGGAGAGCAGGTCGGCCAGCTGGGTTTGCCCGTTGCCCGAGACCCCGGCGATGCCGAGGATTTCGTGGCTGTTCAGGTTGAGGTTGAGCCCGTCGAGGAGCGGCTTGTTCGTGTGGCCGCGCACGGTGATGGCGTCGAGGGAGAGAATCTCCCCGCCCTGCCGGGGCTCGGGGCGGCGCGTCCTGGGGATGTCACTGCCGACCATGGCCCGGGCCAGCTCGCCCGCCGTGGTCCCGGCTGTGGCCGACTCGAACACCACCCGGCCATGGCGCAGGACCACGCAGCGGTCCGAGGCGGCCATGACCTCGCGCAGCTTGTGGGTGATGAAGATGACCGAAAGCCCCTGGTCCACCAACTGGCGCAGGGTGGCGAAGAGATGCTCGGCCTCCTGGGGTGTGAGCACGGCGGTGGGCTCGTCAAGGATGAGGATGCGCGCATCGCGGAAAAGGGCCTTGAGGATTTCCACGCGCTGGCGCTCGCCCACGCAGAGCCGCCCGACCAGGGCCGAGGGGTGCACGCGCAGGCCGAAGCGGTCCATGAGCCCGGTCAGCCGGGCCAGGGCGGCGCGGGTGTCGCGGGCGGGCGAGAGCAGCGACTCGGTGCCGAGCATGATGTTGTCGAGCACGGTCATGTTGGCGGCCAGGGTGAAATGCTGGTGGACCATGCCCACCCCGGCGGCCAGGGCGGCGCGCGGCGTGCCCTGGGGCAGGGGGCGGCCAAAGACCTCGACCGTGCCGCTGTCGGCCACATAGTGGCCGAAGAGGATGGACATGAGCGTGGTCTTGCCCGCGCCGTTCTCGCCGAGCAGGGCGAGCATTTCGCCCTGGCGCAGGTGGAGCGTCACGTCCTGGTTGGCCGTCACGGACCCGAAGGTCTTGGTGATGCCGCAGAGCTTGAGCACGGGTTCGGTCATGGGGCCCCTGGGCGCGGGATGGGCCGCCCCGCAAGGTGCGAGGCGGCCCGGTCATGCTGCGTCTAGAAGGTGGACTTGGGCTCGGAATCGTTGATCTCGACCACAAGGCTGCCGGACAGGATGGCCGCCCTGGTCTCCTCGACCTTGGCCTTGATGTCCGCCGGGATGGTTGCGTCGAACTCGTAGTAGGGGGCGAGGGACGCGCCGCCTTTGCCCATCATGGTCCATTCGCGGTAGTCCTCGGCCTTGAACTCGCCCTTTTTGACCAGCTCTATGGCGTGGTTGAGGGCGGGTTCCATATGCCACAGGGCGGAGGTAACGACCACGTTCCTGCCGTTCTCCTCCTTGTTCATGTCGTTGACGTTGCCAAAGGCGATGATGCCTTTTTCCCGGGCCGCGTCCACCACGCCGCCGCGCTCGGCGTAGAGCACGTCCACGCCGGACTCCACCTGGGCAAAGGCGAACTCCTTGGCCTTGGGCGGATCATACCAGGAGCCGATGAAGGAGACCTTGAACTCCACCGCCGGGTTGACGGATTTGGCCCCGGCCATGAAGGCGTGGAAGAGGCGGTTGACCTCGCCGATGGGGTAGCCGCCGACCATGCCGATCTTGTTGGTCTTGGTCATGGAGCCCGCGATCATGCCCATGAGGTAGCACGGCTCGTGGATGTAGTTGTCGAACACCGCGAGGTTGGTGCCGCGCGGGCCAAAGGAGTCACCCATCAGATAGGCCACCTGCGGGTAGTCGGCAGCGGCCTTGGTCACATCGCGGGAGATGCCGAAGGCCTCGCCCACCACGAGGTTGACGCCGTTTTCCGAATACTCGCGCATGACGCGGACATAGTCGGTGTTGGAGACCTTCTCGGAAAAGACGTACTCGATCTCGCCCGCGTCCGCGGCCTTTTGCAGGGCCTTGTGCAGGCAGGCGTCCCATTTCTGCTGGATGGGCTGGGTGTAGATGCCCGCCACTTTGATCTTGCCGGACGCCTGGGCCGCCCCGGCCAGGGTCGTGACCGCCAGACAGAGCACGGCGGCGATGGTCAGAAAGCGTTTCATTGGGAATCCTCTCCTCGGTTGGGGTATGCGCATGGACCGCAGCGGTGTCGCCCAGGTGCGGCGTCACAGGAATGCAACGCTAATGCCAGAAATGCGGCACAGAGTAAATGGTACGGAAAACCGGGAGAATGAGGGATCAGGCGGGCGACTTCGCGTCAGTGCAGCGGGCAGTGCGGCGGTCAAGGTATGACAATAATGGAAGATTCCGGCCACGAAAATGGACGGTTTTGACAAGGGCGTACACAACCCGGAGGCAGGGGAACGGCGGTCCGGGGCTGGCCCGGACCGCCGCAGGGATTACTTTTTCGAATCCACGTACCAGCCGCTCGATTTGGTCAGCAGGTCCTGGACCCGGCCCACCAGGGCGTGGGGGTCGGTCAGGTAGCCTTCGAGCAGCAGGGCGGACTCGAAGAGCTGGTTGGCGGCCTGATCGATGAACGGATCAAGCGCGTCCTTCTCGAAGATGGTCAGCATGTTGCGCACCAGGGCGTGGTCCGGGTTGACCTCCAGCACCTTTTTGGGGATGGAGGTGTCCTTGCTGATGACGCGCATGATCTTGTCCATGGAACTGGTGACGTTGCCGTCCGGGTTGGCCAGGCACACGGGCGAACCGGACAGCCGCCGGGACACCTTGACCTCGGTCACGGCCTCGCCCAGCACGTCCTTGATGCGGCTGAGGAGCTTGTCCAGGGTGGACTTCTGCTCGTCGTTCAGGGGCGCGGCCTGCTCGTCCTGCTCCAGGGTCTCGAACCCGTCGAGGGTGGCCATGTCGGCGTGTTCCGCCGCCACCAGGGCGTGGCCGTCAAAGTCGCGCAGGGCGTCCATGACAAACTCGTCGATGGGCTCGAAGAGGTAGAGCACCTCAAGGCCCTTCTTGCGGAAGACCTCAAGGTGCGGGGAGAGGCCGAGCGCCTCGCGGCTGGGGCCGTAGGCGTAGTAGATTTCCTTCTGCCCCTCCCTGGCCCGCGACAGGTAGTCGGCGAACGAGGCCAGCCCCGTGGCCCCCGACGACGCCGAGGGGCTGGCCGAGGAGTTGAAGCGCACCAGCCGACCGAACTTGTCCTTGTTCAGGAAGTCCATGTACCCGGCCTTGAAGAGCGTGCCGTGGGCGTGCCAGAATTCGGCGTAGCGGTCCGCGTCGTCCTTGGCTATCTTCTCCAGGTTGTCGAGCACCTGCTTGACCAGGGTGGAGCTGATCTTGCGGATGAGCAGGTTGTCCTGAAGCGTTTCGCGCGAGATGTTCAGGGGCAGGTCCTCGGTGTCGACCACGCCCTTGATGAAGCCAAGATACTCGGGCAGCAGGTCCTTGTTCTGCTTCTCGATGAGCACGCGGCGCACGTAGAGATCAAGCCCCCGGTTCTCGCGGTTCATGCCAAAGGGATCGCCGCCGGTTTTGGGCGTGAACATCAGGGCGTTGAACTGCACGGGCGCGTCCACCGAGGTGTGCAGGGTGTCGAGCGGGTCCTCGGAGTCGTAGGTCAGGAACTTGTAGAACTCGGCGTACTGATCGCCTGTGATCTGGAACTTGGGCTCGCGCCACAGGGCGGTGACCGTGTTGACGCGCTCGCCGTCCACCAGGATGGGAAAATTGATGAAGTTGGAGTGCTTCTTGATGACGGACTTGAGGTGCGCCGTGTTGGTGAACTGGGAGGCCAGATCCTCCTTGAGGCGGACCACGATGCGCGTGCCGCGCGCCATGGACTCGCCGCCGTTCTCGCCCGTGGCGTCGTCGATGTCCTGGAGCTTGTAGTCGTTCTTCCCGTCCGAGGTCCAGGCCACGGGCGCGGCGTCCGGCTCTATGGAGCGGGTGGTCACCTCCACCTCGTCGGCCACCATGTAGACCGAGTAGAAGCCCACGCCGAAACGGCCAATGAGGGCGTCGAGGGGGGCCTTGCCCTCCTGGGCCATGCGGGTCAGCTCGGCGGTGCCGGAGTGGGCGATGGTGCCGATGTTCTTCATCAGCTCGTCGCGGGTCATGCCCACGCCCGTGTCCGTGATGGTGATGGTCCTGGCGTCCTTGTCCGCCTCGATGCGGATTTCGAGCGGGGTGTCGTCCTGGCCGCCTTCGGCGGTGGTCATGAACCGGACCTTTTCCAGGGCGTCCGAGGCGTTGGACACCAGTTCGCGCAGGAATATCTCCTTGTTGGTGTAGAGCGAGTGGACCAGGATGTCGAGGAGTTGGCTGACCTCGGCCTTGAACTTGTGGGTGGTTTTTTTGCCCATTCAGGTATCCTCCAAAGGGTAATGTGCGCGGCCAACCGGCGGGCGCTCGGCCCGCGCGGCGGTGCGAAAATGGTATGGGGGTGGACCGGGAGGGGAAATCCCGGGTCACGCGGGGTTAGGTAGTCACGGAACGGATCTTGTCAAGGAGGTACTTCTCCATCTCGCGGCGGTCCTTGCGCAGCCGGACCATCTCGGCCTCCATGATCCTGAGCTTTTCCTTGAGCAGCTCGTTCTCGCTCTTGAGCAGATGGGTCTCCTCCACCTGGGCGGTGATGCGCCGGGCCGCGTCCTCCAGCCCCTGGCGGACATCGGCCACGTCAGCCCCGCTGGCGCCGGACTCGCCTGCGGCCAGCACGCTGCGGATGCCCTCGCCCACACTCCGGGCGATCTCAAGCCCGATGGCCGAGGCCATCTTCATGGCCGGTTCCATGGCCGACTCCATGGCAACGCCGACCATGGCCGGCGGCAGGGACGCGCCCACGGGCATGGCGTCGGCCTGGAGCGGAAAGGAGCGGGAGAGCTGGTCCATGACATCGCGGGCCGTATGGCCCTCCTTGAGCAGCCGCGAGATGGAGGCGAAGACCTCGATGGCCTCTGGCCGGAACCGCTTCTGCCGCCCGCGCCCCACGCTGGGCAGGTGCTGGGCGAACCGGTTCTTCCAGTAGTGGACCGTGGATTCGGGCAACTCCAACTCGCGGGCGATCTCCGCAACAGACAACACCTTCTTGCCGCTCATGGCTCACTCCCCCTTGCGTCACGTTGTTGTTCTTCATTGGAGTACAGAAAAATTCGCGTCATCTCAAGAAAAATATCGACTTATCCGTTTAATTTCACAGCGCTTTTATTCACACCGTGTTGTTGTGTCCGGAATTCTTGTATTTTTCTAGAGAATGTTGCGAGATTTTGGGGCAGGCATCGGTCGCCTTGTCGGGCCGCCTTTGCGGTTGTCGGTTGCAGTTCCGGCCATGGATTGCGGTTGCCGGTGTTGGGCAGGGTCTGGGCCGTTGTGCGCGGCCCTGCCCCAGGCGTCTGGCCCGGCTGACGACCGGGCGGGCAGGTTCCCATTTGCGCCAGCAGGCGATTCCCGGTATAACCACGCCGCTGCCGCACTGAGCGGCGCAAGGGAGAAAGATGAAGAAAATCCCGGCCTCCAAGGTGGTGTCCCTTGTCCTCCGGCTCGCGCTGGGCGGCGTGTTCGTCTACGCGGGCGCGCTCAAGCTGCTCGATCCTGCCGCCTTTGCCCAGGCCATCGACGCCTACGGGCTGGTCAACTGGGGCACGGCCAAGTTCCTGGCCCGCGCCCTGCCCGTGATCGAGATTGCCTCGGGCGCGGGGCTCATCCTCGGCATCCGGGGCGCCTTGGGGTTGGTTGTCGCACAGTTGTTGGTGTTCCTGGCCGTGACCGCCTATGCCCTGCACCTGGGGCTCGACGTGGATTGCGGCTGCTTCGGGCCTGCCGCCGACTCCCCTGTCGGCTCTGCTGTGGACGAAATGGCCACCGGCTCCGGTTCGCTCGTCCAGACCCTTGTCCGCGACGTTCTCATGCTCATCGCCTGCCTGATCATCCACCGGCAGCAACGCGCTGCCCCCGGCGGCCAGGGCTTGGCAGGCTGCTGAAAAATCCGAGAGCTGCCAGGGCGAATCAACCCCTCGCGTACAGGAAGCGCCTTGGGCCTGCGAAAAAAGTTCCAAGGGGCAGTTGAATCCATCAGTCCCGGCGGAGCGGCTTTTCGCCATCCTTCCCACGCGCCGCACCAATCGGTCAGAATCCGATACGCACATACTCCCGGTCGAGCCGGTTGATCAGCTGGATGTAGCGGGAGTTGCCCTTGAGCTGGGCGTCCTCCACGATCTGGTAGCCGTGGCTTTTGCAGTCGCGGCAGGCGTTGATGGGGATTTCCACGCCAAGGCACAGGGGGCCGGAGTCCGCCCTGGTCTCGATCTTGAGCAGCCCCCGGCAGTGGTCGCACAGGAACAGGGTCTCCTGCTGCACCTCGTTGATACCGTCGGTGTCGTAGTAGACCTGCCGCTGCCTGACGAGTTTGTTGCCCGACAGTATCCCCTGGCTGACATCCCCCTTGGGATTGTAGGCTGGGGGGTTGAAGTAGAGGCTGGGCAACTGCTTGCACAGCTCCTCGATGTAGGCGGTGGTGCGGGCGTCCTGGCGGATGCGTTCGGCGTTGTAGTTGGGCTCGCGGACGTGGGAGTAGTCCACCCCGGCCATGGCCAGGCACAGGCCCAGGTTGATGTAGGGCAGGGCGCCCTGGATGGAGTAGCCGCCTTCGAGCACGGCGATGTCCGGCTTGAGCATCTCGCTGAGGGCCGCGTAGCCCTGGGCCGAGAAGTTCATGTCCGTGATCGGGTCGGTGAAGTGGTTGTCCTGCCCGGCGGAGTTGATGATCAGGTCGGGCTTGAAGTCTTCGAGGATGGGCATGACCACGCGCTCCATGGTCATGAGGAATCCCTCGTCCGAGGTGTTTGGCGGCAGCGGGATGTTCAGGGTGCGGCCCATGGCCCTTGGCCCGCCCAGCTCCTGGGGGAAGCCGGAGCCGGGGTAGAGGGTGCGCCCGTCCTGGTGCAGGGAGATGAACAGGGTGTCCGGGTCGTGCCAGTAGACATCCTGGGTGCCGTCGCCGTGGTGGCAGTCGGTATCCACGATGGCCACGCGCTTGTGGCCGTATTGTTCGCGGATGTGCTCGATCATGACGGCTTCGATGTTGATGTTGCAGAAGCCGCGCGCGCCGTGGACCACCTTCATGGCGTGGTGGCCGGGCGGCCTGACCATGGCAAAGGCGCGGTCGCACTCGCCCTGCATGACGAGATCGGCGGCCTTCATGGCCCCGCCCGCCGAGATGAGGTGCGAGCGGGTGGTCACCGCGCTGACCTCGGGAAAACAGAAGTGGACGCGCTCCACGTCCTCGACGGCGGCCACGTCGGGCTTGTGCTCGGTGACGCCCTCGATGTCGAAGAGCCCTTCCTCGCGCAGCTGGTCCTGGGTGTAGAGCAGCCGCTCCTGGCGTTCGGGATGGGTGGGCGATATGGCCCAGTCAAAGGCCGGGAAAAAGACGATCCCCAGGGATTTATCCGCCTTGAGCATGATCAGCGTCCCTCCAGTGTGGCGACCACGCCGGGCCGAACCTGACATTTGACGCGGATGTTGCGTCCCACCTGGGCCATGTCCTCGACCATGTTGAAACTCGACGAATGGGTGATCTGGGCGTCCTCGGGCTGGAGGAACACGCCCATGGAGTCGAGCTGCATGGAGAGTTGGTTCACGGCGTCCTTTTCCCCGTCGCGCTGGGTGTAGCTGGTGTGGATGTTCTCGCGGTAGGACAGGGACGGGATGAACAGGACGTGGCGCTGGGTGTCGGCGAAAAGTTCCAGCTCCCAGGTGGTCCTGGTCAGGGCAGCGCCAATGGCGTTGGCCACGTCGTAGTTGTCCGGCACCTCGGTGGCGAGCTGGAACCGCTTGAACAGCTCCATCCTCATGGCCTTGGCCGGGCCGCCCATGAGGTAGACCTTCTTGGGCACCACCCGTTTCTCGTCGAGCAGTTCGTGGATGGTGTACACGGGTTTGGAGTTGATCTCGTCCACCAGGTCGCGGGTGGCGTTGTGGATGGTCTGGGAGGCGTAGTCCACGGCCTCCCTGGCCAGGGTGTCGGCGGTCAGGCCGTGGGCCACGGCCAGCGCCTCCAGGGCCGCGAGGGAGGCCTGGGTGTCGCCCACGTCGCACGCGCCGATCCGGTTGAGGGCATCGGTCAGGGTGGGGTGCTGGCCGCCCAGGCACACGGACGGGCCGAGCCGGTTGGGGCCGACGCGCACTGTGGACGACGACCTGGACACCGAGATGGCCGAATCGCCGCCAATGCCGATGGAGAGCACCTTGAGGGCCGGGACCAGGGTGGGGTGCGAGCCGATGGCGATGCCCTCGCGCTCGATGAGCGGCGCGCCGTCGGCAAAGATGGCGATGTCCGTGGTGGTGCCGCCGATGTCAAGGATGACCGAGTCGTGAAAGATGTCCGTCAGGGCGATGATGCCCATGACCGAGGCCGCCGGGCCGGAGAAGATGGACTGCACGGGCATGCGCCGCGAGCGGGGCAGGGGCATGGTCCCGCCGTCCGCCTTGAGCATGTTGACCTTGACGTGCCCAAGGCCCATGTCCGCCAGGGCGCGCTCCACGGCGGTGGCGAATTGATTGTAGAGCCGCCACACGGCGCAGTTGAAATAGGCGGTGGCCACCCGGCGCGGGAAGTTGAGCGCCCCGCCCAGCTGGTGGCCGGAGGTGACGAAATCCGCGTATTCGCAGTCTTCCTCTTCGCGGCATTGCAGCACGGCGCGGCGGATGGCGTTCTCGTGGCGCGGGTTGCGGGTGGAGAATTTGGAGACCGCGGCGTAGACGCGCACCCCGTTGGCCCGGCAGGCGTCCACCGCGTCCGAGAGCTGGCGCGGGGCCAGGGCGCGCACCTCGTTGCCCCGGTGGTCGATGGAGCCGTCGATGACGTGAAAATCGCGGCACGGCATGAAGTTGTGCGGGTCGATGCCCGGCCCGGCGCTGACGATGACGCCCACGTCCTCGGTCCTGCCCTGGACAATGGCGTTGGTGGACAGGGTGGTGGACAGGTTGAGCCGGGTCACCGCGCCCGCGTCCACCTGGGCCAGGATGGTCTCAAGGGCCTCGGTCACGGATGTCAGCAGATCGTCGTGACGCGTTCGCACCTTGCAGGCGGCAAGGATACGGGTTCCCTTTTCCAGGCTGATGGCGACGGCGTCCGTATGGGTGCCGCCCACGTCGATTCCTAGCAGCATGCTCTCTCCTCGGCTTTTTTCAAGCCAAGAACGGATTTAGCACTGCTCGCGGCAGGGACGCAACCCGGAATTCGGCGAGTGGCGGGTTTGGGGCGGGGAGTGGTCGAGCCTGGCGTCAGGCCGGGCCGGGGAGTCAGTCGTTGTCGCGGTTGCGCACGTCGTCGCGCCATCCGTTGAGGGGGGCGCAGCAGCCCTGGCCCTCGTGCTGGCCCGTGCGCACCTCGTCGGCGGTCTTTGGGTCGAGCATCAGGCCGCACAGGTAGCGGCCCTGGGCCGCGTCCCAGCGCAGGTCAGGGCAGCGGCGCTGGTAGCCGTAGCGTCGGTGCGAGTCCATGCAGGGGTCGGTCAGGCAGCACCAGCCGCAGCCGACACAGGGTTTGTACATAGGCGATACCGGGGATTGCGTGTTGGGTGCCGGAGCCGACGCGATACGACGCCCGGCCCGGAAAGGCAAGGGTGCGTCCGAACCGCCCTTTTGCCCGCCTCCTGGTCTCCGGGCAAAAGACTCAGAGGATGAAATCCTGAATCACCTGCCAGCCCGTGCGGATCTGGTAGAAGGCCAGGGCCAGGAGCAGCAGATTGCCCACGCCGTGCAGCAGGGGGAGCAGGGTGCGCTGTCCCTTGAAACGGTCCATATACAGCCCGGAGCCGAGGCCGAAAAGCAGCAGCGGCAGCATGAGCAGCGCGACCTGAGAATGCTCTCCGGTGATGAAATTCGCCTCCCACTTGATGCGGGCCATGGCAATGCCGCCGAACAGGCCGAGCAGCCAGAGGGTAAGGGCGGCGGCCCCCATGGAAACGTGCCGCTTCCACTGGAACTTCAGGCTCATGCCAAAATGGCGGGACAGGAGCCGCTGCAGGCCGAGCCATGCGGCATACACGGCGATGAGGGTGGCGAGACATTGCAGGATCGGGTGAAACCAGAGCATCAGAACCTCCTGATCGTGTCGGTTGGCGTCACTGGGACAACACCCCCAGCCTACACCAAGTCCGGCCTGTGTCAAAGGGACATGGAACGGATCACAGGCCGAGCTTGGGCGCGAGGGCGGCCCAGACCATGTCCGGGGTCAGGGCGCGCATGCAGTGGTGATGGCCCAGCGGGCACTTTCGCGGACCATGCAGGCTGCAGGGGCGGCAGGCAAGGGGGGTCTCCATGACCGTGGACCTCTCGCCGCGCGGGAAAAAGCCGAGCTGGCGCACCGTGGGTCCGAACAGGGCCACCAGGGGCGTGTCCTGGACCCAGGCCAGATGCATGGGGCCGGAGTCATTGGTCAGGTAGGCGTCGAGCCGGTCGATCCAGGCGGCCAGCTCGGGCAGGGAGAGCTGCCCGGCCAGATTGATGACCGCGTCCGGGCCTGCCCCGGTCACTCCAGCGGTCAGTCCGGCCACCACCTGTGCCGCCACCGCCTCCTCGCCCGGCCCGGCGAGGACGAGCACCTGCGCGCCCGCGTCCGCGGCCATGGCCGCGACGCGGCTGAAATAGTCCACGGGCCAGCACTTGGTGGGCCAGGTGGAGCCGGGATGGATGCCCAGCACCGGGGCATTGCCGCAGCGTTCGCGCCAGAAAGCGCTGGCCGCGTCCCTGGCCTCCTGCGGCAGGACCAGCCGCGCCTTGGGGGGCGGGCCGTCCATGCCCAACGGGGTGAGCAGCCCCATCAGCCGCTCCACCTCCTCCAGATCAGGAAACCGTCGGTCCACGGTGTCGGTGTAGGCCAGCCGGTTGAACCACGGGCGGTCGTAGCCGATGCGCCGAGGGATGCCCGTGGCCGTGGCGATCATGGCCGAGCGCAGGCTGGCATGGGCCGAAATCCACAGATCAAACCCCTGCCGCCCGATGTCGCGCCCCAGCCGGAGCGCAGACAGCAGCGACTTCTGCGCCCCGCGCTTGGCGAATCCGTGCACCCCGGCCAGCTCGGGCTGGGCCTGGAACAGCGGCTCCAGCCCGCCCCGCACAAAGAGGTGAATCTCTGCGCCTGGATACCGGTTTGCCAGGGCGTGGAGCATGGGCAGGGTGAGCACGGCATCGCCCAAAAAGGCTGTCTGCCAGACCCCTATCTTTCGAAATTCATGCATCGGCCCCTCATATCCTGCGCCCGCCGTTCAGGCAATGGTTGATATAACGGCCATTACCCCATAGTGTGCCGAGGACGAAGATCGCGAATCAGTGACCACCGCGCGACGGTCTCATCACGCCTTATCGCCATGCGGCAGGAGCGAAGCCATGAAGTATATCATGTTCGAGGATTTTTCCGGCGCGCCCACGCCCATCATCTTTTCCAACCGCATCGACCACGCCGACATGCGTGAGCAGATGCCCTACACCAGGGCGCTCTCGGCAGGCTATGTCTCCCTGCGGCCAGACGGCTTCTACTGCTACGGCAACTCCAAAAGCCTCGACCTCAAGGCCGAACCCACGGACGCCGCCATCATCGCCGCCAAGTTTGACGACCCGGAGAGTTGAACCGCACACCCCAACCGACGGAGTGACACATGTATTGTCTGTATGCTTTCAACGGTGAAATGACGTGCTTCATCCACGTCCTGCTCAACGGCCTGGACATGGCCGAGCGGGGCAACAAGGTTGCCATCGTTTTCGAGGGCGCGGCGGTCACCCTCGTCCCCCAGCTCGAACAGCCGGACAACCCGCTGCGCGCCCTGTACCAGCAGGCGCGCCAGCAGGGCCTCATCGACGGCGCCTGCCGCGCCTGCTCCGCCAAACTCGGCGTGCTCGACGCCGTCAAGGCCGCAGGACTCCCCCTGCTCGGCGACATGTCCGGCCATCCCTCCATGGCCGAATACATCGATCAGGGCTATACCATCATCACGTTCTGACAGGCCGCGCAGTCGCACCCAAGGCGTGTCTTGGGCGGCCTGGCCCGCGTCATGTCATGAGGCAGAGGGGTTGAAGATTCTTCAGCTCCTTGTGCGATCACGCCCCAAGCTTCTCCCTGACACCCTGGGCAAACTCCGCCGACCCTGCTCCGAAGTGGACCAGCTCGATATCTTCCGCTGAGCGCGCGCCAAGGCCAAGCTCTGCCGCGCGCCGGATCTGCTCCTGCCCGAAGACCGGCCCTTCAAGAACCTTGGCCGTGGTCGGATACATGCGCAAAATGGCCACACCCACCGCATCCACGGCCACTGGGTCAATCCCGGCCACGATGACTCCCGGCTCCACCTCCTTGCCCGCGTGCGGCCCGCCCGTGATGAACGCCTTCATGGCGTCCATGACGATCAGGTCGTTGCGGAACACCTGGCTGATCTCGGCGATGAGCGAGCGCTGGTCGGGCGAGCGGTGCAGTTCGCCCATGTAGTTGTACCCGTCGCCGGGATCGTGCTTGGCCACCGCGCCCACGGCGTTTTTCAGGGCCATGGAGAAATGGCCGCCGTACTGGTGGGTCTTGAGGCAGCAGGTCTGCACCACCCGGTCTGCGGTGACAAAGGGTCGGGCCAGCAGAAAGCCGCGCTTCCAGTGGCTCCCTTCGGGCTGAACCAGGACGGAGTCTTCCCCGTCCAGGTCGTCCATGACCACCACCTTGAAGCCCAGTTCCTCGGCCAGGACGTTCACGCCCATGGTTTCGAGCACCTCGGGCGTGTTGCCCATGCCGCTGCGCTCGACCAGGGTCATGGGGCCTGCGTCGACCTCCTTGAGCGTGGCGATCATGGTGCGCAGGGTGTCGATGTGGGTGGAGGCCGGGAAGGGGTCGGCGCTGTTGTAGTTGGCCTTGATGGCCACGCTCGCGCCGCTGAAGCGGTTCAGGTCGAACTGGGCCATGGCCGTGCTCACGCCCTTGACGCGGTTGCCTGTCCTGACCACGACCACCTTGGACTTGGGCCGGGCCGCCAGGGCGGGCGTGAAGCCGGTCCAGGCGAGGGCTCCTGCCCCCAGGGCCAGGAGGGTTTGCAGGCAGTGACGGCGTCCGACGATCCTGGTGAAGCAAGTGTCTGGCATGGTGATCCTCCAGTGTGCAACCTTACGGTCAAGGGTCTGCCGTGTAAAGAAAAGCCGTTTGCCGTGGTCTGATAATAACGCGGCGCGCCCGCGCCCGGCGCATGAGAAAACCGGGGCCGAAATTTCGGCCCCGGTTGTCGGGTGGTGTCGTTGTTGGTCGGACCTATGCGTTGTCGTCGGGCATGTCTGGCAGGTCGGGTGTGTCTGGAGTGTCGGCAGGCTCGTCCGGTTCGCGGGTGTAGCCGCACCCTTTCTGGGGGCAGGCCAGGTGTTCGCCCTTGTCCTTGGTGGTCTTGCGGGTCAGGATCGGGTGTCCGCACTTGGGGCACGGCTCGTTGACCGGCCAGTTCCAGACCGCGTAGTCGCACTTGGGGTAGGCGGAGCAGGAGAAGAATATCTTGCCCCGGCGCGAGGATTTTTCCACCAGTTCGCCAGCGCACCCCTCCACTGGGCAGGGCACGCCCGTGGAAAAGGGCGCGGCATAGGTGCAGTCCGGGTAGTTGGAGCAGGCGATGAAGCGCGAGCCGGTGCGCGCCTTCTTGAGCAGCAGCTCGCCGCCGCAGTCCGGGCAGGAGCCCACCACCTGCAGCTTCTCCGACTCGATGACCGAGATGGCGCCGTTTTCGTCGCGCTGGAAATTGACGATGTTCTTGCAGTCCGGGTAGCCGGTGCAGCCCAGGAATTCACCCCGGCGGCTCTGCTTGATGGCCATGGGCTTGCCGCACTTTTCGCATTCCACGCCGGTCTCCTCCGGCGTTTCGCGCTCCACGATCCGGATGGCCCCGTTCTCGTCGCGGGTGAAGTTCTTGATGGTCCGGCAGGTGGGAAACCCGGTGCAGCCCAGAAATTCGCCGGTCTTGCCGAACTTGATGGACATGGGCTTGCCGCAGTTCTCGCAGACGATGTCCGTCTCCTGCTGGGAGCGGGCCATTTCCGTGCGCGCCTTTTCCAGGGTGGGGTAGAAGTCGTGGCCGAAGTCCTTGAGCAGCTTGGCCCAGTCCTGCTTGCCCGCGGCCACGTCGTCCAGCAGGCTCTCCATCTGGGCGGTGAAGCCGACATCCATCAGGGCGTGGAAGTGTTCGGAGAGCTGGTCGGACACGGTGAAGCCGAGTTCGGTGGGCACGAACCGCTTCTCCTCCTGACGGGCGTACTCGCGGTCGAGCAGGGTGGAGATGATGGCCGCATAGGTGGACGGCCTGCCGATGCCCAGCTCTTCCAGGGTCTTGACCAGCGAGGCTTCAGAGTAGCGCGGCGGCGGCTGGGTGAACTTCTGTTCCTTTTTCAGCTCGTTCAGGCGCAGGGTCTCGCCCTCGACCAGCTTGGGCAGCTCGGTCTCGGCCTCGGTGCCGGATTTGTCCATGGCCGCGAGAAAACCGGGGAAGAGCAGGCGCTCGCCCTTGGCCCGCCACTCGGTCGCTGGGGCCGAGACCAGCACAGTGGTGTCCCAGAAGCTGGCCGCGGCCATCTGCGAGGCCACGAACCGCTGCCAGATGAGGCGGTAGAGCTTGTGCTGCTCCGAGGGCAGCGAGCTTTTGACATCGTCGGGCGTGATGGTCACGTCCACAGGCCGGATGGCTTCGTGCGCGTCCTGCGCGCCGCCCTTGGTCTTGAAATTCCTGGGTTTCGACGGATAGTAGTCGGCCCCGAAGCGGTCGATGATCAGTTCCCTGGCCGCTTCCTGCGCTTCCTTGGCGATGCGCACGGAGTCGGTACGCATGTAGGTGATCAGGGCGGTGGTGCCGTGCCTGCCGAGCTCGACACCCTCGTAGAGCCGCTGGGCCACGGACATGGTCCGCTTGGCCGAGTAGCCCATGCGCCGGTTGGCGTCCTGTTGCAGGGTGGAGGTGATGTAGGGCGGCAGGGGGTCGCGCTTGCGCTGTTTTTCCTGCACCGAGTCCACGGTGAACTGGCCCGCCTCCAGGGTCTGCTGGAGCGCCTCGGCCTCGGCCTGGGTGGAGATGTGGTTGACGCCCGGCTTGACCGCCTTGCCCGAGAGCTTGTGCAGTTCGAGCCAGAAGGGCGGGGGGTTGCCGCCTTCGAGCAGCACCTTGAAGGGCCAGTATTCGTCGGTCTTGAAGGCGCGGCGTTCCTTTTCGCGCTCCACCAGCAGCTTCAGCGCCACGGACTGGACGCGTCCGGCAGAGATGCCGCGCTTGACGTTCTTCCACAGGATAGGGGAAATCTTGTAGCCCACCAGCCGGTCCAGGATGCGCCGGGCCTGCTGGGAGTCGAACAGGTTCTGGTTGAGATCCTGCGCGTTTTCCAGCGCCTCCTTGACGGCGCGGGCGGTGATCTCGTTGAACTGGATGCGGCGGATGTTGCTGTTGACCGGCCTGAGCAGCTCGGCCACATGCCAGGCGATGGCCTCTCCCTCGCGGTCCGGGTCGGGCGCGAGGTAGACGGTGCCGGCCTTTTTGGCTGCGGCCTTGAGCCGTTTGACCACCTCTTCCTTGCCCTGGATGATCTCGTAGCGCGGGGTGAACCCGTTCTCCTCGTCCACGCCCAGGTCGCGGGTGGGCAGGTCGCGCACATGGCCGACCGAGGCGTCCACCATATAGTCCTTGCCCAGGAACTTGCTGATGGTCTTCACTTTGGCCGGGGACTCAACGATGATCAGATCTTTTGGCATATTGGGACTCTTGGCCGTCCGTGCGGGGCGGATGCACCCCCGCGCGGCCTGATTGATGGGTTTGAGGGGGTGCTATGCCCGTTAACCGGGTGTGCCGTCAAGTCTCTGTATATTGATTATGGGTGAAAGGTGGAACGGGCCAGGGGCGAGCCGGGGCCTGCCGCCTAGATCTCCGGCAGGGGCACGCCGAGGTCGAGGCCGAGGTTGTCCAGGGCCTTGAGCCGGTCCAGGTGGCCGGCGTGCTTGTAGTAGAATTTGATGTCGTTGCCCATGATGGCCCCCAGGTCCGGCATTTTCATGGTGGCCCTGGTCTCGTTCTTGCCGCTCGACTGGTGGTGGACGCAGGTCACCGGGCCGCAGTACATGACCTTGTGCCCGGCCAGGCACAGGACGAGGTCGTGGTCGATGTCGTCCACCTGGGACGGGCTGAACCGGATGTCGAACCCGGCAGGGGCGTCGGCCAGGGCGCTGGTGCGCAGCAGATGCTGGCAGCCCATGACGCTCCGGGTCTCGCGGACCACGTCGTAGACATGGGTGTCGTACTGGTGCTCGGGCGCGTTGATGCTTACCTTGAGCAGGCCGTGGTCGGCTATGGCCACATAGCGGTAGAGATACTGGAGCAAGGCCGGGCTGCCGGGGTGGACGATCTTGCAGCCCACCACCGCGACTTTTGTGTCGGCCTCGGCCACGGTCAGGAACGAGGCCAGCCAGTCGCGCTGCACCGTGACATCGTCGTCGAGAAAGGCGATGTAGTCGCTGGCGCGCACCTCGGGCAGTCCGGCGAGCCAGTTGCGCGCGGCTGGCGCGCCGATGTTCACGTGCAGGTCGTGGACCGTGAACTCGTTGTCCGGGAACAGGGCGCGCGCCCGCTCAACCACCTCGCGGCTGTGGTCTGTGCAGCCGTTGAGCAGCACGTCGATGCGGGCCGGGCCAATATCCGAGCGGCTCAGGCTCTCCAGGGTCTGGCCGAGCATGTCCGCCTTGTTCCAGGAGTAGAGGCAGATGCTCACCCTCCGGCGCGTCAGCAGCGAGGCGTCGGGCGCGAACCGGGATTGCAGCTCGCGCAGGCGCAGGTGCACCGGGGTCTGGCGCGGGTCCTGGCGCAGGGATTTCTCATAGAGGGCCACGGCCTGGGCCGTGTTGCCCGCTGCCGCGAACAGTTCTGCCGCCAGATTCAGGCTCGTCTCGCGAAGCATGGCCTTGTTCAGGTCCGGCCACAGGGCCATGGCCTGGTCCAGGGCGCCCACCGACGCCTGATGGTTGAACAGGGCGATCTCCCAGTCGCGGCGCAGCGGATCGGGGCAGGCGAAACCAGCCAGCCAGGGACCGGCCGGGACTCCCTGCTGCCGGTCCACGGCCAGGGCGAACTGGGCCGCGGCCACGTGGTCCGGGTGGGCCTTGAGCAGCCGGGCGATGAACTCGGCGGCGTCCCCGGCATCGACCTTGAGGTTGAGGCCGGAGATGAGGCCGTAGGTCTCGGCGTCCCGGTTGTACTGGCGCACGATGTCGAGCCGCTGCCGGACCTGGGTGTTGCCTGTCAGGCGTCCCACGGCGTCGAGCAGGCCGGGCCGCAGGGGGCGCAGCTGCAACCCCTTGTCCAGCAGGTAGAGCAGGGTCTTCTGCGCCTGCCCGTGTCTGGCCGTCTCCGGGTCGTTGGCCAGGCGGTCGATGAAGCACATGCAGATGGATTCGTCGAGCAGGAAGTTGTGGAGGTGGTTGAGGACGTAGAGGACCACCTCGTCGAGGGACAATTCCTTGAGCTGGGCGGCCATTCCGAGCTGGAGGGTCTGGAAATATCGTTCGTTCATGCGGGTACCCGGTGCCTGCTGGAGGGTGTGGGGGCTCAACTGCCCAAATCTATGCCACGACTGTCGCGATCATGACAAGGGTCCAGTGCCCCGGCGTCGAGCGATCACTGTGCCATGGCCGGGAATTGAATGATTCGGCATCATTATGGACAATTCCATGTCTTGGGCGGTGTCGCGCTTCAGGCAAAATTTCGGGTGGTTACATGGTTGCCTGTCGTGATATGGTCCCTGGAGACGGCGCAGGAGCGCGCATTCTTCATTAATTCATTAAACTAAACGAAAAATGGGCCGATAAGGCGTGTGAAGCCTAAAGGCCGGATTCATTGAGAGTTATGAGCGAGAGAAGGACGGAGCTGGCCGAGCGCGCGGCAGAGGTGCGGGAGACGCTGGCCGAGGCGGCCCGCCGGGCCGGACGCGCGCCCGGCGACATCACCCTGGTGGCGGTCTCAAAATTCCATGCCGCCTCGGACGTGCGCGCCCTGGCCGGGGCCGGGCAGGCGGATTTCGGCGAAAACTACGTGCAGGAGGCCCTGGCCAAGCGCGAGGCACTGGCCGACCTCGGGCTCAACTGGCACTTCATCGGCGGGTTGCAGTCCAACAAGGCGCGGTTCGTGGTCGGGAACTTTTGTCTGGTGCACAGCGTTGATTCTCATAAGCTGGCCCAGGCATTGCATAAAAAGGCTTCGGAGCTGGGCGTGGTCCAGGACATCCTCATCCAGGTGAATGGTGCCGGGGAGGCTCAGAAGTCCGGAATCACGGAAGAAAATTTGATTCCTCTGGCCGAGGCGGTCCTGGGGATGGGCGGCGTCCGCCTTGTCGGGCTGATGACGCTGCCGCCGTTTTTTGACGATCCGGCGCGGGCGAGACCTGTTTTTGCCCGGTTGCGGGAGCTGCGGGACGCGCTGGAGGCCAGGCTTGGCCATCGGCTGCCCCACCTCTCCATGGGCATGACCGGCGATTTTGTTCCGGCAGTGGAGGAGGGGGCGACCCTGGTGCGGATAGGCACGAGGATTTTCGGGGCGCGGCCCCGGAGAACATAAGAGGAAAGGCAGAGGGCAGGGTATGGATTTCGGAACCGTCATCGGCATTGTTCTCTCATTCGGTCTGGTGGTCGCGGCCATCCTGTCGGGGTCGAGCCTGATCATCTTCATTTCGGTGCCGTCCTTTTTCATCGTCATCGGCGGGACACTTGGCGCGGCCATGGTCAACTATCCGCTGAGCTATGTCATCGGTCTGGTCGGGGTCATCAAGAACACCTTCTTCTCCAGCCTCGAATCGCCCCGCGAGATCATCGACCGGTTCAAGGACTACGCCAACCGCGCCCGGCGCGAGGGCATCCTCTCCCTGGAGCCGCTGATCAAGGAGATCGACGACGACTACATGCGCAAGGGGCTGCAACTGACGGTGGATGGCCTGGAGCCGCAGACTATCCAGGAGATCCTGGAGACCGAGGTCTCCTACCTGAGCGAGCGGCACGCCACCGGTGCGGACGTGGTGGCCGTGCTCGGCACCCTGGCCCCGGCCATGGGCATGATCGGCACGGTCGTCGGTCTGGTGCAGATGCTCCAGACCATGAGCGACCCGTCCACCATCGGCCCGGCCATGGCCGTGGCCCTCCTGACCACCCTCTACGGGGCGATGCTGGCCAACCTCGTCTTCAACCCCATGGCGGGCAAGCTCAAGGCGCGCAGCAAGGAGGAAATCCTGCTGCGCGAGATGATAATGGAAGGCATCCTGTCCATCTCCAAGGGCGAAAACCCGCGCATCATCGAGGAAAAGCTCAACAGTTACCTGCCACCCAAGGACAGGGTCGTGACCGACTAGCCGGTCGCCGCCCGTCCGGGAGAGCCCGTTTATGGCGAAAAAAGGGAAAAAGCACATTTGCGAGGAAATGCCTCCGTGGATGATCACCTTCTCGGATGTCATGACGCTGATGCTGACCTTTTTCGTGCTGCTGGTCTCCATGTCCCACATCGACCCGCGCCGCAAACTGGTGGCGCTCGGCTCCATCATCGGCACCTTTGGCTGGGAGGACGCCAGCTATGAGGTCTTCTCCAAAAAGGACACCCGGCGCACCGTGGAGCCCGGACCCATCGACTCGGGCGACCTCGAATCGCTCAAGGCCCTCAAGTGGGAAAACATCGACGACGACATCAATTTCCGCTCCAATCGCTTCGTCCAGATTTTGTCCATTGACGCGAGCCTGCTCTTCGGGCCGGATGCCGTGACCTTGAGCGAATCCGGGCAGGCCGTGCTGGACGGGTACATGCCGGTCTTCGCCCAGGTGCAGTACCCGCTGCTGCTGGCCGGGCACACCTCCCAGCTGCGCGACGAACTGGGCGCGGACTACAAGCCCGGCGACGACGAGGAGAACCCCGACCTGTCGTGGAAGATCTCCTTAAGCCGCGCCCTTGCGGTCTACCGTCATCTGATCGACCGCGGCATGCGCCCGGGCATGCTCCGGGTCGAGGGATTCGGCAAGTACATGCCGTTCTACACCCAGACAACTGTCGAGAGCCGGGCCAGAAACCGGCGCGTTGACATCGTGCTCGACAAGCGCAACATCGACGCGGGCGAGCGCCTCCGGTCCCTGACAGGCCAGGACGCCGGGTTGGTGGACACCATCGATGTCAACGGGTTCCGGTTCGATGTCCGCCCGCCGCAGGGGCTGGAGTAGCCATGGCCAGGAAGAAGAAGGAACTTTGCCCGCCGCTGGCCCTGTGGCTGGTCACCTTCTCGGATCTGGTGACCCTGCTGCTGACGTTTTTCGTCCTGCTTCTGACCATGTCGTCCATGGACAACGCCATCCTGACGCGGGTGACCCTGCAGACCGCCGATCTCGGGCTGCTCGACAAGCGCGGCTCCGGGCGGGTGGATGTCAGGGAGCGGCTGGTGATAGAATTGATGGAAAAACCCTGGGAGGTGCTGGACAAGAAGCAGCGCCTCAAGGATTTGCTCTTCCCCGACGACGTGCTGCCGGATGACCTGAGCAAGGCCGAGCTGGACAAAAACCTGGAGATCCTGGCCAAGCCCGATGGCGTGGCCCTGGTCTTTACGGACAAGCTGCTTTTCGAGCCGGGCGCGTCGCGCCTGAGCCTGCGCGGGGAGCAGCTGCTCGAAGCGCTGACCCCGGTGCTTCTGTTCACCGCCGCGCCGGTCAACGTGGCCGGGCATACGGACGCCTCGGACACCGGGGCCGACCCCTACGCCCTGTCCGGGGACCGCGCCCTGGCCGTGCTCTCGTTCCTGGTCGATGCCGGGGTGCCTGACCGCCGCTTTTCCCTATCCGCCTACGGCAGCGACGTTCCGGCCCTGGATGAGCGCGACAGGCCGGTGGCTTCAAGCATGAACCGGCGTGTCGAGATTCTCCTGAAGACCGCCCGGCCCGTGGGCGGCTATCTGTAGCGGGCCGTGACCGCCCGGACCGACTGCTCTAAACTTTGTCTGGAAAACACCGCGGAATCACGCTAAGAAGAGAGCACCAACCCAGAAAACAAAGGTGGCCGACATGGCTGACGAAGATCTTGTCCAGGAAGGAAAGAAGGGCGGCAAGCTCAAGTGGATCATCATCGCCGTGGCGCTGATCGTGCTCGGCGTTGGCGGGTATTTCGGCTACACCATGTTCCTGGCCGCGCCCGACGAGGCGCAGACCGCCGAGTCCGGGGCCGGGGAAGAGGGCGCGGGCGTGCCGACAGAGTCCCTTGAGGGCAAGCTCGTGCCCCTGCCCATGTTCCTGGTCAACCTGGCCGATCCGCTGGGGCGGCGGTATCTCAAGCTCGGCATGGAGGTCGAGGTCCGCGACGAAAAGGCCGAGCAGGCCCTTCTCAAGTATGAGGCCAAGATCAAGGACACCCTGCTCCTGCTGTTTTCAAGCAAGACCTACGACGACCTTTCGACCATGAAGGCCAAGGTGGAGCTGAAGCAGGAGATTGTGGACCGGCTCAACCAGATCGTGGGCAAGGGGGCGATTCTGCGCGTCTACATCACGGAGATGGTCATCCAGTAGCACGCCTCTTGCAAGGGCCTTTCCGGGCCGTCATGTTTTTTGACGGGCACAACGATGTTTGCGAGGTACGACATGGCCGAAGATCAGGATAAACTGGCACAGGAGTGGGCCGACGCGCTGCTGGAAGGCAACGATGTGCCCGACCCCTCGGAGGCCGCCAGCGCCGATGTGGCCAGCGACGACGAGTCCCTGGCCGACGAGTGGGCCGCCGCCCTTGCCGAGACCACCCAGGAAGAGGTCAGGCACGAGAAGGAGCAGGCGTTTCTCTCCACCCAGACCCACGACTACGAATTCAAGGACATGGGCAGTGCGGCCAAGGGCGCAAGCTCCAGCGGCAAGCGCGACCTGGATTTCATTCTCGACATCCCCCTTGAGGTCTCTGCCGAGCTGGGCCGCACCAAGCTCTTGATCAACGAGCTGCTGCAACTGGGCCAGGGCTCTGTGGTGGAGCTGAACAAGCTGGCGGGCGAACCGCTCGAAATCTACGTCAACGGCAAGCTCGTGGCCCGCGGCGAGGCCGTGGTCATCAACGAGAAGTTCGGCATCCGGCTGACGGACATCATCAGCCCCATCGAGCGGGTCAAACAGCTTGGATAGCCCTCTGGCCCAGGCCAACGCCACTGCCGCACCCATGCAGCTGCCAGTGGTGGACTCCGGCGCGACCCTGCTGACCACGCTGGGGTACCTGTGCCTCATGCTGGGCGTGATGTTCCTGGCCTACTATCTGCTCAAGCGGCTCGGCATCCAGGGCTGGGGCGCGCACGGCGGCAAGGACGGCCCGCGCCTGATCAGCCGTCTGGCCCTTGGCGCCCGCCAGAGCGTGGCCGTGGTCCGTTTTCGCGACCGCGACCTGCTCCTTGGCGTGACCGAAGACCGCGTCAGTCTGCTGGCCGATGTCGAGGCGGGCGAGGTTGGAGAGGACGGAGCGCGCGCCTCCGGGCCGAAGAGCTTTGCGGCCCTGCTCAGGAAGGGGACGGGAGGGGACGAAAAATGACGGCTGATCCGCGCCGACTGCTGACGCTGTGCGCCTGCCTGTTTGGCGCGCTGGCCCTCTTTCCGGCCCTGTCGCTGGCCCAGGACCCGGTCATCCCCAAGCTGACCATGGAATTGGCTGCCGGACAGGCCGAGCCGGGCGAGGTTTCGACCCTGCTTGAGATTCTCTTCCTGCTCACGGTGTTGAGCATGGCCCCGGCCATCATGCTGACCATGACCTCCTTCACCCGGATCATCATCGTCTTCCATTTTCTGCGTCAGGCCATGGGCACCCAGCAGATGCCGCCCAACCAGATCCTGGCCGGGCTGGCCATCTTCATGACCGTGGTCATCATGATGCCGGTGGGCAAGGCCATCAACAGCACCGCGCTCCAGCCCTATCTGGCCGAGGAGATACGCTTTGACGAGGCCCTGGAACGGGCGCAGGTGCCCATCCGCGAGTTCATGTTCAAGCATACCCGCGAGAAGGACCTGTCCATCTTCTACTCCATCACCAAGGAGGAGCGGCCAAATAACCGAGACGAGGTCAACACCATCATGCTGGTGGCCGCCTACACCATCTCGGAACTCAAGACCGGCTTCACCATCGGCTTTCTCATCTACATCCCGTTCCTCATCCTGGACATGGTCGTGGCTTCCATCCTGCTGGCCATGGGCATGATGATGCTGCCGCCGGTCATGATCTCGCTGCCGTTCAAGATCCTGCTTTTCGTCCTCATCGACGGGTGGAACCTGCTCGTGGGCTCCCTCGTGAACACCTTTCAGTGACCCTGCACAGGCACCTGCCCGGGGAGTAGTGCGTCATGACGCCGGAATTCGTGGTCGGATTCGCCCGACAAGCCATTGAAATCACACTGGTCATCTCCCTGCCCATGCTCGGCGTGGGCATGATTGTGGGCATTTTTATCTCCGTGCTCCAGGCAGCCACCCAGATCCAGGAGATGACCCTGACCATGGTCCCCAAGATCGTGGCCATCTTCATCGCCCTGCTGGTGGCCTTCCCCTGGATCATGGACAAGATGATGACCTACACGACGAATCTTTTCCTCAATCTCCCGAACTACATACAATAGCCGCGACCGGCCGGCGC
This sequence comes from Pseudodesulfovibrio aespoeensis Aspo-2, assembly GCF_000176915.2. Classification (NCBI taxonomy): domain Bacteria; kingdom Pseudomonadati; phylum Thermodesulfobacteriota; class Desulfovibrionia; order Desulfovibrionales; family Desulfovibrionaceae; genus Pseudodesulfovibrio; species Pseudodesulfovibrio aespoeensis. The sequence continues at coordinate 291,282 of NC_014844.1, forward strand.
GCTTCGGCTGCGCCGTCACAATGCAGGGTGACATCGCGGGTGAAAATCCGTATCTTCGCCGTGCGGCGGGTTGGCCGCGCATCACGAAACACGCGAGCACCCAATGAACCAGACCAGCACTCCCAAGGTGAAGAGCCTGTCCGGCGACAAGCTGCGGGCGCACCTTGACCCGGCCCGGATCCCCTTTGCCACCAGCGCCGACATTCCGGCCCGCAACGTCCACTCCCGGTTCCAGCCACGGGCCATCCACGCCCTGGCCCTGGCCCTTGAGATCAAGAGCAACGAGCACAACGTCTATGTCTCGGGTGAGCCCAACATGGGGCGTACCTATTTCGCCATGAGCTTTCTCAAGCCCGCGGCGGCCAGGGCCGAGACCCCGTGCGACTGGGTCTACCTCTACAACTTCGAGGACAACGACAGGCCCATCGTCCTGCGCATGCCCGCAGGCCAGGGGCGCAAGTTCAAGCAGGCCCAGCACAAGGCCATGGCCCACATCCGCCAGGAGATCCCGGCCCGGTTCGAGAAGGACGCCTTCCAGAAAAAACACGAGCGGATGCTCAAGAAGTACAACTCCAAGCGTGAGGAGTTGTTCAACAGGATGGACGCCACCGCCGAGAAGGAGAGCTTCAGCCTGAGCCTGGACGAGGAGGGCGTCCTGACCCTCTCGCCCATCGTGGACGGGCAGGTGGTCTCGGACAAGGATTTCGAGACCCTGGGCGCGCCGCTGCGCAAGAAGCTCAAGGCCAAGGGCGAGGAACTGCTGGCCAGCGTCAGCTCCATCCTGCGCCGCATCAACCAGAACGAGGCGGACATGCGCCAATCCGAGGTGGACCTCCAGCGCGAGGCGGCCAGGGCGGTCCTGGACGAGAGCTTCGGCAAGGTCGTGGACAAGTTCAAGGGGGCCGGCGGGCTGCCCGAGTACTTTCAGGCCCTGCAGGACGAAGTGCTCGACAATGTGGAACAATTCCTGCCGCGCGACAGCTCCCTGGCCGGGCTCCTGCCCGATGGCCCGCCCGGCGGCGAGGATTTCTTCACCCGGTTCGAGGTCAACCTGTTCGTGGACAACGGCAAGACCAGGGGCGCGCCCGTGGTGGTGGAGGATCACCCCACGGCCTTCAACCTCCTCGGTTCCATCGAGCGCGAGGCCGAGATGGGCGCCCTGTACACGGATTTCACCCTGATCAAGGCCGGGGCGCTGCACCGGGCCAACGGCGGATTTCTGGTCCTGAACATCGAGGACCTGCTCTCCAACCCCAACTCCTGGGAGGGGTTGCTGCGCGCCCTGCGCTCCGGCCAGTCGCGCATCGAGGACCCGGTGGACCCGGATCAGGTCCGCGCCCGGACCCTCCAGCCCGCGCCCGTGGACCTGCAGGTCAAGGTGGTTCTCATCGGCTCGGAGGAGCACTACGAGATCCTGCTCTACAACGATGACCGGTTCGACAAATTCTTCAAGCTCAAGGCGCACATGCAGCACGCGGCCACGCGCAATGCCGAGAACATCCGCTACTATCTGCACGTCATCGGCCAGATTGCAGCCGAGTCGGGCCTCCTGCCCTTCACCCGCGAGGCCATGGCCGGGCTGGTGGATTTCGGCTCCCGGCTGGTGGAGGACCAGAAAAGGCTCTCGCTCTACATCCCCCTGCTGCGCGAGCGCATGATCGAGGCCTCGGCCCTGGCCCGCATGGCCGGGCGCGGCGAGGTCGGCCAGACCGAGCTGGCCGCGGCGGTGGCGGCCAAGGATTACCGGGTCAACCTCTACGAAGAGGAGTTCATGACCGACTATGACCGGCAGGTGATCAAGGTGGAGACCAGCGGTCGGGCCGTGGGCCTTGCCAACGGGCTGTCCGTGACCCAGTTCGGCGACTACGAGATCGGCCTGCCCCATCAGATATCCTGCACGGTTGGCGTGGGCCACGGCGGCATCCTCGACCTGGAGCGCGAGGCCCAGCTGGGCGGCCCCATCCACACCAAGGGCATGATGATCATCAAGTCCTATCTGGTGCGCCTGTTCGCCCAGGACAAACCCATCGTGCTGACCGGCTCTTTGTGCTTCGAGCAGTCCTACGCGGGCATCGAGGGCGACTCGGCCTCGGGCGCGGAGCTGGCCTCTCTGCTCTCGGCCCTGTCCGGCGCGCCCATCAACCTTTCCTATGCCTTTACCGGCGCGGTCTCCCAGTCCGGCGCAGTCATGGCTGTGGGCGGCGTCAACCGCAAGATCGAGGGGTTTTTCGAGGTCTGCCGACGGCGCAGACTCACCGGCCACCAGGGCGTCATCCTGCCTGCGGACAACGTGGTCAACCTGATGCTCAAGGGCGAGATCGTCCAGGCCGTGGACGAGGGGCGGTTCCACATCTTCCCGGTCAAGACCATTGAGGAGGCCATGCTCCTGCTCACCGGCATGCGCTGCGGCACGCGCGCCAGGAACGGCCAGTATCCCACCGGCTCCCTCTACCGGCAGGTGGACGTGCGTCTGGCCGAGCTGACCCGGCTGGCCGTGAGAGGGGATTGCGAGAAATAGCGCCGGGCAAGGGCGGGCGCAGAGCGGAGAATCCAGCAGGGGAGCGGCATGTACTGGATAGCGTTTGGCGACATTCACGAGAGCTTCGGGGTGCTCGGTTCCATTCCGGGGCTGGGTCGGGCCCAGGGGGTGATCCTCACGGGCGACCTGACCAACCGGGGCAGCCGCGAGTCCGCGGACCGGGTCATTGACGCGGTGGCGGCCATCAATCCGCGCATTTTTGCCCTGCCAGGCAACATGGACACCGACGCGGTTGAGGCCCGGCTCGCACAGCGGGGCATGGACCTTCACCTGCGGGTGCGCGAGCTGGCACCCGGACTCGGCCTGATGGGGGTGGGCTATTCCACGCCCACGCCCTTTGGCACTCCCGGCGAGGTGGCCGAGGCCACCCTGGTCGGGTGGCTCGACGCCACCCACGCCCTGGCCGCATCCTTTGCCACCCTCATCGTGGCCGTGCACGAGCCGCCCCACGGCTCCAAGGCGGACATGCTCGGCAACGGCGAGCATGTGGGCAGCCCTGGTGTGCGCGCCTTCATCGAGCGCGCCCGGCCCGCACTGGTCCTGACCGGCCACATCCACGAATCGCGGGCCGTGGACAGGATCGGGGAAAGCACGGTCATCAATCCGGGCATGCTGGCGGGCGGCGGGTTCGTGCGCATCGAGTACCGGGACGGCGCGCTTTCCGCCGAGCTCATGAGCGTGTGACGGGCGGGCCATGAGCAGGATCGGCTTCATCTGGGTGGGCAGGCTCAAGGAACCCTTTTCCCAGGACGGGTGCGACCATTATTGGAAGAAGCTGTCCCGGTTCTTCAAGCTCGACGAGGCCGTGATCAAGGACGGGCCGGGCAAGCTGCCGCCCGTCGAGCGCAGCCGCAAGGAGGGCGAGGCGATCCTGGCCAGGCTCGCGCCCGGCGACGTGGCGGTCATCCTCGACGAGCATGGCGACCGGCTCACCTCGCGCCAGTTGGCCGCCTTTGTGGAGAAGTGGACCGACGCTCCCAACCAGCGTCCCGTGTTCGTCATCGGCGGCCCCTTTGGCCTGTCGGACGCGGTCAAGGGCGTGGCGCGGGTCAGCATTCGCTTGAGCGACATGACCCTGCCCCACGAGCTGGCCCGGCTGGTGCTGCTGGAGCAGTTGTACCGGGCCGCCACCATCATGAAAAACATGCCCTATCACCATGACTGACGGAGAAAGACCATGCTGGACATCGAATATCTGAAACGGGTGGAGCAATACTTCGAGAGCGGCGACTGCGCCTTTGAGTTCGAGCACGGCGAGGAGGAGCGGCGGCTGGCCATCATCGAGTTCCTTGAAACCCTGATGGACCTTGGCGAGCTGGCCGATGTGCTGGCCACCAAGCTCATCTTCAAGGACGCCTACGCCACGCTGACGAGCGAGGAAGGCGTGGGTGCCGCTCTGGAGCAGGAAGGCAAAGACGGATCAGGAGTTGAATAAGCAGCCCGGTTTCGGTCGGTGAGGGATAGGAATCCGACGCGAAAACCGCCCCTTGGGGCGGTTTTGCTACGTGTCAACTGTGGATGGATGGAGTGGATGTCTCTTCTGCTGTCAAAACAACAGGGTCAGGCGTCGTAAAAAGTCATTGTCAAGGGAGGGGCGGCCTGACGCTCGTGCATCTGCGTCTTTGTTTTGATGTCGTCATACACCCCTTCCATCCACCGCCGTTTAGTCATGGGGTATGTCTTGAATGTGTCCACGGGAGCTTGGCCGGGTGTTTTGCGGAGGACGAGGACAATGTTGCGCACCGCGTCCGTGGGGTCTGCGGAAACCTCAAGAATCTGGAATTCGGCACCGGCAAGTGCCGCATCCAGTTTTGCAGCGGTGATTTTCGCCCCGGTTTGGCCCTGTCCCTGCTCCTCTTTCCTGTTGCCTTCAAATTGGAGCAGAAAGAGCCCGTCAGGCTTGAGAACCCGCAATGCCTCGCGCATATAGGAGGCGATAGCCTCGAAATCGGTGATGTGCTGGAACACTCCGGCGCTGACGCAGTAATCGAAACTGTTGTCGATTAAGTTGTTAAGGGTCCTGCCGTCCGTAAGCTGCAAGACAATATTGGGCAGGCACGAACACTGAGTAGCTGCACTCTTGAGCATTTCTTCGGAGATATCCACGCCACAGGCCAGACGAAAGCGGCAGGCCAGAGGTTTCAGAAAACGGCCAACGCCGCAGCCTATCTCCAGAACGCTGGCTCTGCTGGGTTCCAGGGTGCCATATTCCACGATCCGGTCCGCCATTCTGTCCACAAAGCGGATGCCGGTCAGGTGAAATTCGGCCTTGTCCCACTCCTGACCGTTCTGAAGGTGAGAGATGAAATTGAATTCACTTTCTTTGTTCAACGAATTCCACAACTCGCGCATGTCGGTCATGAGTGGCTCCTCATCATGGTTTTTGTTTTGTTTATACTCCAATGTGAGTCTGTGTCCATGCCAAATAGAGAGCCGGGCCAAAGGTCGGTTCACAAGGCTGACCCTGCCGGGCTGCCGAGGTCTTTCCGGTGATCGTTCTTGTGCGGGCTGTCCTTTGGGGCAGCCCGTTCTGCGTCTTTACGCCGGGCGCAGGGACCAGAAGTAGCGTTTTTTCCCGGCTGCCGGGTAGCTGGCCACGTCGGCCAGGGACCAGCCGGCGGGCAGGTCCGGCTCAGGCGGGGGCGGGGTGTTGGCCAGGATGACCACCGTGCCGCCAGGGCGGAGCATGGGGCGTACAAAGGGGAGCAGCTGCGGCCAGGGCATGAAGGCCCGGCTGACGATCAGGTCGGCGGTGGCGTGCTGGCCGTGCCGGGCGAGCCTGTCCAGGGCGTCCTCGGCCCGGCCATGGAACACGGAGGTGGCGGTCAGGCCGAGTCGGCCCACGGCGGAGCGCATGAAGGTGGCCCGTTTGTCGCGGCTCTCCACCAGCCAGTAGTCGCCGTGCGGCCAGAGGATGCGCAGGGGGATGCCGGGCAGCCCGGCCCCGGCCCCGAGGTCGAGGCACAGCGGGGCGTTGCCCAGGTCGAGACCGTTCAGGAAATCCGCCAGATAGAGACTGTCCACCACCAAGGTGTCAAAGATGGTGCGCCAGTCCGACGGTCCCACCAGATTCATTTTGGCGTTCCATTTGACGAGCTGGCTCAGGTAGTCGGTCAGGGACGCGGCCTGTCCGTCCTCCACGGGGCGGCCAAGCTTGCGGGCGGCGGCTGCTATCTCAGCCAATGCGGGGTGTGTCTGCGCCATGGCCAGCCAATACGGGTTTTCAGGCCGGGAATCCAGAAATTCCTGCGCCGTACTGTCCAAGGGGGGGGGTCACACGCCCTTGATGATGACCAGGGTGATGTCGTCGTCCTGGGGGTTTGCGCCGACAAATTCGTGCACGGCGGCGAGCAGGGCGCGGAGGATGTCCTCGGCTCCCGATGCCGCGTTGTCGCGGATGACCTGGCGCACCCGGTCCGGGCCGAACATGTCGTCCCGGCGGTCATGGGCCTCCCACAGGCCGTCGGTGCCAATAAGGATGATTTGGCCTGGAGCAGGCAGGGGCATGGTCTGCTGGTGGAACCGCCACTCCTGGTCAACGCCCAGGGGGATGTCGCGGCCCCGGAGCTCGCTGAAACCGCCGCTGGCCGGGTCAAAGACCAGGGGCGGCTGGTGGCCCGCGTTGACCCAGGTGGCGGTCCCCTCCTCCGGGTCGAGGATCATGAAGAACAGGGTCATGAACCGGCCCGTGTCGTCGATGTCGCGGGCCAGATGGCGGTTGGCGGTGGTGATGTTGCGGGCCGGGGAGCCGGGCGAGGCCGCGCTCTGGCGGATCAGGGCGCGCCCGGCGGCCATGAGCAGGGCCGCGCCGATGCCGTGGCCCGACACGTCGCCCACGGCCACGGCGATGCGACCGCAGGTTCCCTCGTCGCAGCCGATGTAGTCGTAGAAGTCGCCGCCGGTCTCGTCCGAGAACAGGGCGGCCCCGGCCAGCTCCAGGCCGGGCAGGGCCGGGGCGTGGTCAGGCAGCAGGTTCTGCTGCACCTCCTTGGCGATGCGCAGGCCGTCGCTCATGCGCCGCCCGTCGCGCAGGGCGGTGATCATGGTGTTGGTGTGGGCCGCGATGAAGCCCAGCTCATCACAGGTGACCACCGGCACCCGCCGGGAGAGGTCGCCCTGGCTAACGCTTTCGAGCACTGCGGTTTGGTTGGCAAAGAGCAGGCTCAGGTTGCGGGCGTAAGAGAAAGCGAGATTGACCACCAGGACCAGGAGTACACCCATGACCACGAACATCTCTCCCAGCACGGCCCGGCTCAGGGGCTCCACGGAGATTGCCGACAGCCCCTGCTCCGAGAGCCAGCGCATGTCGCGCACCAGGATCAGCATGACGATGGTTGCGGCGAGGGCGACTATGGCCGTGGTCACCACCACGAGCTTGCGCGTGATGGGAAAGACGCGGCAGGGCGGGCTGAAGGTGGACCTGTCGTTGCGGGCAGCGGTGATGACAATCCGCTCACGCTCCAGCGAGAGGTCGAGGCCGGCGAAAATTCCCATGGCGAAGACGCTGAGAAAAACCTTGAGTCCGCTTTCAAGGAGACCCAAGCCATAGCCTATGCGCAGGATCAGGGCGGCGGCCAGCCCACTGGTCGTAAACAGGGCGAGGTCGAGGCAGAACTGGACCAGGGCGTGGCGCACCGGCGGCCATCGCCGCATGAGCGGGCCTTCGGCCACCGAACGCAGGGCGTAGGCCACGGCCACAGGAGCCAGGATGATCAGCCCGAGCCTGAAGGGGGTCAGCCCCTCAAGCAGCGGGCAGACCTGCCCGCCGTAGACCGCTCCCATGACCACAGCTGTCAGATAATATGCCATTGCCCTGACGGACATGCGCCCTCCGGTGCTGTTTTCCTGTTCTATCCCTTTGCCAAGCGTTGTTTTCTCGTTTAACCATAGAGCACCGCCCGTGGGGCGGACAAGCCTTTTCAAGCGAGGGAGTTATTGAGATGAAGAGACCGAGCGCATTCATAATCCTGGCCCTGATCCTGCTTTCCGCCCCGTGTCTGGCGGCGGAACCCCTACCCTTGACCCTTTCTGTCTTCACTCTGGGCAAGGATGTTGATCTGTACCAGTCCTATTGCGACGGCAGCCAGGGGCTGTCGCAGACGGACATCCCCTTTCTCTCCGAGACCAACCTCAGGGCCGACTCGGTGCCGGGCGTGCGGGGCGGTAGCCTGACCCACGGCAACTGCCTTGGCGACAGGAAGCTGCTGCGCGTCAAGCTCAAGTTCCACGACACCAGCCAGAAGTTCTTCAACGCCCTGCTCAAGGAATATACCAAACAGTTCGGCGAGCCGGACAGCTACCAGGGCGACACCTTCAAGAACGTCATCGCCTGGCAGTGGAATTTCGCGCGCGGCAAGGAAGCCGTGTCGCTCCTGCTCATGTGGAGCCGGGACAAGGAGATGCGTCCTGGGGTGTCCATCAAGATGACTCTGGAATCGCTGCTGGATGCCGAATACGACTGCTATAAGGCGGCCTTTGACAAGCAGGAGAAGGACCAGGGCGGCCCCACGGCCATCCGGAACCTGAACGACTTCGTCCCCCGCTAGGGCAGCCCGGCCAGGATGGCGGAATACATCTGGAACGGCGTGGGATTGACCGTGCCGGACGCCTGGGAACCCGTGACCCTGGAGCGCGACGGGCTGCTGCTGGGCGATGGGCTGCGCCCGGTGTGCGAGCTGAAATGGCGCACCGTGCTCGGCTCCTTCTCCTTTGACAAGCACCTCAAGCGGCTGGCCAGGGAGCACCGGGACGCTGACGTGCGCGCCGTGCCCGACGATGCGCCGCCTGCCGCCTGGGTCGAGGCCGTGGCCGGGCTGGTGCGGTCCGGCCTGCGCGCCCAGAGCTTCATCTGGCGCGCCGGGCCGCATCGCGGCATTGGCGCGGCCCTGCACAACCCGGCCACCGGGCTGGCCGCCCTGGTCCAGTTTTTCATGGAGGATCGGGACCGGGACAACGACGGCGCGCCCGGCAGCGAAAACCGGGAGGCCGAGGACCGGGCCGCCCACATCCTGGCCACCTTCCGCGACCACAGCGGGCCGGACGCCGAGCGGCGCGACCCGGCCACCCGCAGGACCACGCCCTTTGCCATGTTCGGCCTGCGCGGCCGCGTCCCGGTTTCGTTCGTCCTCGACACCTTTTCCTTCAGGCCCGGCCACTACTCGGTGCGCTACTGGCGGCCCAGGCGGTTGGGCCAGGCCGCGCGGGACAGGCGGATCACATCGGGCATGGGGGCGGGCAAGGGGCCGGGCACGCGCCTGACCTTCGAGCGGTTCGCCCCGGCCAGCGTGCTGCTCAAGGATCGGACCCTGGTCGCCTGGGCAGCCACAGCCCTGGCCGACAAGCCTGTTGCCGCACTGCCCGCCATGGAATCTGACGCGGGCGGTGCAGCCATGGCCTCCTGGTCCGGTCCGGTCCGGACCTCGCTGGCGCGCAGGCTGCTGCGGCGCGAGACCCACGCCCGCGGGCAGGTCTGGATTCCGCCCGGCACCAACCACATCCTGGTCGTGACCGCCACCGGCACCGACCCACTGCCCGACACTACCTTTGCCGCCATGGTCGAGTCCTATGAGCTGGTTTAGCAAGCGCCCCCCCCAGCCGACCATCCCCCGGTCCGAGGCCCTGAACATGGTCCCGGTGCGCAACTCCGGGGTCCAGGCCACCAGCACCCCGGACGGGCTGGTCCGTCTCGCCTACCCCCTGGCCATCAAGCCCTGGTTCGGGCGGCTGGCCGAAAAGGTCAACCTCTGGGACCAGCGGCCCATGATCAAGCGGCTCGAACTGGACGAGATGGGCTCCTTTGTCTGGGACCGCATCGACGGCCAGCGGTCGGTGCGCCGCATTGCCGGGGAGTTTGCCGCCCATTACGGCCTCCAGCCCCGCGAGGCCGAGCTCAGCGTCACCGCTTTCATCAAGACCATTGGCCAGCGCGGACTCATCGGCCTCAGGTAGCGCGGTCGTGGCTCCTTCCCCGCGTGATTCTTTTTCCCCGTGAAGTTGACACGATTGCCCCCTTTGGGAGTATGGGAGGAATTCACGCAACCATCAGCCGGGAGAAATCAATGACGCAGAAGACGCACCCCTTTGTTCATGAAGCCGCCGTAGTGGCCAGGGAGGGCGGCCTGAGCCGTCGGGAATTTTTCAAGTACGCCGCCTGCTTCGGCCTGTCGGCCATGAGCGCGGGCCAGCTGCTCGGGCTGACGGCCCCGCAGATCGCCCTGGCCGCGGCCCAGGACTGGAAGGGGCTGGAACAGGAGAGCCCCTTTGAGATCAAGAACCTGCTCATCGACAAGGCCCAGGCCGCTTGCGCCAAGTCCGGCTGCACGGTGCTCAACGCGGGGCGCGGCAACCCGGATTTTCTGAACACCACGGCGCGCAAGGCGTTCGCCCTCTTGACCCTGTTCGCGGCCACGGCGGCTGAGCAGGAGGGAGCCAAAAGGGCTGGGAGCAACGAGCCTGCCAGGGATATCGGCTATCGGCGGATGAGGGACGGCCTAGCCGCTGAGTTCGCGGCGTTCATCAAGGTCCATCGGAGCCAGCCCGGCGCAGAGTTTCTGGAGCGGGCCATGGAGTATGCCACCCGCAACCTGGGCATGGACCCGGACGAGGTCGTTTTTCAACTGACCGACGGCGTGCAGGGTGATTTCTATCCCGACCCGCCGCGCATCTTTCCAGTGACCGAGGCCATCGCCATGCGCTACCTGGACCGGGTGGTCTTCTCGGGCAAGCCCCCGGCGGGCAAGTTCAGCCTCTTCGCCACCGAGGGGGCCACGGCGGCCATGATCTATCTCTTCAATTCGCTGCGCGAGAACATGGTCCTCAATCCGGGCGACAAGGTGGCCATCGTCACCCCGGTCTTCTCTCCCTATCTGGAGCTGCCCGTGCTGGCCGACTACGGCCTTGAACCAGTCTACATCCGCTGCAGCGAGGAGGCGGGCTGGCAGATCCCGGACGCCGAGGCGGCCAAGCTGGCGGACCCAGGCGTCAAGGCGCTGTACATGGTCAACCCGACCAACCCGACCTCGGTCTCCCTGAACGCGGACACCGTGGGTCGCATGGCGGCGGTCATCAAGGCCCACAACCCGGACATGATCATCATCTCGGACACGGTCTACGCCAGCTTCGTGGACTCCTTCCACACCTTTGGCTCGGTGCTGCCCGAGAACATCCTGGGGGTCTACTCCTATTCCAAGTATTTCGGCGTCACAGGTTGGCGGCTGGGGCTGGTCATGGTGCACGAGAACACCGTGGTCGACCGGATCATCAAGCGGCTGCCGTCCAAGGAGCAGGCCCGGCTCGACCTGCGGTATCGGCTGACCTCCACCCGGCCCGAGTCCATCACCTTCATCGACCGGCTGGAGATGGACAGCCGTCAGGTGGCCCTGGCCCACACGGGCGGGCTGTCCGGCCCGCAGCAGGTGGCCATGTGCCTGTTCTCGCTCTTTGAGTTGCTGGATGAAAAATTCGCGTACAAGAAGGCTATCATGGACATTCTCAGGGCGCGCTGGGCGGCCCTGTACAAGGCTCTGGCCCTGCCCGAGCCCACAGGCGACACCCTGACGCGCTATTATGCCCTGATCAACCTTGGAACCCTGGCCGAGCAGCGGCA